>JANQRD010000002.1 GCA_028284725.1 Allomuricauda sp. | reverse complement strand
AGTTAAGCCCGTTTGCGCCGATGGTACTGCCACACCAGGTGGGAGAGTAGGTCGCCGCCTTCCTCGGGGCCCTTCACACAACGTGAAGGGCCTTTTTTTGTTTTTGCACTATCTTTAGAGAAAACAGAAATAATGCTTCAACTTCGATTGGCATTTTGCCTTTTTTTCATTCCTATTTTTGTCTTTTCACAAGAAGTCAACCTAAAAGCATTGGTTGGTGGAACATTAATAGACGGTTTTGGCTCGGACCCAATCAAAAACAGTGTGGTTCTTATTGAGGGAGAGCGAATCAAAGCAGTAGGTACAGTAGGGACACTTTCCGTCCCAGAAGATGCAGAAGTCATTTCCACAGAAGGAATGAGTGTGTTACCCGGTCTTTGGGATATGCACGTGCATACCATGATCAATGGCCACGCCAATTACAGCTATTGGGACAAGACGTATCCTCCTTTGTTTGAAGATGTGATAATGCCAGCCTCTGCACACCAGCTATTGATGGCAGGTGTCACCAGTGCTAGAGATTTAGGCGCTCCCTTAAAAGAAAGTATATCGGTACGGGATAGAATAAATAATGGTGAAATTCCTGGAGCAACCCTTTATGTTTCAGGACCTTTTATTCAGCATAAACCTTATCCGGGAACAGAAGCATTTCGATGGGGGGTAAACGGCCCGGAAGATGGAAGAAGAAAAGTAAAGAAACTGGCCAATGCTGGAGTAGATGTTATTAAGTTGATCGACCAGGATCAAATGACCATGGAAGAGCTACGTGCGGTTGTGGATGAGGCACATAAAAACAATCTTAAAGTGGTGGCGCACGGACATCGACCTGAAGAAATTAGAAGGGGAATACTTGTAGATGTGGACTGCTTTGAGCACACAGGATTATCCTCTGCTCCCAGATATCCCGATGATGTAATGGAAATGATCAAAGAGCGAACTGCACAGATGAACAAAGGACCACTTTTTTGGTGTCCGACGGTGGAGGGACTTTACAATTATGAATATGTAAGGGACAATCGTGAAAAGTTGGATAATGATTCATGGCATTTAGGGCTTCCGGACAGCATTATTACCGATATCAAAAACAGTATAAAACATCCAGATCGTCTTCCCTATTTTCAGTTGACACCATCGCGTCGTCCAACATTAAAAACAAAAATTCAGCAATTGTTGGATGCAGGGGTTGTCCTTTTAATTGGAACGGATAGTGGTATCCCTATGAAATTCCATAGTCAGTCCACATGGAACGAACTGGATGTCTGGGTCAATGAGTTCGGTATTGATCCTATGTATGCCATTCGTTCGGCTACCTATTGGCCAGCACTTTGGATGGGAGTAGCTGATGACGTAGGAACCATTACCCCCGGGAAGTACGCGGATATTATTGCAGTTGATGGTGATGTACTTCGATATATTAGTTTACTACAGGACGTGGATTTGGTGATCAAACACGGCAAACGCTACAAATAAAATTTCTTTGACCTCAAGCCCCAAATCTATTCTAATAGAGGAAAAATGGAACGCGTATTCCCATGCCTTGGGAATGGTGCTCTCTGTGATAGGGTTTGTTTTACTTTTCCAAAAGGATTTGACCCAATCACCTTTTCTTTTCTGGAGTATAATGGTATACAGTATTTCTCTATTTGTATTATTTACCGCGTCGACAATTTACCATGCGGTAAGAAACCCAAAGCTCAAACAAAAACTCAGAATTCTAGATCACATAAGCATCTATTATTTGATTGCCGGAACCTATACACCTGTTTGCTTGCTGATTCTTAACGATTCAAAGGGATGGTTGCTGTTTTATATGGTCTGGGGATTAGCACTTTTTGGAACTTTACTAAAACTATTCTTTACCGGTAAATTTGAAGTTTTTTCGCTGGTGCTTTATGGAGTGATGGGATGGCTGGTGGTAGTGGATATTGATTTTCTTACTAAAAATGTATCAGCAAACGGTCTATTTCTTCTTGGTCTGGGAGGTGCGTTTTATACCATAGGCATACTCTTCTATGCCGTGAAAAAAATTCCCTACAACCATTTGATATGGCACTTCTTTGTGTTAGGGGGAGCCATCAGCCATTGGCTGTTTGTATTGGGTATTATCCATTGAGAAACAAGCAGTGGAACCCTATAGAAAATAGGCAATCCCAATCCCCAGAACGATGACCAAGAGCTTTCTAAGGTTAAACGAGTGTTCTTGGGAAGTCTCGAAGAGAATAATGGTGGAAATGTGCAAAAACACCCCAATTGCCAATGCTGTAAAAATGTATCCGTTCGTTTCCATCCAGGGTAGTTGGGCCAGGTAACTCCCTAGCGGAGTCATTAATGAAAAAGCGCCTACAAACATCAAGACTAGTGCTTTTTTCATTTTGGAATTCAGCAAGAAAATACTGAGAATTACTGCCACAGGAATTTTATGTATAATGATTCCGTACAAAATGGAACCATTTCCATGTATAGGGACCCCTTCAATGAGGGCATGCATTGATAGACTCAGGAACAGGAGAATCGGGAACTTGTTCTTTTCCAAATGCAAATGAACATGTCCGTGCTCCGCACCTTTTGAAAAGAATTCCAAAAACACTTGGAGTAAAATTCCAGCCAAAACAAAAACAGCTACCTCTCTCGAATCATGTTCGTTGTAGACTTCAGGTAGGAGCTCAAAAAAAGTCAACGCTAATAAAAAGGCACCACTGAACGTAAGCAACAGTTTGATACTCTTTTTGTCCTTCGGTTGGGCGAATAAAACAAAAATATAACTGCCCCACACGGCCAAAATGGGTGCTAGAAAGACAAAAGCAAAAGGAAAATCCATAAGCTAGGTTGAAGGGGCAAAAATAGCCTATTTTTACGGAAATATTTTTGCTGTTTATGGCTGCAAATTTTAAAATGCTCGCCAAGACCCTTTATGGTTTTGAACCGCTTTTGGCCAAGGAGTTACGGAACTTAGGAGCCGGAAATGTCAGGGAAGGCGTGCGCAATGTGTCTTTTGAAGGGGATTTGGGTTTTCTCTACAAAGCTAATCTTTGCTTGCGAACGGCTTTAAAGGTTTTTAGGCCCATAGCCAGTTTTAAGGTGTTCAATGAAAAACAGCTGTACCAAAATGTTTACGAGTTGAATTGGCCTGATTTTTTCAACCATGACAAGACCTTTGCCATAGATACGACCATGCACTCTGAAGTGTTCAATAATTCAATGTTCGTTTCACAAAAGGTGAAGGATGGCATGGTGGACAAGTTTCGGGCAGTAGCGCATCAACGTCCCAGTGTGAATACACAAAATCCCGACATTCGAATCAATGTGCATCTTTACAAGAATCAATGTACGGTCTCGTTGGACAGCTCAGGAGCTTCATTACACCAGCGCGGGTATCGAATTGCGACCAACATTGCGCCAATCAATGAGGTTTTGGCCGCGGGGCTGCTGCTCACAAGCGGATGGGATGGCACTACCGACTTTTTGGACCCCATGTGCGGTAGTGGTACTTTTTTGATTGAAGCGTCCATGATCGCTTGCAATATTCCGGCAAATATTAACCGCGAAAGGTACGCTTTCATGCACTGGAACGATTATGATTCGGAGCTACATGAAAAAATTGTCAATGCAAGTCTTAACAAGGTTCGGGAGTTTCACCATAAGATTTTGGGATATGACAAAGCGCCATCTGCAGTTCGGAAAGCACAGGAAAATTTGGACAATGCCAATCTGACGGAGTATGTTTCCATTGAGCGAAAGGATTTCTTTCGAACCGAAAAACCCTTGGATGGAAAGTTGCATATGGTGTTCAATCCGCCTTACGGGGAACGCCTTCAGATAGCTGCCGAGGAATTTTATGCCAAAATTGGGGATACTTTGAAAAAAGGTTATCCCGGAACGGAAGCGTGGTTGGTCACCTCAAACATGGAGGCACTAAAACATGTGGGATTGCGACCATCGCGGAAGATAAAGACCTATAACGGGAAATTGGAATCCCGTTTGGTAAAATATGAGATGTATGCTGGTAGCAAAAAGTTAAAAAACCAAACCAATAAACATGAAACCAAAGCATAAAGCGCTGTTTTTCAATTTTATAGCTTTTGTTGTACTGTTTTTGATAGCTCGTTTTGCTTTGGGCTATTACTTACCACTTAATCCTATTTTTTTAGCGGTCACTTCGGCCATAATTGCCAATATTTTGGCTCCAAAATTTGGGGCGATTCAAACAGATGAGGGCGAAAAAATATTGATGAAATGGATTTTTATCAAAGGAATGCGTGAAATCAAATAAAGATTACCGATATCCAAAAATCAAACTTCAGGTTTGCTCAATTTCTATGTTGATGAAATGCTGTACCGCGCAATCTGAAATGAACTTTTCCATCCCGGATGGAATATGTGCTTCATTCCAGTTTTCCCCAGCAAAATTGATGATGTCCTCTTCTCTGCGCCATTTCGAAATCATGGCATAGGTGTTTGGATTCCATTGGGTGGGTTTGGCAATTTCCAATCCCAAAAGTCCTTTTTGTCCTTTGACCAACGGCACCGAGATTTCCTTGAATTTTGCTTCAAATTCTTGGTGCAGTTCTTTATATACTTCCGTGGTAAAGACTCTTATTATCATACACGTTTTATTTATCCGACCAAATAGCCAGTTCATTACCTGCTGGGTCTTCAAAATGAAATCGACTTCCACCAGGAAACGAAAAAATCTCTTTCACAATAACACCCCCAGCTTCAACAACTTTGTCTTTTATTTCCAATAGATTTTCATGGTACAGGACGATGAGTGCACCATTCACAATGGGATCTTCGGTCAGCTCAAAACCACCTTCCAGTCCACTTTCGGAAAATGCGGTATAGGTCGGGCCATAATCGGTGAATGTCCATCCAAAGGTTTGGCTATAAAAGTCTTTTACCTTTTCTAGGTCTGTTGCCTTGAATTCAACATAGTTGATAAGCGTGTTTGTGTTTTTCATTAAAGTGCTATTATTTTCTAAGATAATTTTTCATGATCAACGCAAAAAAGAATACCAATATGGCGTGAATTATCGGAACTAAGATAAAAAGTACCAATCTTTCAAGCCCATACGAATTACTTTTGAGAAAAGTGGGCAATTCACTTTTTGCAAAGTAAACTTCATATCCCACTATTAAAATCGCGTTGATGATTAAAAAGGGCCAAAGACCGTTCCATTTGCGCAACCAGTAGGTACTTATCCCAAACAAAATTAATGGAATAAGAAAAAAGAGATAAAGTCTCATAGTGCTGTTTTTGGTAAGATTTAATTGGGGAAGCTGCGCGCTTTATTTCGTAAAAAGTACGATTTAATTCTGTTCCGGTTCGGGTAAAGCGTCTTTTTTCTTTTTGGACTTCTTGTAAAACGGAATCAAATACGAAATGGTATAGTTGTAGCTTACGCCAAAATTACTGCCATCGGTAACTTTGTTGAAACCCGGAATCCAAAGATTGGGAAAGCGTTCCTCCTCGGTATTTGTCACTAAAAATCCCAGGCGTGCACTCATGCCAATATAAATGTTCGCAAAAAGCTCGGCCTTGTTACCTGCAACAAATTCCAACCAGGATGCACTAAGACCGCTAAATTCTTCGCCTGTTTGGGCTCCAGCTAAAAACTCATCTGGGTTGAAAAAACGATTGGTTTCAAAAATGTTGTACTCATTCAGCGTTTGACTAAAGCTTGCAAAAGCATACCGTCCGCCAATGGTAATGGAGTTGTTCATCCCGAACCAATTCTCATAGGTGTTTACTTCTACTCCCAATTTGATATAACTCCCTGAGGTGGTAAAATCATATAAAAGGGTATTGCTCAAATTTTCGGTCTGGCTCTTTTCTTCGTTACCAAGTTCAGCGGCTAAATACAGACTTTGTGTCAAGCGGTAGTCACCCACCAATTCAAATCCTGTGTAATCCTCGTCAATGAATGAGAACACCAGGCGATTCAAATCAACCCCAACCCGTAACCCATACTCCTGTTTGTATTCCACAGTATCTTTAGGCTGTAAATCCACCGGTTCACTCTGACTCCTGCCACAAAAAAAGGTGACTAGGCACAAAAGACTAATGAAATATTTTAACATGGATATTGTTGGAGTTTTCAATGGTTTGTTCAGAAATGGTGATATCCTGAATCCAGTTGGACGCACTTTCGGGTAGTGTTACATTCAAATTGTCATAATTGATCATAAAACCGCATGCCCTTGAAATAAAGGCTTCCCGAGTTTCATACGAAATGGTCAGCGTATCAATATCACCTAACTCTTCCATGGTGGTTTCATCATCTTCCGAATCAACGATAAATTCGTATGTGGTCGTTGTGCCGTCAATTCGTAAAGGGATAAACAACGAATCTGGTGAAGTTGAGCGATCGCTAAAGGTCTCCGTCTCCAAGATACTATCATTATCCAATGACCTTACTCGAAATGAAGCCACCCGTTTAAATTCCGTAGTGTCCTCCGCATCAAAAAAACCAATGACCAATTGGGGAGAATTCTCAACACAGATATCGTCCTTTTCGCAGGAGGCAATGGCAATAAGTAAGAAGGTGATCAGTAAGCTGGGAAGTATTTTTTTCATTCCAGATTAAAAACAGATGTTATCAAAAATTATACCCGTTTCTCCAAAAGTACAACATTTTCTACGTGGTGGGTCTGTGGGAACATATCAACGGGTTGTACGCGCATCACTTGGTATTTTTCATTCAGCAATGCCAGGTCCCTTGCTTGCGTGGCACTGTTGCAGCTAACATAAACAATCTTTTGCGGGGCGACCTGCAGCAACTGTTCCACTACCAATTTGTGCATTCCGTCCCTGGGGGGGTCTGTGATCACTACGTCGGGATGTCCGTGTTGGGCTATAAAATCGTCATTAAAGACTGTTTTCATATCTCCCACAGAGAATTCCACATTAGAAATGCCATTATGAATGGAGTTGGCTTTTGCATCTTCAATCGCCTCTGGAACCGATTCAACCCCAACTACCTTTGCGGCTTTTTTCGAAACAAATTGTGCAATTGTTCCCGTTCCGGTGTACAGATCATAAACCAGTTCATTTCCTGTTAGTCCAGCAAAATCACGAGCCACCTTGTAGAGTTCGTAGGCCTGTTCCGAGTTGGTCTGGTAAAACGATTTTGCATTGATTTTGAACTGTAACCCCTCCATTTCCTCAAAAATGTGATCTCTTCCCGAAAAACAGATGACTTCCTGATCATATATCGTATCGTTCTGTTTTTGGTTGATAACATAAAGTAAAGCGGTGATTTCAGGGAACTTTTTCTGAACGTGGGTCAACAGCAACTCCCGTTGTTCGGGGTTATCCTCAAAAAACTGAATCAGTAGCATGATCTCCCCCGTAGAGGATGTCCGTAACATTAAAGTGCGTAAAAGACCATTTTGTTGCCTTGGGTCGAAAAACGACAATCCATTTTCAGTAGCAAACTTTTTCACTTCTAAACGAATCGCATTCGAGGGATCAGCTTGAAGATGACACTTTTTGATGTCAAGGATCTTGTCCCACATCCCAGGAATATGGAATCCAAGGGCATTTCTATCTTCGATGGCATCCCCTGAGTTAATCTCGGCTTCGGTGAGCCAACGACTGTTTGAAAAGGAAAATTCCATCTTGTTGCGATAGAAATATTGCTTTTTCGAGCCCAATATTGGGGTGACCTCAGGCAATTCAATTCCACCTATTCTCCTCAGGTTATTTTCTACTTCCTTTTGTTTGAAATGAAGTTGGTGTTGGTAGGACATGTGCTGCCATTTGCATCCACCGCAAATTCCAAAATGCTCACACTTCGGGCTCGTCCTTTTGTCGGAAAGTTGATGGAAATGGGTGGCAACTCCTTCAAAATACGCCCTTCTTTTTTTAGTGGTCATTACATCAACCACGTCACCGGGAACAGCATTGGAGAGAAAAATTACCCTGCCATCTGGAGCTTTGCCCACCGATTTTCCCTTGGCTCCTGCATCAATAACTTCAACATTTTCGAACGTCTGCCGTCTGCTTTTTTTCCGCATGGCGCAAAAATAAGCATAGGTTCCAATAAAGAACAATTAACTTGGGTAAATGAAGCATGCGAAAAACTTTTTTTGAACCTTTTTCCACTTTTGATGTCTTTAGGGTAGCAAGTGATATGAAAACAACCGAAGAAGCGTTTGATGGACTTTTGGTATTGGAGTACCAATCTGGGAATAAAAAGTCGCTATCCATTTTGGTGAAGCGATACCATCTGCGGCTTTGCAAGCATTCATACCGATATACAAAAGACATAGAGGCTTCCCGCGATATTGTTCAGGACTCGTGGAGTACCATAATCGGCAAGTTGCATGCTTTAAAGAACCCGAATAGTTTTGGAAGCTGGGCCATTAAAATTGTAACCCGAAAGTCGTTGGATTATCTGAAAAGGATAAAAAAGGACAGGGACAAAATGAAAGAACATTATCGCGATTCCAAAGTGGTCGGTGGAATTCGCGATAATGAGGCCGAAATAAAAAAGCTTCTCGAGGCTATCAGAGATCTTCCTGAAAATCAACAAATGGTTTTGAGGTTGTTCTACCTCGAGGAATATTCACTCAAGGAAATAGGGGATGTACTCGATATTTCTGTGGGTACCACAAAGTCCAGATTGTTCCACGCACGGGAAAAATTGAAAAAAATCATTAAAACAAGAAATCATGAAAAAGGACATTGAAAAAATAGATGAATTGATCAAAGAAGCCTTAACTCAAGAGGAGGCAAAGTTCTACGACGAACTTGGGGAACAAAATGTTCTGGAAAAATTCGGAGGAGTTTTTAAAGGAAGAATGGCTTGGTTGGCGGTCATTATGAACATCATGAACCTGGTAATTTTTGGACTGTTGATTTACTGCGTGGTTCAGTTTTTTGACACTGAAGTTATCGCCGAACTCATTAAATGGGGGGTAGGTATTTGCGTTTGTTTTGTTTTTATGGGTATGATAAAACTCTATTTATGGATGCAGATGGACAAAAACGATGTACTCCGGGAATTAAAGCGATTGGAGCTTCAAATTTCAGCTCTAGCACATAAAAAGTAGTTCATCGGTAGGGCAAATACATAGATTTTGAACAAATATTTAATAATTTAGCTGCTCTCTCAGGGATGATTTCTCTCCCACGCTGCTTTTTCGAGCCCTCGAAAGAATAAAGGTGATGTAGGAATGGTTGTTTTATCAATTTAAATTTATTTAAAATGGCTGTTTTAGAGCATTTAACATCGCAGCAAGTGATTGATTTAGAAAACAAGTACGGAGCACACAACTACCATCCGCTTCCAGTGGTTTTGAGCAGGGGTGAAGGTGTTTTTGTGTGGGATGTTGAAGGAAAGCGGTATTACGACTTTTTATCGGCGTACTCCGCAGTTAACCAAGGACATTGCCATCCAAAAATTGTCAATGCGATGACGGAGCAGGCAAAAAACCTCACACTTACCTCAAGAGCATTTTATAATGATATGCTTGGAAGATTTGAAGAGTATGCTACTTCCACATTTAAGTTTGACAAACTTTTACCCATGAACACTGGGGCGGAAGCAGTGGAAACGGCAGTAAAGATTTGTAGGAGATGGGCTTATCAGAAAAAGGGGATTCCCGAGAACCAAGCCCAAATTATCGTATGTGAGAACAATTTCCACGGACGAACCACAACTATCATTTCCTTTTCAAATGACCCAGCGGCCACTAAAAATTATGGCCCTTATACGGAAGGATTCATTAAAGTGGAGTACGATAACCTTGTTGCTTTGGAGCAAGCGTTGAGCAATAATGCGAACGTAGCTGGTTTTTTGGTGGAACCCATACAAGGTGAGGCAGGAGTTTATGTCCCCTCCGAGGGTTATTTGAAGGCAGCCAAGGCACTATGCGAAAAGCACAATGTACTTTTCATCGCAGATGAAGTACAAACTGGAATAGCGCGGACAGGAAGGTTGTTGGCCACATGTGGCAATTGTAGTTGTGAGGACAAACATTGCAGTGGAACCCCTGAGGTAAAACCGGATGTTTTGATTCTTGGCAAAGCACTTTCAGGGGGGGCATATCCCGTATCGGCTGTTTTGGCGAACGACGATATTATGGAAGTGATTACACCGGGAAGTCATGGAAGTACATTTGGTGGAAATCCAATTGCTGCGGCTGTTGGAATAGCCGCCCTGGAAGTGATCAAAGACGAAAAGTTGGCTGAGAATGCATTTGAATTGGGTGAAATTTTCAGGGAAGAACTGAACAAATTCATTCCCACCTGCGATTTGGTCGTCAAGGTTCGTGGAAAAGGCTTGTTGAATGCCATTTTGATCAATGACACTGAGGAGAGTTCTACCGCATGGGATATTTGTATGGCCCTGAAGGAAAATGGACTGTTGGCAAAGCCAACTCATGGCAATATCATCCGATTTGCCCCACCATTGGTTATGGACAAAGAACAATTGCTGGATTGCGTATCCATAATCATAAAAACACTACAAGAATTCGAGAAATAGCAAAAGCCCCTTTTAAGGGGCTTTTTTAAACGTAAGATTTATTTATCTGAGTCGGGTTATTGAGCGGATGCTCCACCTTTTGGTTTTGCCCGTCGCAACTGACGTTGAATCTTCCTTATGGCCGATTCAATGGATTTTTCGGGTTCTATGATGTTGTATTGCCCCCAAAAGTCAGGGTCGGAAAAACCAATGGCTTCGTCACTTAAAATAATCGATTTTTTTAAGCGTTCCCTGGTTTTTGGCAATTCACCGGTAACATTTTTCTCCCAATCGGTAACCGCCATTTCCGCGGTCATGCTATATACCGAATTAAAAAGTTTATCTTCCCAATCCACCTTAAATTCCAATAGAACATTACTGTATCCATAATACCATTTCCCTCCTTTTTCGCGGTAATCCACTCTGTAAGCTACTTCTGTAGGCCAAACATCCACTTTGGCTGGTTTTCTGCGTACAAATAGTCTAGCAGCTTTTTCCCTATCTGTAATATTTAGAGTATATATGGCACTGGTCAGTGTCTTATTTTCGACATCGATGAACAATTCACCTTTGTATAATGGCTCCTCAATGGTTTCCAACTGATTGAATTTGATGACAAAGATTAACTTGTCATTTATTCTGGTAGACCTACTAAAGGTAAATCTATAGTCATAAATAGATTCTGTGGAAAAAATATATTCAGGATATTTCATGATATCCACATATAGCGTATTAAAGGGGCCTCCTTGCAATTTGAGCGCTACGGTGTCCAATTTGCTGTAATCCGTACTTTTTCGTGCCTTATAGAGCTCAACGGCATCCTTACGTACAGAACTGTAAGGGGTTTTGTAAATATTCACAACCGCTTCCGAGAGCGAAACATTTTTTCTTCTTTTTTTGATGGTCTCTCGATAAAACGCGGTCATTAGCGTAGGGTCATCAAAATAATTGTCCCCCTTTCTGGCCAAGGTCTCACGTACCAACGCAGCTGCGTCTTTTGGAGCATTAATGTTGACTTCGGAAAGCTCGGTGACCGAAACGGCAAGGGAAATTTTGTTCTTGTTCGGTTTTAGTTCAGATAGTGGAATACTCTTGTTTTTATAGCCTAAAAATGAAACGACCACGATGCCATCGGTAATATCTTCTGGAATTTTCAAAAGAAAATCTCCTTCAGTGTTGGTAATGGTACTAATGTTGGTCCCCTCTACGGAAAGCGTAGCAAAAACAAGTGGTTTGTTGGAGGATTCATCAAAAACCTCTCCTTTGTATTGCTTGAATTTACCGTCGGTTTCTTCATCTTGCTGAAAAGCAAAAGCTTGGGAAGAGCACAATAACAAAGCAAACAGAAAAACGAACAACGGACTAGCAGTTGCTCTTTTGGAAAAAATACTCGAAAATGGACGCATATGCCTGATTTTATACCAATTAATGACTATTAAAGGTACAAAATTTTGGGATTAGTGCCATCTGCGATTTAAGTGAATTTTTGGATTAACCAGTTTATTATCAATATATAGGGATTCTAATCTACCATAAAAAGGGCATTGGCAAAAAATAGTTTTCCATTTTCCCAGAAACCCCGGAACAATGGATTATCCACCATATAAATAACATTGCCCTTTCCATGGGATTCAACACCAAAAATCAAGGAATTACCCACTTTTTTTTGTGCAGTGCTACCTGCAAATCCGGAAACAGGTTTAGTGTTGTTTTCCAAATAAACAACGTTTCCATTTTTTAAGAAGTCATAACTGTCGCTTCCCAATTTTAATGTAAAATAGTCCGAGCCGTAACCGTAGCCCAGCGGATGCGAATTGTCGACTTTGGTCTTAAAAATCGCCCCGGTAATGGCACTTTTTATGCTTTCCCTTTGTGAGTTTTTATGGGACTTGGGCTTTTTTTGGTCGGAATCTTTTTCAAATTCCTTCTCTTTTATACCAAATCCTTTTTCACCAACAAGTGCTGCGATGGAACCTCCCAACGCAATAAGTTTACCACCATCTTTAACCCAGTCCTTGAGGTTTTTCAGCTCATTTTCACCGAAAAAATCCCCATAACTCCCTCCGGGTAAAATCAAGATATCATAGTCCTTTAAATCAACCCGATTTCTATACTCGCTATCAATCACAGTGAGTGGATAATGCAGTTGTTGTTCAAAAAAGTGCCAGATTTCTCCAAACCGAAGCGTGGATGTCGGCTCTCCAGAAAGCACTGCGACTTTTGGCTTTGAAACCATCTGAACATATGGTGATCCAAAATCCTTGCCGGAGTCTACAAAACCTGTTTTTGACCCTGTGATATTCTTTTGGAACCTATCCGCCATAGTTTTTAACTTGGCGATGTAGTTGGTATTGTTCTCATTGTCTGCCCTAGTAATAATAAGGCTTCCTCTGGCAAATGACTTTCCATCAATTGCAAAAGGGTGGTGCGAAGTTCTTACCCGAATACCTTCTTTTAAAAGTGCTGTTAGAAAACGCGCATCTTCCATGCTATTCCAATCTGTGATATGCGCATAGTTCGAAGCGCTTACCGATTTACTTGCCGGAATTTGCGTATCAATATCACCCTCTCCGGCAGTAATCAGACTAGAGGTTGCAATGCCATCCAAGCCATAGGCGTACGGCAATGACCATGCAGTAATGTCGTAGGTGAGCGAATCACTCAGTTTGGCATTGGGCTCAAACAGTACCTTCACCAAAGTGCCTTTGGTCTGATTTGTGGAAACAACAAGACTGTTATTTGACATGGACACGCTACCACTAGAGCCCGTTCTGTAATTGTAACCCTTAACAGATCCCTTGGATGGATGGCCAAATTTGATCTTATGCTTTGAAAGCAGTTTTTTCAAAGCCGCAATTTTGTCCCTGTTGCCGTTCAACACATAACTTTTGTATCTAAAATTTCGGTTTTGGTAAAACTTCCTGAATTCAGAATTGAGTTTCTCAGCGTTTTGCGAAGAAACCTCCACGGTAGACAACCCGGTGGTGTAGTGGTGTGCTATTCTATCTTTCAGGGTCAACGTATCCCCAATTCTTGTAAGTACGCCCAAACCGCCCCGACCGCTTCCACCTTGCTCGTAGGTCATTCCGATTGCACCGTTATAGGTCGGATAGGTATCGCCATAACTTGGATAAAAGAGATCATAGATTTCCTTGGTAAAATAAAACCAGCCTTCCTGATCAAAATACTTGGCGTGGTTGCTTCCAACAGTCTCTTGAAAATCACGTTGGAAGTTAGTTACCGCTTCATGGTAAGGCTCCGCAGCTGGAGCAAAAAAGTAGGGATTGTCCACACCTTGTTCGTGAAAGTCGGCATGTACATGGGGCAACCATTCGTTGTACAATTTCATCCGTTGCTGGCTCTCTTTCTGTGTCAGCCAAGCCCAGTCCCGGTTGAGGTCGAACATATAGTGGTTACTTCTTCCTGTCCACCAACCTTCATGGTGTTCCTTGCTATTGGGGTCGACTTGGTAGGGTGAATTCTTGTGTTGATTGTACCAGTTAATATAGCGGTCCCGTCCATCTGGATTGACACAGGGATCCATTATGACTACCGTATTTTCAAGATGCGAACTTTTTTTGGTCAAAAGATCGTAAATGGTCTGCATGGATGCTTCCGTACACACACTTTCGTTTCCGTGCACATTATAGCTTAACCAAACAATGGCAGTGTTTGAATTCCCATCACCTTCGGTATTTTTTAGGTGTTCCTGCCGAATACTTTCCAAATTTGAAATATTGGACGCCGAAGAAACATAGGTCAATAACAAAGGTCTACGTTCATTTGTCTGTCCGTAAACCGTAAGCTTTACTTTATCTGAGGCTTCTTTGGCCAGATGTTCAAAATAATCCACCACTTCGTGGTGACGGGTGAATTCGGTACCGAGCTCATATCCTAAAAATTCGGAAGGGGATTTTAGTTGGGCTGAAATGGTTACGGTAAAAAGAAAAAGGATGAAAAATAGTTGTCTTGTCATGTGCGGTCAAATTAGTCGGAATCAAATCTAACAATAAATTCCAGAATCTGCACTGTCGAGGGTAGGCGCAGGAACCGTTCGGAAAGCAATTAACGTATTTTTAGGACGAGAAAAAAAGAAGAGGTTTATCTTTAGCGCGATATTTCAACTTTAATGGAAGTAGATTGTATACCTTTTCTGGAAACGGGGTACTTTTCCAAGCTCATCTGTGATTACCTTGACCAAGCCAAAGATCTTAAACCCTTTTACAACCGATATCCCACTTCGGAGAATTTCTTGGATCAAATAAAGGAAAAGAAAGCCAACTTTCCGGAATCCAATCGGGCTGTTTTGGTAGAGGCACTTTCCAATCAAAATAAGAAAATTGCACTTTCCGAACTCAGCCAGAGTAACATTTCAGCCTTAAGGGAATCGAATACTTTCACAGTTGTTACGGGACATCAACTGAACCTATTTACCGGGCCAATCTATTTCCTGTACAAAATTGTTTCCACCATCAATCTTACCAGACAACTAAAGGAACAGTACCCAGATTTTCATTTTGTACCTGTGTATTGGATGGCCACGGAAGATCATGATTTTGATGAAATCAATTTCTTCAATTTCAAGGGGCAAAAAGTACAATGGAACCATGATGCATCTGGTGCAGTAGGGAAATTGAACACTGAAGGGCTAAAAGAAGTTTTCGATATCTTTTCTGCAGGGTTGGGCAATACCCCAAACGCAAAAACGCTTAAAGCGCTCTTTGAAAAGGCTTATTTAGGACATTCAAATCTGGCAGAGGCCACCCGTTTTTTGGTTAACGAGTTGTTTGGGGAGTATGGTCTTGTGATTATCGATGGGGATGATGCGGAACTTAAAAAACTACTTGTCCCGTCTGCCAAACAGGACATCATTGCCCATAAGCCATTTACAGAAGTATCAAAAACCATTGCATCCCTGTCCGAGGTCTCTTCAGATTATAAGATTCAGGTTAACCCCAGGGAAATCAACTATTTTTATTTATTGGACGGTTTACGGGAACGGATTGTGCGAAAAAATGGAAGTTTTGAGGTGAACGATACCGAAATAAAGTTTTCTAAGAGCGAACTCGAAGCCGAGCTTGACGAACATCCAGAGCGATTTTCACCCAATGTCATTGCTCGCCCATTGTATCAAGAGGTAGTTTTGCCAAATCTTTGCTATATCGGAGGAGGAGGGGAGCTTGCCTATTGGTTGGAGCTAAAATCTTACTTTGACGCGATGCATATCACCTTCCCGATATTATTGCTTCGCAACTCAGTTTTGGTGATCAATCAAAAACAGTCCAAAAAAACAGAAAAACTGGGCCTATCCATTTCGAATCTTTTTTTGAGACAAAATAGCTTCATCAATAAAAGAATTCGGGAGATTTCAAACATCGATATTGATTTTTCCCCCCAGAAAAAGCACTTGGAGGAGCAATTTCAGTCAATGTACCAATTGGCCGAGGAAACCGACAAAAGTTTTTTGGGAGCAGTAAAGGCACAGGAAGTAAAGCAAAAGAAAGGCCTGGATGCCCTTGAAAAGCGATTGCTACAGGCCCAAAAAAGAAAATTGAAGGATCAGGTGGTGCGGATGACCGATCTGCAGAATGCGCTTTTTCCAAACCAATCATTGCAAGAACGACAACTTAACTTTTCTGAACTGTATTTGGAATTGGGTGATAAGCTCATCCCTACACTTTTGGACACTTTAGACCCTTTATCTGGGACTTTTACCATCTTGAAAACGCCATAGGAAGGTCATCAAAAGATTGGATATCTCATTTTGACTGGTTTTTTACTGAATCGACGATTGTAATAATAGTAGCTATGGAACCACGAAAGTACCTTTCCAATCACCTTTTTCCAATGAAAATTGAATCCGGGTATGATGGGAATGCCCCAGTTTTAAAAAATCAATAAAAAAAGGCACGATTTGCACCGTGCAAAAATGATTTTTTACATCGAGGTAGGTTAGGTCATCCATCTTGTTCAACAAGCTTCCAGGTGCTGTGGCAGTAGTATAGTCTTTTTTTGAGTTTGGGGGTAGATTTTCCCATATACCTTCCAATAAGATGGGGTTCTCTTCGATTACAGCATTACCCGTGATTCGCAACTGCCACCTTTTTTCAGGATGATAAAAAAGGGCACTCACCTCACCATTATGTTTCATTTCAGCGATTTTGGGAGAGCGATCATCCGTATAGAACGTCAACCTGAGATTTTCGGATACTTCCCGAAGTACCACGGTTCTTAGCCCAACGCCGCTTTCCAAGCCTATGGAACCCAAAGCAAAACACCGAAAAGGATGCCCATTTTTGCTAATACCACATTGAAGCTCAAGGTAAATTTCTTCAAGAAAATTGGCCTTCATAGGCCATGAAAGTAAATTTTTTCAAAAAAAATTAAAAATTAAGTAGGGTTTTTTGGTAGGGAGTTGTTTTACTAATGAAAATTGCTATAAATATTTTATAAACTTGAGTTGGTATACTCATATGTTTAGGTTGGTTTTGATTTTATTTTAAAAGCCCCGGAGTGGTTCCCGGGGCTTT
>JANQRD010000001.1 GCA_028284725.1 Allomuricauda sp. | reverse complement strand
AGTTAAGCCCGTTTGCGCCGATGGTACTGCCACACCAGGTGGGAGAGTAGGTCGCCGCCTTCCTCGGGGCCCTTCACACAACGTGAAGGGCCTTTTTTTTGTTTTTACAGGAAAATATCTATGTCGCTTGAAAAGGGAAATATGACCCTTCAGTCGTTATTTTGTAGACATAATTTGGGGTTACTTTGTTCATAGGTAATCTGAAAAGTCAAATACCACTGATTAAACGGGAACAGATTGTTTATTAGTCAGATTCTAAAATTGAAAAGCTCCCAACGAAATTTCCGCGGGAGCTTTTTTATGGTTGGTTGGAAATTTAAAATTTAGATTCTTGGCAAATCACCTTCTCCTTTTAGGGGTAGATTTGATGTCCCCATTAAGTAAGCATCTACGTGATGGGCGGCCTGTCTTCCTTCTGATATGGCCCAAACGATAAGGGACTGCCCCCTACGCTGGTCGCCTGCCACATATACACCTGGAACATTGGTTTTATAGTCTTTTGCAGTGGCATGGATATTGGTTCTGGCGTCCATCTCCAATCCCAATTGTTCCGCTATTGTGGTCTCTGAACCCGTAAACCCTAACGCCAAGAGCGCTAAATCACACTCCCATTCCTTTTCTGTTCCTTCAACCTCCTTAAGTACTGGGCGTTGTCCTGGAACTTTTTCCCAAAAGACTTCAGCGGTAACCAAGCCTTTTAAATTACCTTTTTCATCCCCTATAAATTTTTTGGTGGATATGCTAAAAACTCGATCCGCACCTTCTTTGTGTGAAGAACTGGTGCGCAGGCGCATTGGCCAAAAAGGCCAGGGTTGGTCTTTGGGTCGCTGAGGAGTAGCTTTGGGCATAATTTCAAAGTTGTTTACAGAAATGGCGCCTTGACGAATCGAAGTGCCAATGCAATCCGATCCAGTATCACCGCCGCCGATAACAATTACTTTTTTTCCTTCCGCGGTAAGTTCCTCCCCTTCATAAGGAATCCCATCAACTTTTCTGTTGTTCTGTGGGAGAAAGTCCATGGCCTGTACCACACCTTTTAAATCAGCACCAGGAATCGGCAACTGTCTTCTCACTGTGGCACCCCCGCAAAGCACAATGGCATCATAGTCCTTCTTCAAATCATCAGCTTTTAAATCCACTCCGACATGAACCCCAGTTTTAAAGACGATACCTTCCTGTTCCATGACCTCCAATCTTCGATCAATGATGTGTTTCTCCATTTTGAAATCTGGAATTCCATAGCGCAGCAACCCACCGATTTTTTCATCGCGTTCCAATACAGTAACGGAATGACCAGCTCGATTTAATTGTTGTGCAGCCGCAAGACCAGCGGGACCTGAACCCACCACAACTACCTTTTTTCCAGTCCGTTTGGAAGGTGGTTCTGGTTGGATCCATCCATTTTTGAAAGCAGTTTCCACAATATTCTTCTCGATGTTTTCGATAGAAACAGGGTCTTCATTAATACCCAAAACACAGGACTCCTCGCAAGGAGCAGGACATAATCTCCCCGTAAACTCGGGAAAGTTATTGGTGGAGTGCAATATTTTGGTGGCCTTTTCCCATTTTCCGCGATAGACCGCATCATTGAAATCGGGAATTAGATTGCCCAAGGGGCATCCACTGTGACAAAATGGGATACCACAATCCATACACCGCGCCCCTTGATTTCTAAGCTCACTTTCCTTTAGGGGAAGTGTGAACTCCTTATAGTTTTTGATGCGTTCTTTTACAGGAGCATAGGCTTCGTCCTTCCTGTCAAACTCCATAAATCCAGTCGTTTTTCCCATGGCTCAAATTATAAGGTTTGCAATTTTTCTTTTTCCAATCGTATCAATGCCTGTCGGTATTCTTCGGGGAAAACCTTGATAAATTTAGGTAAACAGTCCTCCCAGTTTTCAAGAATTTCCTGTGCCAACGGGCTTAATGTCGCATTGTAATGGTTTTCTATAAGTTCTCGAAGTTGAGCTATATCGTTATCCTCTTCAACAGCCAACAAATTGAGGGATTCCCCATTACATTTCTTTTCGAATAAATTGTTCTTGTCGTATACATAAGCAATTCCACCGCTCATTCCAGCACCGAAGTTTCTTCCGACTTCACCAAGAATCACGGCAACACCACCCGTCATGTATTCGCATCCATGATCACCAATGCCTTCAACCACTGCTTTTGCTCCGGAATTCCGTACGCAGAATCGTTCACCGGCCTTACCGTTGATATAGGCCTCACCAGAAGTGGCCCCATAAAGCGTAACATTTCCGGTTATGATATTTTCCTCAGGTTTTAATGTGGATTTATAGGGAACCTTAATAATCAATTTGGCTCCTGAAAGTCCCTTGCCCAGATAGTCGTTGGTATTTCCATTAACCACCATGGTAAGTCCCTTGGTAGCAAAAGCTCCGAAACTCTGACCCGCAGAACCGGTAAAGTTTAGCTTCAACGTATTATCTGGGAGCCCATCGGCTCCATAGATTTTGGATATTTCATTACTAATGATGGCTCCAACGGCACGATCCGTGTTGTGTATGGGAAAATCCAATGAGGTTTTTTCTTTTCGGAACAAGGCTGGGTGCGCCTTTGCTATGATGTCGAATTCAATAGAATTCTCAACCGTGTGAACCTGTTCTTCGGTGTTATAAAATTTAGTCCCTTCCGGTACATCGACCTGATATAAAATAGGACTTAAATCCACACCAGCTGCTTTGTAATGCTCGATGGCCTTCTTGCTATCCAGTTTTTGAACCTGACCCACCATTTCATTTACTGTGCGGAAACCTAGCTTCGCCATGATTTCACGTAGTTCTTGGGCAACGAAGTACATGTAGTTGACCACATGTTCTGGCTTTCCCTTGAACTTTTTACGCAGTTCGGGGTTTTGGGTCGCGATACCCACGGGACAAGTGTTCAAATGGCATACGCGCATCATAATACAGCCCGATGCCACCAATGGTGCTGTGGCGAATCCAAACTCTTCTGCTCCTAGAAGACAGGCTACGGCAACGTCCCTTCCAGTTTTCAACTGTCCGTCGCATTCGAGGACGACCCTATTTCTTAAATCATTCAGAACAAGTGTTTGTTGCGCCTCTGCAATGCCCAATTCCCAGGGAAGTCCGGCATGTTTTAACGAAGTTAAAGGAGAGGCTCCGGTTCCACCGTCAAAGCCAGAGATGAGAATAACATCGGCCTTTGCCTTAGAGACCCCTGCTGCAACGGTGCCAACACCCACTTCGGAAACCAATTTTACATTGATTCGAGCTTCCCTATTGGCGGATTTTAGGTCATAAATTAATTGGGAAAGATCCTCGATGGAATAAATATCGTGATGCGGTGGCGGAGAGATCAATCCCACATAGGGAGTGGAATTCCTTGTTTTTGCTATGGCCGGATTCACCTTGGGCCCTGGAAGTTGGCCTCCTTCCCCAGGTTTGGCTCCTTGGGCCATCTTAATTTGTATCTCCTGGGCATTGGTCAGATAGTCTGAAGTGACCCCAAATCTACCCGATGCAACCTGTTTGATGGCACTGTTCTTCCAGTCGCCAGTTTGATTCTTATAAAAACGAGCCGAATCCTCCCCGCCTTCACCTGAGTTGCTCTTTCCTCCGATTCGGTTCATTGCAATCGCAAGATTTTCATGGGCTTCCTGACTGATGCTACCGTACGACATGGCACCGGTCTTAAATCGCTTTACGATTTCCGTCCAGGGCTCCACCTCTTCAATGGGAATTGGGTCATAGTTCGAAAATTCGAACAATCCCCGAATGGTCATCAAATTTTTGGACTGCTCATTCACCAATTCGGAGTACTCCTTATAGGTACTCGGCTCGTTATTGCGCACCGCTTTTTGAAGTTTGGCAATACTTAACGGATTGAACATGTGTTTTTCACCATCCCTTCGCCAACGGTACTCTCCACCAATCTCAATATCAAGATTGGCTGCTAACTCCTGATTCTGGAATGCTTTTTTGTGGCGCTTTGCAATCTCTTTTTCAACCTCATACAAACCTATGCCCTGAATACGTGTGGGTGTATTCGGGAAATATTTGTCCACCACTTTGGTATTGATACCAATGCATTCGAATAGTTGGGAACCTCGGTAGGAATTTAATGTGGAGATCCCGATTTTGTTCATCACTTTTAGGATACCCTTTCCAATGGCCTTGTTGTAATTCTGGATGGCTTCCGTAAAAGTGTATTCTGTAATGTCGTTTTCCTCAATTTGCTGTCCGATAATCTCATTCACCAAATAAGGGTTGATAGCACTCGCTCCGAATCCGAATAGGAGTGCAAAATGATGCACTTCTCTTGGCTCCGCAGACTCAACAATGATGCTTAATTTGGAACGTTTGCCCATTTTTCGCAATCCGCTGTTCACATAGGAGCACGCCAACAAAGCTGGAATCGCAGCCATTTCGGTGCTCACCATACGATCGGATAGGATAATGATATTGGCACCTTCGTCAATGGCATCCGAAGCTTGCTGAAGGATAGCATCTAAAGCTTCTTCCAGTCCATTGTGTCCCTTCGCAATTTCATATAGAATTGAAATGGAAACTACCTTATAATCAGGGCTGGCATCGTAATTTTTTATTTTGTCCAGGTCTTCCTTCGAAATAACCGGGTTTTGAATCTTTAGTTTTCTGCAGTGTAGTTCGTTGATGTCAAAAATGTTTTGATCACTGCCGAGGGTAAGGCTGATATCCGTAATCAATTCCTCACGTATCCCGTCCAACGGCGGATTGGTTACCTGGGCAAACAGCTGCTTGAAATAATTGTATATGAGCTGTGGCCGCTCAGACAGGACTGCTATGGGTGTGTCGGACCCCATGGAGCCAATGGGCTCTTTCCCATTTTTGGCCATGGGTAAAATAATGGTGTTGATGTCCTCCAAGGTATAGCCGAAAGCTGCTCTACGTGTTTCCAGCGGGAATTCACCAAAGAAAACGGGGCAATCATTATATGGAATATCCTTTAAATGGACCAAGTTGTTCTTGAGCCATTTTTTGTAAGGATGTTTTTTCGCTATGGATTCCTTAATCTCTTCGTCATTGACAATTCTGCCTTCTTCCATATTCACTAGGAACATTTTTCCTGGCTCCAAACGACCATGAAACTCGATATCTTCAGGATCCAGATCAACAACACCCGTTTCCGACGACATAATCACATATCCTTTTTTGGTGACGGAGTAGCGCGAAGGACGGAGTCCATTTCTGTCTAGGACAGCGCCGATATAGTTTCCATCTGTAAATGGAATCGAGGCAGGGCCATCCCAGGGTTCCATCAGACAGGAATTGTATTCGTAAAATGCCCTTTTGGATTCCGACATTTCTGTATTTTTTTCCCATGCCTCCGGTACCAACATCATCATAACTTCAGGTAGTGAACGGCCAGTCATCAGTAATAATTCGACAACCATGTCCATGCTGGCTGAATCTGATTTTCCTGGCAAAATAACTGGGATAATCCGCTTAATATCTTCGCCAAACCAATCGCTCTGCATCAACTCTTCCCTAGAACGCATACGGGATACATTTCCCCGAAGCGTATTGATTTCCCCATTGTGGCACATGTAGCGGAAAGGCTGCGCCAAATCCCATGTAGGGAAGGTGTTTGTGGAAAATCTTTGATGCACCAAGGCCAATCGAGTAACCACTCGGGGATCCAAAAGATCTTCGTAGTATTTACTGATATCGGTCGGGATCAACAGTCCCTTAAAAATGATAATTTTTGTAGAAAGACTGGGGAGGTAGAAGAATTGGCTCTGTGAAAGCTTACTTTCTATAATGGTATGCTCTGTAATCTTTCTAGCAATAAAAAGCTTTAGGTTGAACTGGAAATCATCAAGTGCTTCACCTTTGCCCACAAATATTTGCTTTACAAAAGGCTCCGTTTCCGCAGCAATTCTCCCAGGTACGGATCGGTTGACCGGAACATTACGCCATCCCAACAACTCCAATCCTTGTTCTTTTATGTTTTCCTCCAGTTTGGAAATACAAAAGTTTCGTTGATTCTCCTTTTGGGGCAAGAAAACGTTACTGACCGCATATTCCCCTGGTTTAGGGAGTTTGAACTTGCACACTTCAGTGAAGAAATCATGTGGAATATCTATTAAAATGCCCGCACCATCACCAGTTTTTCCGTCGGCGCTTACAGCACCTCTGTGCTCCAGCTTATCGAGGATTTCGAGTGCTTTATGTATAATGTCGTTGGATTTCCTTCCTTTTAGACTGCATATAAAGCCTGCACCACAGTTATCATGCTCAAATTCCGGTAGGTACAACCCTTGTTTCTCTAGCTTCATCATTATGGTATTTCCTCAAAAATATCATTTTTGATGAGTAAAAATCAAGGTTTTTAATCAATTGTAACTAAATCATCAACGTTTGTTTTAAAAGGTTAAAAAAAACGCAAAATCAAAATTTGAGGGTGTCCAAATTGAGATTATCTCAAAAAGCACCTATCGAAAAATAATAACCTGTAAAATGAGAGGGATTCGGTTTTTGATACAAAGATTTTAAAAAAACAACCAGTATGTCAAAGAGGGTGTTTTGCCAAATTCTGTCATTCTGATAAAGGCACCCCCTAAAAAAGAGGGGGTTTAAAATTTTATGGATGTAAAGGTTTAGTCTTTAAGGATACTTCTAGAAATTACGATTTTCTGGATTTCGGAAGTGCCCTCATAGATTTGCGTGATTTTGGCATCCCGCATTAAGCGCTCCACGTGGTAATCCTTCACAAAACCATTTCCGCCATGGATCTGTACCGCTTCCACAGCAGTTTCCATAGCAACTTCGGAAGCATACAATTTTGCCATGGCTCCTGAAAGGGTATAATCTTCACCCGAGTCTTTGTCGCATGCGGCTTGGTAGACCAAATGACGTGCCGCTTGGATCTTGGTATGCATGTCGGCCAACTTAAAAGCAATAGCCTGATGATTGGCAATTTCTGTACCGAATGCCTTGCGTTCCTTCGAATATTTTTTGGATAGTTCGTAGGCTCCGGCTGCGATTCCCAAAGCTTGGGCTGCAATCCCTATTCTTCCTCCAGCAAGGGTTTTCATGGCGAATTTGAACCCGAAACCATCTTCACCAATCCGATTTTCCTTAGGAACCTTAACATCGGTGAACAACAACGAATGGGTGTCACTTCCCCGAATTCCCAGTTTGTTTTCCTTTGGACCGATCTCAAAACCCTCCATTCCTTTCTCAACAATCAACGCATTGATTCCGCGATGGCCTTTTTCAACATCCGTCTGTGCAATCACCAAGTATACTTCAGCAGAGCTGCCATTGGTGATCCAATTTTTAGTTCCATTGACCACATAATGGTCGCCTTTGTCAATTGCAGTTGTTTTTTGTGAAGTTGCATCACTTCCCGCTTCCGGTTCTGATAAGCAAAATGCTCCGATGATTTCTCCCGTGGACAAACGCGTCAGGTATTTTTCTTTCTGAGCTTCAGTTCCGAAAGTTTCCAATCCCCAGCATACCAAAGAGTTGTTTACAGATACTATTACGGACGCGGATGCATCGACTTTTGAAAGCTCTTCCATGGCCAAAACATACGAAAGGGTACCAAGTCCGCTACCTCCGTATTTTTCATCCACCATCATTCCCATAAAGCCGAGCTCCCCCATTTTTTGGATCAGTTCTTTTGGGAATTTTTGGGAGTCATCCCGTTCGATTACCCCAGGTAACAATTCGTTCTGGGCAAAATCTTTTGCCGCCTGTTGGATCATCAACTGCTCTTCTGAAAGTGTAAATTCCATAAAACTGAGAAATAATTAAAAATGGAGTACAAATATAGCCTTTAGGTGGTTATTTTTCAGTAAAAAAGGACATGAATTGAGAATGATTTAAAAAAAATCAGATTTTTTAAATTAAATATGGTCGATTTCCATTCCATGGATTTTTCTGGGTAGAACATTATGTTTGAAAACTCATTTTGAATATCTTTAACAGCATAGATACACTCCTAAATAATATTTCAACTAAATAAACCAACTACGCATGGAAACCCTCCTGATAGTAATTTTTGTACTTGGATATCTTGCCATCACTTTAGAACACAACCTTAAAATCGATAAACTAATTCCAGCCCTTGCCATGATGGCGATACTTTGGGCTTTGATGGCCTTTGGCATTGACAGTTTTTCGACCTGGTTTGATTCAGGCAAGCATGCCCTGCTTGAAAGTTTTTCTGGATTTGGACATGAGGAGAAAATGCACGTATTGGAGGAGACCTTGTTGCACCACCTTGGGAAAACCTCTGAGATTTTGGTGTTCTTGTTAGGAGCTATGACCATTGTTGAGATTATTGATTATTTCGATGGGTTCGCTACCATTAAATCCTTTGTGAAGACAAGAAGTAAACAAAAAATCCTATGGATTTTTGCCTTTTTGGCCTTTATCCTATCGGCAATCATTGACAATTTAACGGCCACAATCGTATTGATTTCCATTTTGCAGAAAATTGTAAAGGACAGAAATACAAGATTGTGGTATGCGGGCTTAATTGTGATTGCGGCCAATGCAGGTGGCGCATGGTCACCAATTGGTGATGTAACCACAACCATGTTATGGATCGGAAATAAGGTTTCCACTGCCAAATTGATTGGTTATTTGCTCTTACCTTCTTTGGTGTGTATGTTATTACCGACCTTCGTAGCTTCGTTTATGCCAGCCTTCAAGGGAGAGATCGATGCCGATGAAGCAACACCCCCAAAATCCAAATTTGGTCCTAAGATGTTGTATTTGGGATTGAGTGCCATCGTATTTGTTCCTATTTTTAAAACTATTACACATTTGCCGCCTTATGTTGGAATGATGCTTTCCCTAGCGGTGGTTGCGACTTTTGCAGAAATCTACAGTAGCTCCAAAATAGCGATATCCTCGGTGGATCCTGAAAGCGATGCTGGTGCACACCATAGCCCGGTACATAGTGCTTTGACCAAAATCGAACTGCCCAGTATTCTCTTTTTCTTGGGAATATTAATGGCGGTTGCCGCGTTGGAATCCCTTGGGTTGCTTTTCAATTTTGCGGAAGGATTGAAACAAGGAATGCCTTTGCTGGGAACCGAAATCGAGGGAACCCAGATATCGGATCTGGTGGTGATATTGCTTGGAATCGGTTCAGCGGTAATTGACAATGTTCCTCTTGTCGCCGCGAGTTTGGGGATGTTCTCTGAGCCCATAGACAATCCACTTTGGCACTTTATAGCATACTCTGCCGGTACCGGGGGCAGTATGTTGATCATTGGTTCCGCTGCTGGGGTTGTTGCCATGGGAATGGAAAAAATCGACTTCTTCTGGTATCTGAGGAAAATGGGTTGGTTGGCCTTTATAGGGTTTATCGCTGGGGCGATTTGCTTTATCGGTATGCGATTCTTTTTCTAAAAAATACTTTAGCTCAAAAATCTCCGTTATTATTGCAACTTAAATTGGGGATTTTATATGATTATTTTTCAAGATTTGGAGGAAGGAGCCGAGGTAGGAGCTGCTATTTCGGAGGAAAAAACACTTTCTGTTATTGATTTGATTGTTAACGGGGGAACCGGAAGTATCGTCATCATAATGGTACTTTTTGTGCTCCTATTTGTGGCGCTCTACATCTACTTTGAGCGCATTTTCGCCATTAAGGCGGCATCAAAAATCGATAAGAATTTCATGAACCAGATTCGCGACCATGTGATGAATGGTAAATTGGAAGCTGCCAAGTTATTGTGTGCACAAACCGACTCACCCGTCGCTCGATTGACGGAAAAAGGGGTTTCCCGAATTGGCAAACCGTTGGATGATATCAATACCGCCATTGAAAATGCAGGAACCCTCGAAGTTTACAAACTTGAGAAAAATGTAAGTGTACTGGCCACTGTTGCTGGGGCGGCGCCCATGATAGGGTTTTTGGGAACCGTTATTGGTATGATTTTGGCATTCCATGAAATGGCGAGTAGTGGCGGACAAGCGGAAATGGGATCTTTGGCATCCGGAATTTATACAGCAATGACCACAACCGTAGCAGGTTTGGTCGTTGGTATTATTGCCTATATTGGATACAATCACTTGGTCAATAGAACAGATAAAGTGGTGCACAAAATGGAAGCCAATGCGGTCGAGTTTTTGGATTTGTTGAACGAGCCCATCTAGGATTTTTATATGAAATTGAAAGGAAGAAATAAAGTTAGCCCAGAATTCAGCATGTCATCAATGACGGACATTGTGTTTTTGTTGTTGGTGTTCTTTATGTTGACTTCAAACGCGCCCAATGCCTTGGATCTGTTGTTGCCAAAGGCAAAGGGAAAATCCACGAACACTCAAAATGTTTCGGTGACCATTGACAAGAACCTGAAATATTTTGTGAACAACGATCAGGTTAGCAAAGAATACATTGAAATTGAATTAAAGAAAGCACTTAAAGGGCAAGAAAAGCCTACAATCATTCTACGGGCAGAGGAAAGCGTTGCCATCAAAGAAGCGGTCAACGTTATGGACATTGCCAATAGGAACAGTTACAAGGTTATCTTGGCTGTGCGGCCAAAATAATGTCGTTTTTAGATACGAGACACAAGAAAAAATCCTTTACGCTTACAACAATTCTTTTAAGCGTAGTACTCCTATTGCTTTTTTACATCGGACTCACTTATATGGATCCCCCTATTGAAAAGGGAATTGCCATCAACTTTGGCACTATGGATTTTGGTTCAGGAAAAGTACAACCCAAAGAAAAGATACGATCAGAGCCGAAAAAAGTGAAGCCACAACCTGTGGAAAAGGTTGAACCGGCTTCGGTTCCAAAGCAAACCGCTCCAGATAAGCCGATGGAGAAGGTGCTCACCAGTGAAAACGAAGAAACCATCAAA
>JANQRD010000095.1 GCA_028284725.1 Allomuricauda sp. | reverse complement strand
CATACTGCATCTTATAAACACGGTTGATTATTTCACATATGCATCCTCGTGTACATGGGCTACAGCCCTTCCTGATGGATCGTTCATGTTTTTAAAGGCCTCGTCCCATTCCAGGGCTATCTTCGTGCTACAGGCCACGGAAGGCTCTTGTGGCACGCTCAAAGCAGCTGCATCTGAAGGGAAATGCCCCTCGAAAATGGAACGGTAATAATACTCCTCTTTGGTAGTTGGTGTTTGTATTGGGAATTTGAAGTGCGCATTTGCCAATTGCTCATTGCTTACTTCGTCTTCCACCAAGGATTTCAAGGTGTCAATCCAACTATAGCCAACTCCATCGGAAAACTGTTCTTTTTGTCTCCAGGCCACGCTTTCGGGCAAGTAAGATTCAAAAGCCTTTCGTACCACCCATTTTTCCATGCGTTCCCCGTTGATCATTTTGTCTTTTGGGTTGATTCGCATCGCCACATCCATAAATTCCTTGTCCAAAAACGGTACCCTGCCTTCAATGCCCCATGCCGCAAGGGATTTGTTGGCCCTTAAGCAATCATACATGTGCAACTTATCCAATTTTCGGACGGTTTCCTCATGAAAGTCCTTCGGACTTGGTGCCTTGTGGAAATAAAGGTATCCGCCAAAAAGCTCATCAGCTCCTTCTCCTGACAATACCATCTTTATCCCCATCGACTTAATGACCCGCGCCATGAGGTACATGGGCGTGGATGCCCTAATCGTGGTGATATCATAGGTTTCGAGGTTGTAGATGACATCTTTGATGGCGTCCAACCCTTCTTGAATGGTAAACTTTATCTCATGGTGAATTGTCCCGATGTGGTTGGCCACTTTTTGTGCAGCGGCCAAATCTGGTGAACCTTCCAAGCCCACTGAAAAAGAGTGCAGCTGTGGCCACCAAGCTTCCTTAGTATCATCGGACTCAATCCGCATTTGTGAATATTTTTTGGCAACCGCCGAAGTGACCGAGGAATCCAATCCTCCTGATAGCAGAACTCCATAGGGCACATCGGACATTAACTGTCTGTGTACGGCAGCTTCCAAAGCTTCTTTGATCTCTGCAATGCTGGTTTCGTTTTCCTTCACCGCCTCGTATTCCATCCAGTCGCGCTTGTACCATCTTACGAACTCGCCATCTGAACTGTGCAAATAATGTCCAGGAGGAAATAATTCAATTTTGGTACAGACACCTTCCAATGCTTTCAATTCGGAAGCAACATAAAACGTACCGTTTCTGTCCCAACCTATATACAAGGGAATGATTCCCATATGATCACGGGCGATGAAGTACTCATCCTTTTCGCTATCGTAGATGGCAAAACCGAAAATACCGTTCATTTCATCAACAAAATCCACTCCCTTTTCTTGGTAAAGTGCAAGGATGACTTCACAATCGGACTGTGTTTTGAACTCATACTTCCCTTCGAACTGCTTTCGCAACTCCCTATGATTATATATTTCACCATTGGCAGCCAACACCAGTTTTCCATCTGGGCTGAACAAGGGTTGTTTCCCAGAAGCTGGGTCAACAATCGCCAAACGTTCATGAGCCAATATGGCCTTATCATCTGAATAAATTCCACTCCAATCCGGTCCCCGGTGCCTTACTTTTTTAGACATCTCCAAGAGTTGGGGTCTTAACGCCGCTGTACTTTCCTTTACATCAAACGCACATACAATTCCGCACATATCAAGTTATTTATAACAATTTTGATTCAAAAGTGCACTTCATATTTCAGTATTGAAATATAAACTTTAAATTATATTTCAATCTGTTACAAAAAACATTCATTTTATATTTAATCATAATCTATTCTCTTATATGAGGCCGGAATCTTGAACACTTTGAAAGAAGCTGTTAAAATTTAACGTCTCTTTATAAAAACGCCATCTAAATACACCCTAGTTTTGGAAACAACTAAAATCGCGATCATGAAAAGAATATTCTTGCTTACTTTATTTGCCTCAACCCTTATTTTCTCAACAGAAGCCACAGCACAAAAATTTAGTGGATTGGACAAAAGTCCCGCGGATATCGCTTCATATCCTTCCAGCTATAGAGTTTCGGATAAGGCAGTACGGGTAATCTACAGCCGTCCACAGTTGAAGGGACGTAGTCTTTCCGACCTTGCTCCCGCCGGAAAAGTGTGGCGCACCGGGGCCAATGAAGCTACAGAAATCACATTTTATAAGGATGCCACCATCGGTGGAAAAGCTGTAAAAGCGGGTACTTACGCCCTATTTACCATTCCCGGTGAAGATGAGTGGACGATTATCCTAAACAGCAACTTGAACCAATGGGGCGCCTATTCGTACGATAGCGCCGCCGATGTGGCCAGAGTTTCCGCAAAAACGAGTACAGATAGTGAGTCTTTGGAGGCATTTTCCATTTCCTTTGATGATTCAGGATCGAAAATGGTCATGGGATGGGGAACAACCCGGGTCTCTTTGCCCATGAGCTTATAACCAAGATAATTTTAATGTCCAAATCCGGCCATGCGCCGGATTTTTTATTTCACCTTGTTTCCACCCAGGAAAACCTGTTCAGCCTTTAGACTGGGAATGTCATCCACCGGCATGGTCATGATATCATCACTCAGTATTACAAAATCGGCAAACTTACCTGGTTCAAGGCTTCCTTTTTCGTTTTCTTCAAAATTGGAATATGCAGCCCAAATGGTCATCCCCTTTAGCGCTTCCTCGCGTGAAAGGGCATCCTCCATTTGAAAACCGCCTTCGGGAAACTTTTCCAAATCCTGACGGGCAACTGCCGCATAAAAAGTAAGGAAGGGACTCACCTGCTCTACTGGAAAATCGGTTCCCAACGCCACTATTCCAGCCTTGTCCAGTAGCTTTTTGTATGCGTATGCGCCTTTTACGCGTTCAGGCCCCAGTCTGTCCTCCGCCCAGTACATATCGCTTGTGGCATGAGTGGGTTGTATGGACGGAACGATTCCACTTTTAAAATAATCAAAATCCTGTTCTGAAACTACCTGTGCATGCTCCACTTTCCAACGTCTGTCCAGCTTTCCATTTAATGCGGCTTCATAAGCCTTTAGCACGACAACATTTGCGGAGTCCCCAATGGCGTGGGTGTTCATTTGATAATCTGAGGATGCAATTCGTTGGGCCAATGCTTCAATTTGGTCAACAGGGGTAACCATTGCCCCATGATGCCCCACTTTGTCGGAATAAGGCTCTTTAAGGGCGGCTCCCCTTGACCCAAGGGCGCCATCACCATATACCTTAATGGATCGGACGTTAAGTTTATCGGTTTTCACAATGCCCTTATTCAGGAAGTGATCCAAGTCTTCTGGGACATTGCTCACCATGGCATAGATTCGAATGGATAAATCGTTCGCCTGTTGCAGACTATCGATCATTTCAATAGTGGCTCTTCGTAATCCGGCATCATTGACCGTGGTCAATCCATAATCGAAGCACAAGCGTTCCGCATCTTTTAAAGCTCTGATTTTAGTTGCGGTAGAGGGTTTCGGAATAATGGCATCGATCATACCCATTGGGTTATCCACCAAAACACCTGTAATTTGCCCATTTTCTTTAACAATCTCGCCTCCTTCCACTTGCATGGTTGTGGTAATTCCCGCCAAATCCAAGGCTTTTTGATTGACCAAATAGGCATGCCCGTCTACCCGCTCCAGTGCAATGGGTGTATTTGGAAACAACTCATCCAGCTTACCTTTGGTGGGAAATTCTTTGACCTCCCAATCGTTTTGATCCCATCCCCTACCTCGAATGAAGTTGGCCGGACTTTCCTTTTGAAAAGCAACCACCTTTTGTACAATTTCATCAAAACTGGTCGTGCCAACCAAATCGACGACTTGCTGATTCAAACCAAGCCCGTAAAAATGGCAATGGGCGTCTATCAATCCAGGAACAATGGTCTTTCCTTCAGCATCTAATTGAGTATTGGCCTTATAATCACTAAAACTGTCAGCTGTCTCAGCCACAGCGACGATTTTGCCATCGTTAATCGCCATGCAGCAAGCCTTTGAAAACTCAGCATCAACCGTATAAATATTGGCGTTGTAGACGATTAAATCTACTTCTTGCTTAGGATTGCAAGCAGCAAAGAAAAGTATGGTGAGGCTTAAGGTAAGGAGACTTCTCATTTTTGAAGGATTTCCTCCAAAAATAGAAAATGCCCAGATAAAATATACCTTTTAATTATCGAACTCGGTCATTACAAACTCGACTCGGCGATCCTTGAAACTATCAGTTTTTATTTTCCCGTTACGAAGCGGTTTGGTATCTCCAAGACCTTCCCAAACAATACGATCATCGTCAATACCAAGCTTTTTTAAATGAAGTGCGACCGCCCTGGCCCTAAGTGATGAGATAAACTTATTGTATTCCGGAGTCCCCATATTGTCGGAGTGACCCGTAATTTTCATCTGCACCTCTGCATTTTCCTTAAGGTACTTGAAAATTTTATTGACGCTAGCCAATGCTTTGGCATCCAACTCGTACCCTTTCGGTTCGAATGGATTGCGTTCCAATACATAAATCTTGTCCTTTTCGTAGTTGATTCTTGGCAACTCTTCGAGCATGAAATTGTCCACGTAGTAATAGGAGAAATCGCTCGATAATGCCTGCTCTCCATTATTCAATAACTGCGTTTTGCCATTATTCTGAAAATTTCCCAATATGATATGGCTTTCAAAGCCCCTGGCATCAAATTCAGCGGACAGCGTAACCCACCCCTCCTTTTCGGATAGGGAGTTATCCGCTTTCAACGCGACTTCGTGAAACTGAATGTTTTCTTGTAAATTCAATCTAGCGCTGTTCAAAACCGAGCTATTGGGCATCTTCACCATTTTATTGGTCAATATAATTGACATGTTTTTCACTGCCAGTGTAGACATCTCTGCAAGGCTCACTTGTAATGAGATTTTATAAGGATGTTTTTCCCTAAGTGTCCTGGTTGTATTCAATTGAACATACTCTCGATAGTTGTTCAATGCATAAAAATAAAGACCGGCATAACCCGAACCCTCTGTCGCCTTTTGGACACCCTTAAAATTATTGGGAACTCCAAAGTCTTCATTACCGCATCGGTTGAAATAGTCCCCAGAACTCGATGTGGGCACGGAGACATCCTCGAGCAGCACATCCAAGCCTACAATATTCGACGGACAGTCATTGTAGTTCTCAAACCCTGCATTTAAAATTAAATTTTGTCCAAAAAGTGAAGTCCCAAACAACAAACAAAAACTGGGCAATAAAAAAATACGAGTAAACTTACTATACATATCAAGGTCGATTTTAAGTTCTCGTATCGCCTATATAAACGTGGTTTTTCAACCCATATTGCTTGCTTGTACATTTTTTGCATTATCATTTCATTGTTCTCAGGACACTAACTTCCAGCAAAATTCGTTATGATAATCCAAATCTTGCTATAATGCGCATAGTTACCATTATGCTCATATTGTCCCTTGCCCCGAATTTTGGTTTCGGCCAAAACTCCATTTCGGGAAAAATAATCGATGAGCTTGGTCTTCCCATTTATTTGGCAACTGTAGAAATAAGCGATACAGAGCATACCGCCTACACCAATTTTGACGGCATATTCACACTGATAAGCGAAAAAGACTTTCACTGGAAAATCAATATCAAGTCAAAAGGCTATAAAACAGAATCGTTTTTTGTTTTGAGTGGAGGTGATACTGGGGAAATAGTGCTCGAATACGACGCAGAGATGAGAAAGCTTATAGAGGGGCAATAACTTCCCAATCTCAAGACTTATTAGGAAATCGTACTTAAAAACGGTTAGTCATCCACAAATTCGGTCATCACAAACTCGACCCTTCGATTTATTCTTCGGGCTTTTTCGGTTTGGGCGCTATCCAACGGAACTTTGTTCCCATAACCTGCAGAGGTAATCCTACTTTTAGGTAATCCCAAACGCATTAGATACTTTGCCACGGTGGTGGCGCGCTGTTTTGAGAGGACATCGTTATATTCGTCAGATCCTTGATCATCGGTATGTCCGCTTATCGAAACCTTTAAATTGGGGTTCTTTTTGAGATACTCGTAAACATCTTTCAAACTCCGCCTTGCCTTGGGCTGCAGTTCAAAACGATCGAAGTCAAAATTGACATGGTTGAGCACGTAACTTTGGTTGGGTTGATAATCCGGCCCCAAATAAACCAATGAGATGTCATCAATATAATAATAGGAATATCCTTCTCCTTTGGTAGCGCTTTTGCCAAAATCAAGGTAGTTGGTACCGCCATTACTTTTGAAATTTCCCAAAACAAGGTGATTCTCAAAACCCTTCGCCACAATATCCAAGCTTATCT
>JANQRD010000248.1 GCA_028284725.1 Allomuricauda sp. | reverse complement strand
GCTCACGAAGGCCGTCCTTTTCCCCCTTTAAAATTTTTAAGTCCAGCATTTCAGGAGCATCTTTTTGCATAAAATTGCCTGTTCGGGAAATACTGATGTCCTTGTATTTTAAATAGTAGTCATTATCCCAAGAAGACATGACGATGTATCTAAAGTTGTCGGAATAACCTTCGCGAAGTGCCTTCTCCAAAGGGCGGGGGATGGGCGGGCCAGTTTCCGTTTGGTTGTTGAATGTCTGGGATTGGAACACCTGGGCGATTTTATCCGCATTGGTGAAATAATCGTTATGGGTGAGCTCATCCTCCATCCATAGACCAATGATCAAGGTCACAGCCATACCCAAGGCAAGTCCACCAATATTGATAAAGGTGTAAGCCTTGTTCTTTGTGAGGTTTCTCCAGCCGATTTTTAAATAGTTCTTAAACATGATTTTTCGTTTTTTGATGATTATTCAGTGCGTAAACTCTTGACCGGGTTAACAACGGCCGCTTTAATACTCTGGTAACTTACCGTAAGTACCGCAATGGCAACTGCAAGAAAGGTAGCGATCAAAAAGACTTCCCAACCGATTGATATGCGATATGAAAAATCTTGTAACCATTGATTCATGGAAAACCAACCAATGGGAAGGGCAATAAGGACTCCAAGACCGACAAGTCTCAAAAAATCGACGGTCAACCTATAGGTAATTTGGCTTACACTGGCACCCAACACTTTTCGAACACCGATTTCCTTTGTTCGCTTTTCTGCATTGAAGGTGGCAAGGCCAAAGAGTCCCAAACAAGCGATCAAAATGGATAGCACCGTAAATATGATGAATATGCGGCCGAGTCGTTGTTCAGCCTGATAGGTGTTATTAAAAGATTCATCCATAAAATAGTAATTGAAAGGCTGACCTGGCGCAATTTTGTTCCAAAGATTCTCAATGCTCGCAACGCTTGCCGAAATGTTTTGTGTGTTCAACTTGATGGCCATGGCATCGGCAAAAGTTCCAATGGATAGGCACAATGCTTGAATGGGCTCCCGGAACGAATTGAAATGAAAATCCTTTACAACCCCGATTACGGTCAGATAGTTCGCGTTGTCCTCTCCAAGATCGGAGGAAACACGGGTGCCCAACGCCTCATCAGGTTTCAAGCCCAAGACAATCAGTGCCGATTCGTTTAAAATTGCCGCTGTGGAGTCTGCTGGAATTTTGGGGTCAAAATCCCTTCCTGCAATGATTTCCAGATCAATGGTGGAAATATAATCATGGTCCACCCTCCAGTTTTCCATGTTAATTGCGTTTTCCTGCTCTCGGGCGCCTTCTTTAAAGAAAGTACTGTTGCTGCGCGTGGACGGGGTGGGCAAAAATCCGCTTAATGTTGCTGTTTTTACCTGTGCCAATTGTTTTACTTCTTCTTTGAATGCCTGCATTTGGTTGCCAGCCCCGAATACATCTGTAATCACCAAAACCTGATCCTTGCCATATCCCAATTCTTTATTTTGGATAAAGCTCAACTGTCGGTACACTACCAGGGTGCCCACAATCAAAAAGACCGAAATGGCAAACTGGAAAATCACCAATGAATTTCTAATATTACCACCGCCCACGCTTTGCGAACTGATGCCCTTCAACACTTTGACAGGAACGAACCTTGACATAAAAAAAGCAGGATATATTCCAGAAACAAGTCCCAGTAAAAGTGTGGAAGTAATAAGGAGCACCCAGAAAAATGGGCTTGCGAATGGAATGGACATATCCTTATTTGCCAATTCATTGAACATGGGCAGGACCAAGAAAGCGACACCGATGGCCACTATGAGCGAAATGAAGGCGATCAAACCCGATTCGGTCAAAAACTGTCGGATCAAATCCGTTTTTTGGGATCCCAAGGTCTTGCGAACCCCAACCTCCTTTGCCCTCTTCAACGAATAAGCCGTGGAAAGGTTCATAAAATTGACGCTGGCCAAGACCATAAGAAAAAGCGCAATAAATGATAAAATGTAGATGTTTTGTATGGATCCATTGGGACTTAATTCTCCTTTCATATTGGAGTGCAGATGGATATCCGTCAATGGCATCGCACTGTAGTTGCCATAGTTGCCTGAAGCAAGAAAGGAAGCCTCGGTCATTCCAGGATAATACACCTGTACCCATGGGATGAGGTATTTGCCCAACATCGTGTTCAGAACGGGTTCTATTTCGGCGATGTTAGCTGAGGGGATGAGTTTAACAAAAGTAAAATAGTTATGGCTGCCCCAATGTCCAACTTGGGCATCGGTAAAACTTGACATGGATATAAAAATGCTATGGTCCCTAAGGAATGAATTTTTAGGTAAATCCTCGATGATGCCGGTAACCGTATAAGTTTGGGAATTGTTCAAAACCATGGCCTGTCCCAATGCATTATTAATACCAAAATGTTTTTCAGCGGCTGTTTGGGTCATCACCAGGGTATTCGGTTTTGCAAGTGCGGTATTGGAATCGCCCACCAATAGGTTCAGACCAAAAAACTTCATCATTGTGGAATCCGCATAAGCTGAGTTAAGCTCTTTTACATTCTCGGTTACATCATTCCTGCGGATGAGAACACCACCGATATTCCTGAAGCGAGTGGTCATTTCTATCTGGGGACAATCCCTTTTGAGTGTTGCGCCAAAAGGTTCTGAAACTTCCCCAAGCTGTTCGGCGGCGCCACCAAATTTAAAATCCGTATTGATTCTATAAATTCGATCCGTATCAACGAACATGGTGTCGAAGCTCAGTTCATCGTAAATGTAGAGTGCAATAATCAAGCTTCCAGCCATACCAATGGCCAGACCAAAAATGTTCAGGAATGTAAAAAATGGTTGCTTTTTTAGACTTCGCCAAGCTATTTTAATATGATTTTTGAACATGATGTTCTTTTTTATTTGAATTATTCAGTTCTTAAACTGTTGACAGGGTTTGCCATGGCCGATTTTACAGCCTGGAATCCTATGGTGAGCAGGGTCACCAACAAAGTCAGTACTCCTGCCAAAGCAAAAGCCCATAACGGAATATTGATTCGATATGCAAAATCGCTTAGCCACTCATTTGTGAAATAGTATGCCAATGGGGAAGCGAGCAGAATTGCAAATGCAATAAGTTTCAAGAAATCTTTGGAGATAAGCAATGTGATGCTATTGACGCTGGCGCCCAAAACCTTTCGAATGCCAATTTCCTTGGTTCGTTGTCGGGCCATGAAGGTGGCCAAACCGAACAACCCCAAACAAGACAAGAGAATGGAAATAAAGGCAAAGTATCGCGCCAAGGTACCTGTTAAGGTTTCTGTGCGGTAGGTGGCCGCGTATTGCTCATCCAAAAAATCGTAATGCAGGGGAAGATTAGGAAGTACTTTTTCAAAGACTGAATTTACCGAAGCTAATCCAGCTTCTGTTTGTCCTCCATCTAATTTGATAAAGAGTGATCCAGCATCATTGGGATCTAACAAGAACAATGTGGGTTGAATGGTTTCGTACATGGAGCGGTTGTGGAAGTCCTTCAGAACCCCAATGATCTGCCTTGGGCTTCCCCAAAGCTGAATGGTTTTTCCAATGGGTTCTTCTCCGAGTTGCATGAGCTCTGCCGCCGTTTGATTGATAACGAGATTCAAGGTGTCTTGTGTGCCTTCCTTATAATAGTTCCCTTGCTCTACTGGAATGTTGAATGCTGTAGGAAAGTTATGGGCGGTCCATAACAATGCAAATTCGAGATTTTCTTGTTCCTGACTTTTTCCTGGCCAGCTTACCCCACTGCTGGACGCCGGTGTAGCCAAAGGAGAAGGGCCGGCCAACGTCACATCTACAATGGCCTCGGAATTCATAAGTTCATTTTTAAGGGCATCGTACTTTTCGGTCAGTGCTTGATCCTGGTGTATGGAGATGATATGATCTTTGGCGATGCCCAAATCTTTTTTGTTTACATACTGAACCTGCTGTTGAATTACCAAAGCAGATATAATGAGCAGGATTGATAGGGAAAATTGTAAAACCACCAATCCCTTGCGTAACGAAATGGTATTCTTTTGTTCTTTCCCGATGCCCTTAAGTGCTTCCACAGGACGGAAAGAGGAAATGATCAAAGAGGGATAAGCCCCTGACAAAAAGGTGGTGAAGGCAAAAACGCCAACAATGATGAGCCAAAGAGAGGGTTGGGTGATGTCAATACTCAATTCCTTTCCGGTAAGGGTATTTACAAAGGGCAGAAGTAGCACGATAATCAAAAGCCCTATCAAAAAAGCAATAGAGGTGATAATGGAAGTCTCCATGAAAAATTGACCTACAAGCATGTTTTTCTTAGCTCCAATTACCTTACGGACGCCTATTTCGCCGGAGCGTTTGGTAGCATAGGCCGTGGACAGGTTGATAAAATTGATACATGAAATGACCAACAGAAAAATCGCCGCCAAAGCAAAGATTCTAACATATTCAATACGTCCTCCAGCCACTTGGGCTTTTTCATCGAATTGATTATGTAGATAATTCTCTGAGAATTGATGCAACAAAATACCCTCCTTGAACTCGCCTGAAATGTTGGCTTGGAAAAGAGATTCCAGTTTTTTTCGAAGCTGGGAAACGTTTGAACCTTCTTTTAATAGCAGTGCCCCCTGCATGCCGTTGTTTCCCCACTCGAGCATCCAATCATTTTGGCTGAGGAAACGCTCGAACCCATAATAGAAATCATTTTGAATGGATGAGTGGGAAGGAAAATCCGCATAAACCATTTCAACGGCATAATCCCCATTGTCATAAATATGAATGGGGCTACCCAAAGCCCTTTCGCGCCAAGCATCACCCCAAAAACGTTTGGCCAAACGTTCTGAAATCGCAATGGCCTCCGGTTTTTGATCTAAGGAATTCATATCCCCAAGCAGTACGGGAATGGAAAACGATTTGAAGAAAGCGGTGTTGGTATAAGCACCCCGAGCTCGAAAGTCGGTATCTTCAATACGGAGGTTGTCCTCAAAAGTACCTCCCAGCGTAATATATTCCTCCACCTCGGGCAATTGCTCCATAGCGGTTCGCAAAAGAGGATAGGAAATGCCGTTGTAAACATCGAACGCTCCATCTTCCAAAGGAATGGTACGTTTTACCAGGAAAAGTTGCTCGTCATTCTCATGGAACTTATCCATGCTGTATTCATCAAACACCCAAAGCAGCATCAGAAAGGACACGGCAATGGAGATGGATAATCCAAAGGTGTTGATGGAAAAATACACCTTGTTCTTGAGTAAGGTTCTCCAAGCGGTTTTGAAATAGTTCCTTAGCATGATTTTGTTTTTATTCTGTTCTTAGGCTTTTAACCGGACTGGCCACTGCAACTTTTAGGGTCTGATAACTTATGGTGATAAGTGTGATGATCATGATGGAAACAATTGCAAAAGCGAATACCCACCAATGTATTTCGGTTCTATAAGTGTATCCCTGAAGCCATTGTTCCATCAAATACCAGGATATCGGAGTGGCAAACACCCCGGCAATTAGGATCAGCTTAAAGAAATCCACAGTGAACAAGGCCAAAATATCAGCTACATTGCTTCCCAAAACTTTTCGTATGCCAATTTCCTTAGTGCGTTGTCCCACAAAAAATAGGATCAAACCGTAGAGTCCCAAACAACCAATTAGGATGGCCAGGGCTGAAAAAACTTTGGAGAGCGAAAGATACCGTTGTTCGGTTTTGTATTGTTCCGCAACCCGTTCATCCAGAAATCGGTATTCAAATAAGTACCCTTTAAAGGCATCGGACCATTTTTCCCCAACTTGCTCCATAATGGACGAGGTATTGCGTGTATTTATTTTAAGGGCTATTTCCCCATACCATCGGTCATAAGCGGCAATGAAAATGGGATTTATCGCTTGTGTAAAATCACTATCGTGAAAGTCCGCGACTACACCTACAATGGTAGCTTTTATGTTTCCTCCATTGGCCTCAAGTTTTTTCCCCAATAGTTCTTCGGGTGATAGGACACCTACTTTTTTACCAAAGGTTTCATTGACCAATACCTCTGTAAGCGAATCACTTTCAAAAAAGTTTCGCCCGGCGACCAAGGGAAGATCAAAGGTGCTGAGGTAATCGACATCGCCCAATTTGGCCTGAATGCTGAACTCCTCATATTCTGGACGATTATGATATTTTACCCCAGTGCCCCATCGGTTATCAGAGGCTCCAGGACTGCTAAGACAAGTGGAAACGCTTTGTACACCTGTGATTTGACCTAGTCGTTCTTTTAGTGTTTTAAGTTGTATGGACTCCAGTTCGTCCGGAATACTTACCATCACAATGGATTCTTTTTCAAAACCCAGATTCGTGTTTACAGCATAGTCAATTTGACGGGAGATGATCAAGGTAGCGGCAATCAGAATGATGGAGATGGCAAATTGCGCCACCACTAAAACCTTTCGTGTTGTCGTTCCCCCGGTATCGTTGTGACTTAGTTTTCCCTTAAGGGCCAAAACAGGAACAATGCGCGACATCAGAAGTCCTGGATAGCTACCGGACATAAAGGAGACTACGGCCAATACAAGCACAAGGAATCCAAAAAACCGTGGGCTTAATAGATGGCCTATGGACAGCTCCAATTCAAAAAGGTTGTTGAAGGAAGGGAGAAAAACCACAGCGAACAGAACTCCCAGGGCGACTGCAAAAAGGCTTATCACAAAGGTCTCAGCCAAAAATTGCCAGAATAGGTGTTTTCTGAAACTGCCAAGCACTTTTCGCACGCCTATTTCCTTGGATCGATAAAAAGCCTGGGCTGTCGAAATGTTGATAAAGTTGATACAGGCGATGGCTATTAAAAAGAGCCCGATAATACCAAATACCCATAATAGTGTCGGGTCTATGCCCCCATATTTTGGATTGAAGTGAATGTCGGATAATGGTTGTAGTTTATAGACATGCTTGTTTTTGCTTTTTGGCCGATGTTTTTTGGGAAGTTCCAACAATACGTTTTCTATATCAGCAATGTTTTGGTTTGGGCGCAGAAGAGCAAAACATTGTAAACTGGAGGTAATACCTCCCCAAGTGTCCTCCGCTGCAAAATCCTCAAGCTTTTCCAAAGTCTGATAGGCGATGAATATCCCTTCTTTAATAAGTGAGGTCTTGGGCAAATCTTTCAAGATTCCGATAACCTCAATGGTCTCTTTGTTCTCAAAAACAAAAGTCTTGCCAATAGAATTGGCCGTGCCGAACAGTTTTTTAGAAGTATTTTTACTTAAATAGGCAGTATTGGGCTCTGCCAAAGAGCGGGTTCCCATTACATTTTCCAGAGGAAAGTTCATGATGTCAAAAAAATCGGGTTCAGCAAAAACCACATCTTCCTTGATTTGGATGCGTTTACCGTTTTCAACATCCAATTGATTATTGTCCCAGGTCACAATTCTTGCCACTTTCTCGGCGTAGTCATAGTCCTCACGGAATGCTTTTGCAAACGCCGGGGGCACGCTGGCATTATAATCAATAATATCTCGATGTCCTTCCGTAACCGCCCTATAAATTCGCTCGGCATTCGGATGGAAATTGTCGAACGAGAGATGATAGTTTAAGAACAAATAGAGCAAAATGCTACTGCCAAAACCAATGGCAAGTCCCAAAATGTTGATGGCAGTAAACACCTTTCTTTTGATTAGGTTCCTCCAAGCGATTCGGATATAGTTCTTAAACATGGCTTCGACTTTTGTTTTCTGATTGATGAATAAACTCGTGTTTTCGAAAATTATACCATGGCGCCCATGGGTTTGTTTTGACTTTCCGTCACAATCTGCCCATCAAACAAGTTGATAATCCGGTGTGCATAGTGGGAATCCCGGTCAGAGTGGGTAACCATAACAATGGTAGTTCCTTCTTGATTCAGCTCTGTTAAAAGGTTCATCACCTCAATACCATTTTTGGAATCCAGGTTTCCAGTTGGCTCATCCGCCAAAATCAGTTTTGGGTTGGTGACCACTGCTCTTGAAATAGCTACCCGTTGCTGCTGCCCGCCTGATAGTTGTTGAGGAAAGTGTTTTTCCCTATGGGCAATTTTCATGCGTTCCAATACGGCTTTCACTTTTTCCCTTCGTTCTTTTTTATTCATTTTTAGATAGATCAAAGGCAGTTCCACATTTTCAAAGACCGTCAGCTCATCGATGAGGTTAAAACTTTGGAAGACGAAACCAAGATTTCCCTTGCGCAATTGGGTGCGCTGGCTCTCTCGAAGCCCGCCCACTTCGTGGCCCGCGAATTGATAGCTTCCCTCAGTTGGGTTGTCCAACATTCCAACAATGTTCAGCAAAGTGGATTTCCCACAGCCCGAAGGGCCCATTATGGCAACAAATTCCCCTTCTGCCACATTCAGAGTCACCCCATTAAGGGCCAGGGTCTCCACTTCTTCGGTTCTAAAACTCTTTTTTAGGTTTTGGATATGTATCATGTTCGATAGTTATTTTCTAGGTATTACAAATCTTATTTTGAGGTCATTTTTGTTCGTAGTTTCATCATGGAGATGGACAAGTGCAATTCCAAATCATCTTCATCCTCGATATAGGGAATCCAATCCAAATTGAAATAGAACTCATAGGGTGAAAACCCTTCAGGAAGGTATTCTTTGGTATCAAACCCAAGTTCCATGTCCTCCATTTCAATATAATTGATGGATCCAACGGGAACTATATCCGTATAGGCATCAAATCCTTCTGGTAGATGATTTGCTGTGTCAAATCCCAAATCGAAATCATCTTCATCCTCTACATAAGGAATGGAATTTATGTCGAAATAGGTTTTATAGGGATTAAAATTCTTCGGCAGGTAATCTGCGGTATCAAAACCGAGATTCAAATCCTCCTCCTCGATAAATACAATTTCGTTTAGATCGAGCTCCGTTGCATCACAAATGATGCCTTCAGAGATACAGTCTGCAGGGTAATCCCCCACTTCGTTTTGTCTTTCGTTCGCTATGGCGGCACCACTCAGTAGTGCGCATCCATATATTACCATTAACTTGTTCATTTTGATTGAATTTTTATTTTAAT
>JANQRD010000244.1 GCA_028284725.1 Allomuricauda sp. | reverse complement strand
CTTGAGTTTTACGACGTCCACTTTGGGGCCATCGGAGAATATGTTCAGAATCTCTTCAGATTTGGCATCGAAGAATGTCTGAATCAAAAAGGCATTGGGTCTACGTTTGATCAAGGTTTCGAACAAGCGCATGCTGCCCGCCACAATCTGTTTGCCGGTGCTATTGTTGTCCCCGAGAATGTCCAACCCTTTTCGGTGGTAGTTGTACATGGCAATGCGATATTCCCTGAAGGAATTGCTCAATAAATTATCCACCAACTCAAAGCGAGATCGTTCCCCAGTCTGTTGGCTCCAACCGGCAAAACTTGTCCCCTGGGCTTGGGTTACGATATTCTGTGCCCTTCGAAACATGTCGTCACCTCCCTCCAAAGAGAATGTATCGGCATCCAGTCCCAAAATAATGTACACATAATAGGTAATTACTCCAATCAAATTGGAATCGAACACATTTTCGTTATACACCAGCGGTTGAAATTCTTGATATTGAAAATTAAAAGAGTCATCCTTGTAGTTGAATACAGGGCTCTCGTAGGATGTATTGTAAACAGGGCGTGAAGATTGGATTTGAATGTTGGCCTCAAAACGATCGGATTCGTATTGGGTGACCGTAATGAACATACGGGCACTTACCCTTTCATTCTCTCTATAAACCCGATTTGTCCATTTGTTTTTGTTTACAAAATCGTTGAGGGAGCGTTCCAACGTCCTAAAAATTTGTTGGTTGGTCTGACTTACTTGATCAGAGTTGACTGTGACCACACAATTCAATTCCTGCGCAAAAATGGCAGAGGAAAAGAGTAGTAAAAAAGTGACCAATAAGATATTACGCATGGATTCTCGTGATGATTTCTTCCCAAATATCCGAAGCCACCTCGGACTTCGTCTTTAAAGCAAACGTTTTTACGTCCAAATTCTTATCGATAAAGGAGATTTTATTGGTGTTGCCTCCAAAGCCAGCTCCATCGTCCCTCAAGGAGTTGAGCACTATGGCATCCAAATTTTTACGTTGCAGTTTTCCTTTTGCGTTCTCAAGTTCGTTTTGGGTTTCCAGGGCGAATCCAACTAAAAATTGCTTATCCTTTTTTTCGCCCATGGAAAGCAAAATATCCGGGTTTCGTTCCAGTTCAATCTGTAAATCACCCTCCTTCTTTTTCATTTTTTCCTTGGCCACATGCTTGGGACGATAGTCAGCCACTGCAGCAGCGGAAATGGCTACGTCCACTTCGGGAAAGTATTTGTGGCAAACCTCGTACATCTCTCTTGCTGAAGAAACGCGGGTCAAATCAATGTTGGAGTGCTCTGCATTGAGATGGGTTGGGCCGGAAATCAAATATACCTTTGCACCCAAGTCAGCCGCCCGATTGGCCAGCTCGAATCCCATTGTACCCGAGGAGCGGTTGCCCAAAAAACGAACTGGATCTATGGCTTCATGGGTAGGTCCAGCCGTAATCAAAACTTTTTTTCCATAAAGTGGGAGTCCTTCAGATAAATGCCGCTGTAAAAACTCCATTATCGTTTCGGGTTCGGCCATACGACCTTCTCCGTACAGACCACTTGCCAATTCTCCTGATTCTGCCGGAATCATTATGTTCCCAAAGGATTTCAATTTTTCAAAGGAAGCCTCGGTAGATGGATGTTGATACATGTCCAAGTCCATTGCCGGGGCAAAATATACTGGGCACTTCGCTGACAAATACGTTGCCAACAGCAGATTATCGCAAGTCCCATTTGCCATTTTCGAGAGGGTATTGGCTGTTGCAGGGGCGATAATCATCAAATCGGCCCATAAGCCTAACTCAACATGGTTGTTCCAGGAAATACTGCCATCTTCCTCGTTGACAAAGTCAAGCAAAACAGGGTTCTTGGACAGCGTTGCTAAGGTAAGGGGAGAAACAAAAGAGCTGGCACTTTGGGTCATAGTTACTTTGACCTCTGCACCAGCTTTAATCAGTAAACGTACAAGAAATGTTGTTTTATAAGCGGCAATTCCTCCGGTAATGCCCAAAAGAATGTGTTTACCGCTAAGCATTTCTTAGGCGTCTTTCTCGGTGTTTCTATAATAGATTTTATCCTCCAACCACTCCATAACCGCAAGCGCGTGGGGTTTTGGAAGTTTTTCATAGAATTTGGAAACTTCTATCTGCTCCTTGTTCTCGAAGACTTCTTCCAAGCTATCACTATAGGTGGCAAACTCCTCCAACTTCTCCAACAATTCTTTTTTTATCTCTGAGTTGATCTGTATGGCACGCTTTGAAGCGATTGAGATTGCTTCGTAAATGTTATCGGTCTTCTCATCGAATTCATTTCTGTTGTGGGTAACCGTTGAGACCGGAGCTTTTGTATTTTTCAAATCTTGCATAAAACTGCTTGTTTAACAATTATTTTGAACCGGCATATTCTGCCAATTCTTTTTGAATTTTTTCGGAAAGGTTATCTGCTTTCTTTTTGAATTTCGTTTCTGGAAAATAGCGCATCAAATTATTATACGATGTCTCGGCGTCTTCCAGACGTTCTTTTTTTCTGGTGTCCACACTGTTAAGGGCCAAATTGGTCGATGCTTCGATACGATAATACAATGCTTCTTCCCTGTAAATGGAGCCTGGGTTGTCCGAAATGAAATTGTCCAATGCGGTAATGGCAGAAACCAAAATTGGATAGTTGAACTCGCCTAGCTTGTTGAATTGCTTGGCAATCTCCAATTGTTTCTTCTGTTTTTTGGCCGTCAACTCCTTCGCCATGGCATTGGCTTCCTCGAAATATTCAGATTCTGGATAGGTATTGATGAAAGTTTGAAGCTTTGCCAAGGCCTTGTCCGTATCGGTTTGGTCTAGTGAATAGGCCGGTGAAAGTTTATAGTAGCTCTTTGCTCCAAGAAAACTGGCCTCTTGAATCTTATCACTTCGGGGATAGGATTTGATGAATCGCTCAAACTGATACCCCGACAGGTAATAATCCTCGGTTTTGAAATAAGAGTCTGCAAAAAAGAACATTACACGCTCACCCTGTGGCCTCCCCACATATTTAGGAGCTATCTGTTCAAAAAGCCTTTTGGCCCTTTTGTAGTCTTCAGCTTCATAATATTTTTGGGCTAAATCATACTTGGCCTTAACATCTTCGTTTTTAAGCACTTTTTGGTACTCATTACAAGATACAAGGAAAATAAAAGCAAAGAGAATTGGGAAAATCGACCTCATTTTCAAAAACATTTTGCAAAATTAGTGATATTCAGTGGATTTAAAAAATAGATTTATGACCTAAAAGTAACCGATGCTCCCTGCACTCGCTAAGGTTTTAGCGAACATTTAACGGACCTTAGGCGTATACCTTGTCGAAAGATTTCAAAAAACTGATAATTTTCTCCTTCAGAAACGGGGTCGCCTCAACCAACGGCAACCGTACCATGGCATTGGAAAGTCCTAAATATTCAAAAATACTTTTGATTCCTGCAGGATTCCCCTCTTCAAAAATCAATTGCATCACGGGCAACAGATTGTGATGGAGCTTGTATGCCTGTTCTGCTTCCTGGTTCAATCCCATTTGGATCATCTTGGAAAAAGCATTCGGAAGTCCTTGTCCCAAAACGGAAATTACTCCCGACCCGCCGGCCAAAACGGTTGGTAGTGCGGTAAAGTCGTCCCCCGAAATCACCAAAAAGCCTTCCGGTTTTCCTTTGATTATATGGTCAATCTGGGTCAAATTTCCCGATGCCTCCTTTATTGCAACAATTTTTTTGAAATCACGTGCTAACCGCAAAGTTGTTTCAGGTAGCATATTGCTTCCGGTTCTCGATGGTACATTGTATAGGATTATTGGTTTCGGTGATGCCGTGGCTATGGCCTTAAAATGTTGGTATATCCCTTCTTGAGTGGGTTTGTTGTAATAAGGTGAAACGGATAGAACAGCATCAAAATCGGAAAGATCCAACGTGTGGAGTTCTTCAACAATCAAAGCGGTGTTATTGCCTCCCACTCCCAAAACCAGAGGTAGCCTCCCGGCATTGGCACGCACAACCACATCCATGACTAATTGTTTGTCGGTTTTGGACAGTGTTACTGATTCACCTGTGGTTCCCAAAGCGACAAGATAATCCACCCCACCTTGTATGCAATGCTCCACAATACGCTCCAATGCAGCGACATCGATGCTGAAATCCTTATTAAAAGGAGTCACCAAAGCAACCCCTGTGCCTATTAGCCGTTCCATTTATAGCTCGTTTAAAACCTTCAAATATTTTTTCAGTTCACCTTTGAACACTTTAAAATCCTTGAAAGGTGTGTTTAAAATCAAATCATTGATTTTGAGATCCAGAGCTCCAAAACCAACTTTTAATCTTGCTGGCGTTCTCACCGAAAGTAGTTTCATCATTAGGTTGTCCTCTTCATAATAATTGATGAGCATGTCGTACTCCCGTCCTAAAAACTCCAGGACATAACCGTTTTCGATTACCCCTTTCCAGCCCAAATCCTTATCGGAAAAAAGCTGTATTGCATAGGGAGAGGTATTATCGTACTCCCTTTTATATCCAATGATCTTTATGGCATTGGGCCGCAGTGAAAATTCCTCTATCAATTCATAAAATATCTCAGCATTTTGGAAATTATCCACATCCACAATGCAACCTATACTGGTAATCCCTTTGTCCCGTTCAACAGTCGGAGCTGGTCTTGCCATTTCCTCCTGAAGATATTTAAGCCCTGATTTAACTTTAAATTTATCCTGGAGCCCTTTTAAAAACATATTTTTTATGCATTTTTACAAAGGTAATTATTCCAACAAGATTACTTCAGCAAAGTTATTCAAGTGATTGATTTAAAATTAAAACAATTTGTTGTATTTGTAACTTTTTGTTTTTTATTCTCATGTAAGCAGGACAAGGGTCAACTTTCCAAAATCAGCGCGGTGCAACTACAAATTGACACATCACTCGCCAGCATTGATTCCATTGATACTTTTGTGAAACCGTTCAAAAAAAGAATTGATGAGGTTCTGGACAGTATTTTGGCCTATGCCCCCAAAGCAATTCTTTTGGATGATGGAAACCTGAACACATCCATGGGGAACTTAATTGCTGACATCATACTGGAAGAAACGAAACCTGTTTTTAGAACTAATACTTCCAAAGAGGTGGATTTTGCCATTATGAACCATGGTGGTATCCGAGCTATACTATCCGCTGGAAATGTAACGGCCAGACACGGCTATGAAATCATGCCTTTTGAAAACTATATCTCGGTTGTGGAATTGAGCGGTTCGGCAGTTCGGGAACTGATCGGATTTCTCATCAGCGCAAAAAAACCCCATCCTTTTGCGGGAATGCAAATTGTGCTGGACAAAAATGGCGCTTTGGAATCGGTGGATATCAATGGAAGCCCGTTCGATGAAAACCGAAATTATTTTGTAGCCACTTCCGATTATTTGGTTCAAGGTGGGCCAAGTATTGGTTTTTTTAATCAAACGGTTTCTGTAACCGATACGGGCTACCTTTTGCGAAATGCGATTATCGACCATTTTAAAAAAGTGGATACCGTAAGTGCAAATGTCGATGATAGATTCATTCAACTGAACTAAATGAAACGAAGGGAATTTCTTAAAAACACGGCCGCCACATCAACATTTATTGGTTTGGGTGGACTCAGCTTGAAGTCGTGCCAGGCTTTCGGTGACAAAAAAATTACCATTCTACACACGAACGATGTCCATAGCCATATTGATCCATTTCCAAGCTCCCATTCCCGATATGCCAATTTGGGCGGTGTAGCCCGTAGGGCAGCTTTGGTGGAGCAAATACGAAATGAAAATCCAAACACCCTGCTTTTTGATGCTGGTGATATTTTTCAGGGCACCCCCTATTTCAATTTTTATGGCGGAGAGTTGGAGTTTAAGCTGATGAGCAAACTCAAATACGATGCGGCTACCATTGGCAACCATGATTTCGATAATGGCATTGATGGCCTGTTGGCGCAAGTGCCCCATGCCCGGTTCGATCTACTTTCGGCAAATTATGATTTCACCAATACCGTTATGGATGGCTTCGTGAAGCCCTATAAAATCTATTCTTTGGATGGAATAAAAATTGGGGTTTATGGCATCGGGATTAAACTGGACGGCCAAGTCACGAAAAGACTTTATAAGGAGACCAGGTACCTGAACCCATTTGAAATTGCGGTTGATGTGGAACGCCAACTTAAGGAAGCGGAAAAATGCGACCTGATCATCTGCCTTTCCCATTTGGGCTACGATTACCAAAACCCCGAAAGGGCTTCGGACACCCAATTGGCACAAAAAACCTATCATACCCATCTGATTATTGGAGGTCACACCCATACCTTTTTGGAAAAACCAGATGTTCGAGTGAATCAAAATGGCGATTCCGTTTTGGTGAACCAAGTGGGCTGTTTCGGAATCAATTTAGGTAGAATTGACTTTTATTTTGATTCCAAAAGAAATACTTCAGCTGATGGGGTCAGCATTTCGGTTTAAAAAATTGTTGCAAATTCTTTTTCAGGCGCTCTATCCCAACCTGCATTTTTGATTTTGAGCCGAAAGGGACAACATTCCCTTCCATAAGCCCTGGAATGTCATTTATACAGAAAAAGGCTACATAACCAAAAGATAACATTTAAGTATGCCAATTTATTAATAGCTTGAGGTTATATCACTAAATCCAATCCAATGTCAAGCTTCAATATCGCCTTTTGGAACCTTCAAAATTTATTTGACACTTCACTTTCTGAAATAGCTGCAGATTTTGGTTTTACTCCCGCAAAAGGCTGGACGGACCAAGCAAAGGCCATCAAGATTTCGAATCTAGCAACCATTATAAATGGCATGTTCGATGGTGATGGCCCAGATATATTGGGAATATGTGAAATTGAAAACAAGAATATTGCCAACGAACTCATAACCGCTCTGAACCGTAATGACTTGGTCTTGGCACATGTGGATTCTCCTGACATTCGGGGTATCGACTGTTCCTTGATTTATTCAGAAGATAAGTTTGAATTGCAAGGAACCCCAATAGAACATTTGGTCCATTTGCGTTATCCCACACGAGACATTTTTGAAGTTAAGTTAAGGATCAAGGCAAACGATTCCGAACTAATCGTACTTATCAACCATTGGCCTTCCCGTTCACGTGGAAGAAGGGAAACCGAGCCTTATCGTATTACAGTTGCCAGTCATTGCGGAAAAA
>JANQRD010000093.1 GCA_028284725.1 Allomuricauda sp. | reverse complement strand
ATTTTTCCTCTGGCAAGTTGATTTTTGACTTTGTGAGCAATAACTGCTTTGATGCCCAGTTGTTGATGTAGTTGACAACAAAAAGAGCACTGTCTTGGGGCGACATATCATCCCTGATTAAAGTGGCAACATCCTCCTTGTACAAAAAAGCGTCCCCAACCCGGGCCAATGGCTCCTTCTCCTCCTTTTCCCGAAACAATGAGTTGCATGAGACCAAAAGCACAAACGTCAGAACGGCCAAGAGAATGGTTTGATGTGTTTGTAAAAAACGCATTCCGCAAAAATAAGAATTACTGAATCCCTTACAAGTACGTCGTGTTCTCATTAACAGATTTTTAGTAAGCTGCCCGAAAACATATATTTAGTACATTAGTAGGATAACCTGCCACAATGAAATACACTACAGAAATTACAATCGACCTGCCCCGAGACGAATTCATCAAAAAATTGGACAACCCCGAAAACATGAAACATTGGCAGCGGGGACTGGTCAGCTATGAACATCTTTCAGAAAATCCAGGAATGGAAGGTGCTCAAATGGCCCTGAAATATAAAATGGGTAAACGCGAGTTTGAGATGGTGGAGACCATTATAAAGCGAAACCCGCCCGAGGAATTCCACACCACTTATGATACCAAGGGCGTGCATAACATTCAAAAGAATTATTTCAAGGAGGAAGACTTTAAAACCCGATGGATTTCTGAAAGTGAATTCCAGTTTTCAGGTTTCGGGATGAAAGTAATGGCTTTTTTAATGCCTGGAGCTTTCAAAAAACAGTCTATGAAGTACCTTCAAGATTTTAAGGCCTTTGCCGAAGAAGGTACTTCAGTACTTGATGCCTCATAATCATGGAGAATGCCTTGGACAGAAAGATAAAGATGATATGGGATTTTCGTGGTGCCGGTGCAGCCCAGACCGCCGAGCACTATGAAAAGCATCTTGCAGAATTTGTGGTCATTGAAGAATTGAAGTTTGATATCACTGGGCATGAGCATTTCAGCGAAACCCATAGCATTGCTTATCTGGTGGTGGCAGAATTTGAAATGAAGGAGGTACGGGAGATTCTAAAACCCCATCGCGGGGAAATCTACGACGAAGAAGGTTAAATCCACTTGAAAATGACGCGAACTTTACTCCCTTTAACACTTTTACTAGGGCTGATTTTGACATCTTGCCTGTTTAAGAAACAACAAAATCCAATTGAAGAAGCGTTATCGTCCAAAAATCCACTGATCAAAAGGGTGATGGACAGTTTACATCGGCATGAACTGCAAATACGGTACACACAAATCGACAGAAAAAAAGACAGTATTGTTTTTACCGATTACGATTTTCAAGTTGCTAAAAACAACTATTTCTACCCGGCCAGTACTGTGAAATTTCCGGTTGTAGTGGCCACTTTGGAAAAATTGAACGAATTGGATTCACTTTCGGTGGACACTAGGTTTTATATTGAAGGGGATTCGGTTGAAACGACATTCGCAAAAGCCATTTCCGAAATATTTGCTGTTTCCGACAACGCAGCAAACAATAGACTGATTGAGTTTCTCGGTCAGGATGATGTTAATAGAAGACTCCACACCCGAGGAATTGAACCTTTTAGGCTGGCGCATCGGCTTTCAGTTCCGGATGCCGATGACATCACCACAAAACCTTTGGTCATTTATCTAAACGATTCCACCATAGCTACAAGCAAATCCATCATAAATAAGTATCCAACCGCATTGGACTTAAATAAAATCAAAAAACGAATAGCCTTTTATGAGGATGATTCCCTACAATTGGGAAAATTTGATTTTAGTCTAAAAAACTATTTCCCCATTGCATCCCAACACAACTTGTTGAAGCGAATCATTTTTCCTGAGACCTTTCCCGATAAAGAGCGGTTCAAGCTAAATGAGGCACAGCGTAAATTACTTCTTGACGCCATGTACACGCTCCCAAAAAATCTGGGGTATGATACCTCGGAATATTACGACAGCTATGTGAAGTTTTTTATGTTTGGTGATTCTACCGACCCAATTCCAGATTACATTAAAATTTATAACAAAGTCGGCTACGCCTATGGCACATTGACCGACTGCGCCTATATAAAGGATGTTAAAAACAACATTGATTTTATGGTCACGGCGGCTATCCTGGTCAATGATAACCAGGTTTTTAATGATAACACCTATGAATACGACGAAGTGGGCATTCCGTTTTTGGCCCAATTGGGAAGAGAATTGTACAATTACGAATTAAAGCGAGAACAATGAGCAAACTGACTTTTGATTGTTTTACAAAAAAGATCTTTATCAAAGCATCCACGGAAAAATTATACTGGTGCTGGGGTACTTCCGAGGGAATCACCTCGTGGTTTTTGAGCAGTGCCGTTTATGTTTCACAGGCTGGAATGGAACGGAAATCAACGGAAAATATACAGGCAGGGGATTCGTACACTTGGATGTGGCACAATTGGGATGGAAAAGAAACTGGAAAAGTGCTCAAAGCGAATGGAACAGACTTTTTGGAAATTACATTTGCCAACAGTAAGGTTTCCGTATCCCTGGAAAAGCACGAAAAAGCAGTCCTGGTCACTTTAAGACAGCATGAAATACCCCTTGATGAAGAGAGCAAACTCAATATCCATTATGGTTGTAGCAATGGATGGACTTTTTGGTTGGCCAATTTAAAAGCCTATTTGGAACATGGAATCCTACTGAATGAAACCGAGTTTGATCTGCGAAACATTCCTTTATCAGGGTATGAATTTGTGAATATGTGATAAAGAAATTCTTTTATTTTTTGAAAGGCACCCCGTAAAGATCAAAATCAGCCGCCTCGCTGATTTCAACTTCGACAAACTCGCCCACTTTCACATAATACTTGGCTGCATCGATAAGCACCTCATTGTCCACATCCGGGGAATCGAATTCGGTACGGCCTACGAAGTAGTTCCCTTCTTTACGATCTATAATGCAACGAAAGGTTTTGCCCACTTTTTCTTGGTTCAATTCCCATGAAATCTGGGACTGTAGTTCCATAATTTCATTGGCTCTTTCTTGTTTTACCGCTTCGGGAACATCATCTTTCAAAGCATAGGCATGCGTGTTTTCCTCATGGCTGTAAGTGAAACAGCCCAAACGTTCAAAGCGCATTTCCGCCACCCAATTCTTTAAAGTCTGGAAATCCTCCTCTGTTTCCCCAGGGTAACCCACTATCAAGGTGGTTCGGATGGCCATTTCTGGAACGGCTTCCCTAAAATCCTGCATTAATCGAGTTGTTTTTTCCTTTGTGGTGCCCCTGCGCATGCTTTTCAGAATTGAATCTGATATGTGTTGCAGTGGAATATCGATATAGTTGCAGATTTTTGGCTCTTCCTTCATTA
>JANQRD010000229.1 GCA_028284725.1 Allomuricauda sp. | reverse complement strand
ACATCCTCTTCCATCCGTGCCGTGTCGTCGCTACAAGACAGCGCAAAAATGAATGTTAAGATTCCCAATAGTCTTTTCACAGCAACAAGATTTAATTTGATTTTTGGAGCACCAATAATCCAGAATTGCCATCACTTATGATAATCTTTCCACTCTCGAAGTAGGGATATACGCTCCATACCCCATCGAAACTTGCCACATCGTTCGCAGGATAGGAGTCAAAAAAACCCGTCTCGGTAATGACCTGCCCATCAATGTTTGATATGTCCAGCACCCTGATTCCGGCAGTGTAGTTGGCCAAATAGAACTCATCGCCCAAAACGTATCCGTTGTGATCTATAGCTCCAGTCGGACCGAAATACGTAGTATGAAAAGTGGGATTGTCCAAATCCGTGAAATCAAAAATCAGTGTCCGTGAATCGAATCCAAAATCGGCCTCATCAAGTTCGTCGCCTAAAATAAAATAGCGCTGGTCTTCGGTAAACCATCCTTGATGTGTATAACCGATATTGCTATATCCCAAAGTTTCTATTTCAACCGGATTGGATTTATCGGTAATATCCACAATGGCAATTTGATTTTCGTTGGCGCCAACAAAAATTTCGCGCCCAGTGTAATCCGCATCAGGGCCACTGTAAGTAACCACCTGGGCATCGTGGGTATATCCGTTCGCCCCATATCCTCCAACACCGTTTGGGCTTGTTGGGTTTTGAATGTCGATAAAATGAACTCCGCCATTAAAAGCATCATTGCGGGCGGTACCGACAGGATAGGCAAATCCAATTTCCTCGTTGATCACAATGTTATGTGCATTTCCAATTCCCGTGTATCGTGCATCCGCTTGGAATACCTGTGGAGGGTCTTGTACATTCCGAAGTCGAGTGAGGTCGAAAACTTGCATACCATGACCTGGCGCTTCAGATACGATAAAGGCATGATTCCCATACACCTTGATATCTCTCCAAGTACTTGCTTCCGTAGCAGTGAGCAATTTTCCTAAATAGACTGGATTGTCGGTGTCGGTGATGTCTACGAAAGCGGTACCATTATCCAACCCCATTAAAGCGTATTCCTTATTCTCGGAGGTATCGGTCCATCCCCAAATATCGTTTCCTCTTCCACCATTAAAGGAACTAAGCGTCATCTGAAATAACAAATCATATCCCGAACAGGGAAAAATGTCGGCAAATCCACCTTCACAAGGGGTGAGACCACGGGCCACTACACCGGTACCAATATTAGGAGGAGTATCGTCACCTCCATTACCATCGCCATCACCATTTCCCATACCGCCACCATCATCTGTTGGGTCAATCATAGTTCCATTATCACTGGAACATCCAATAAGGGTAAGCGCAACCAAAAATGCCAGTAGGATAGGTCGTATCATGGGATAGCAATTTAAGTTTCTATTAAAGATACAATTTATAATTATCCTATTTACTTTTGCGGCATGCTAGAAGACAAGAACCAACAGCGCACCCCTTTGGAGAAAATGGGAGAGTTTGGGTTGATCAAACACCTGACCCAAAATTTTGAATTGAACCAAGCTTCATCCGAAATGGGCATTGGTGATGACGCTGCTGTGCTTGATTTCGAGGGCAAAAAAACCATTGTCTCGACCGATTTATTGGTGGAAGGTGTTCATTTTGATTTGGCCTATATGCCCTTGAAGCATTTAGGATATAAATCAGTGGTCGTAAACCTTTCTGACGTGTATGCCATGAATGCCATTGCTACCCAAATTACGGTTTCCATTGCGGTTTCGAATCGGTTTCCTTTGGAAGCCCTAGAGGAATTCTATGAGGGAGTCGCCCTTGCCTGTAAGCTCTACAATGTTGATTTGGTTGGAGGAGACACCACTTCTTCCAAAACAGGAATGTTGATCAGTGTGACTGCCATTGGGGTAGCAGAAACTGATGGAATCGTATATCGAAGTGGGGCAAAACCCAATGATCTACTGGTAGTGTCCGGTGATCTTGGTGGCGCCTATTTGGGGCTTCAGGTTTTGGAACGTGAAAAGGAGGTCTTTAAAGTGAACCCCAACAGCCAGCCAGATCTGGAGCCCTACGCCTATATTGTGGAGCGACAATTAAAGCCTGAAGCACGAAAGGACATTCCGGAGCTACTTCAAAAACTTGAAGTGAAACCCACTGCGATGATTGATATCAGTGATGGCCTTTCGTCAGAAATTTTGCATTTGTGCGAGGCAAGTGAGGTCGGCTGCAACCTTTTTGAGGACAAGGTTCCTTTAGACCCCATAGTTATTTCCACCTCCGAAGAATTCAAAATGGATTCCACCATGATTGCATTGGGTGGGGGCGAGGATTATGAACTTTTATTTACTATTGATCAGGCGGACTATCCAAAGATCAAGGGCAACCCTAACCTTACTGTGATTGGTCACATGACAGAGCAGAAGGAAGGGGCGCATTTAATCACTAGGGGAGACACTAAAATTGCCTTGACCGCGCAGGGGTGGAACTCCTTCGACTCCTAGAAAATAAAAAATCCCGAAAACCAATCGCCTTCCACGCTAGACGGTCTTGGGGCACTGGACAGTGTAAGCGGGAGTTTGCTTGAATCTCCGGGATAAGCTTTAAAAAATCGACGACAGAGTTTGACTATGCCACTTGGTGCACCGATCTGTTCTGCCGCTTACGATACATATCTTCCAAAGTACTGTTGATTTCCTGCATCTCAGGGGTCAACTCAGAAAGTTTGCCAGTAACTACATCAGTGGTAACTTCTTTGCCACAGTGTATACATTTGTACTCTTTGATATGCTCAGTGACTTTTTTGGACACTACATAGTGATGTCCGAATAAGTTGCAGAAGAAAGAAGTGAATTTGTTGCCATGGGGAGTAGTGGATGTTTTCATAAGTCGGTTATGTTTGGCTAAAGCACTTGCGATTTGGGAATCGAATAATGCCGATGGAACTTAAGTTTGTAATTGTACGTTATAAATCGAAATTTGGATTAGACGTTTAATATTGCAACGCCTGTTGATAACTTTTTATTTTACAAATCTATCTGCAACCACTTTTTTTCGATGAAATGCATGCTCTTCGATAAAAAGCTATCTTCGCACGTTGAAATACACCTTTGAAATATAGTGTTTTGATTTCTGTTGACAAAAACTTATTAACAATTTATGAGTCGGAAAATCGTCGCGGTAACCGCATTTGCCCTTTTTTCACTTTTTTTTGGTGCAGGCAACCTGATCTTGCCTCCCCAACTTGGATTTAAATCGGGAAATCTATGGTGGTTGGTAGCCTTTGGGTTTTGCCTTTCCGCAGTATTGATTCCGCTATTGGGCATTTTGGCCCATGCCCGCTTGCAAGGCACCATGTTCGATTTTGCCAAAAAGGTATCACCTACGTTTAGCTTGGTCTATTGTTATATCGTTTATGCCATTTCCATTGCGCTCCCATCACCAAGAACTGCATCGGTGACCCACGAAATGGCCATCCAACCCATTTGGGGTTCCTCTTCCCTATTGACAAGTCTTATCTACTTTGTGTTTGTCTACCTATTTGTGATCAATCGTTCCAAGATTTTGGATGTCGTGGGCAAGTTGCTTACCCCAGGAATATTGATCTTATTGTTATTCATTATTGGTGCGGCCGTTTTCACTTTGGATTTCGATTTTGGGAAATCCATTTTCCCAAGTCCATTTTCCCACGGCATTTTGGAAGGCTACCAAACTTTTGATGCCATTGGTGCTGTGGTTGTGGGTGGAGTGATCATCATTTCCATCAATATAAAGGATGCCAGCGCCACATACGAAGTTAAAAAAAGCCTAATCCGGAAAGCGGGACTCTGGGCCGGATTGGGATTGTTATTGGTATATGCCGGACTCATCCTCACCGGGGCCTTGTTTGGAAAATCCTTCGACGCCGATATTTCCCGGACAGCTCTTTTGAGTGGGATTAGCCTAAAGACCTGGGGCAATACGGCCAATCTGTTGTTAAGCATCTTGGTGGGCCTGGCCTGTTTTACTACCGCCGTAGGGATTGTCACCGGAACGGCGGATTTTATTAAAGGTCGGTTTGGCGATTCCCAACTCGCCTATCGCATCACCGCTTTGATCGGGTGCATATTGGGTGTATTGATGGGACAATTTAATGTGGGGTATATTATTGCGGTGGCCCTCCCCGCCCTCATGTTTATCTATCCCATAACCATTGTCTTGATTCTATTGAACGTAATACCAGAGAAGTTTGCAACTCCCAAAGTGTTTCGTTGGGTGGTCATAACGACCATTTTATTCAGTATTCCCGACTTTTTGGGCAGTATTGGCTTTGGAGAAGGTATTGCGCCCCTTGCACAATGGATTCCGTTAAGCCAATTTCATATGGGATGGGTGTTGCCAGCTTTGGCAGTTTTTTTAATGGGAAATTTGACACGGGGAGGAACTGTCTAAATTTTTATGGCACTTATCGGTCTCGGCCAAACTGCGTTTTAATGCAGTTTGGGTTTTGTTGGCACCTCCCGATAGCTATCGGGAGTACTTTTTTTCTTCACGGAAAATTTTCTCCATTTTTCGACCTCTTGCCAATTCATCAATCAGCTTTTCCATGCGTCTGCACTGTTTGTACAATTCAAATTCATCCTCTATTTCTTCAATTCGATAACCACAAACTACTCCTTTAATCAAGTGCGCGTTTGGATTTATTTTAGCTTTTTGAAAAAATGTTCTAAAAGTTGCTTTTTCATCAATAAGGGCTTGTAAAGCATCTTGATCAAAACCAGTAAACCATTTAATTACTTGGTTGAGTTCTTCTTTTGTTCTACCATTTTTCTCCAATCTATTCAGGTAAAGTGGATAAATGGATGCAAATATCATATTGGCAACTTTTTCATTTTTTTCGGCTGTAACTTTCATTTTTATAAGATTTTGAATTAATCGGTGCTAACTAAAAGAATCTGAATCTGTTGTAATGATTTATATCCAACGACAAGTGAAGTTCGCGGATTTTAAACAAACCATAAAGGTTAAATTGATAAATCTGCTTTTAAGTCGACAACACACTTATTTATTTGATGGAAGATTTATAGGTTAGAAGCCTTGCTTCTTCTAGCTGATTGTAATAGTAAATGGGAGAAGCAATCCCCACCAGGACCACAAATTAACAAAGCGGTTTGAGATACCCCAAACCGCTTTGAATTTTAGTACAATTAAAGAATCTATCTATTCTACATGGGTAAACACCTTGTTCACAATGATCCATTGCCCGTCGATCTTGGCAAAGGATAGGTAATCGTAATAATTGTACCCCGAAAAAGGAACGTGCAATTTGGCCATGGCCACTTTTCCCAAAACATCAAGTCCTACGATGCTCATGTTGAATTCCTCTCCCAACGCTTTGGGGCTCTTTCGATTTTTAACTCCTTCAAGGTACTCGTACTTGCTTTTTAGGTAGTCCTCTCCTTTGATGTCCCCATAAAGGTGCACATCATCGTGGAAACTTCTTTCGAGCTTGTCCACTTCCCCATTAAAAATGCCTTCAAAATAGTCAGTGATCAACTCTTCTATGGCTTCTCTGTTTTCTGTGTACATCGTCTTGTTTTTTAAATTGAATGTCCTACGGTATGTCCTCCCGCAATATTTATGGTCTCTCCGGTCACAAAATCAGCTGTAGCCAAATAGTAGGCTGCCTCTGCCACCTCTTCTGCTTCCCCAATCCTGTTGAGCAAGTGAAGTCCTGATAAACTGTCCGCATTTTCAATGCCCATTTTACCTTGCAATGGACTTCTAATGATTCCAGGGGCAATGGTGTTCACTTTGATGTTGTCCTTGCCAAACTCAGCAGCCAACTGTCGTGTAAATGCATGGACCGCACCCTTACTGGTAAGCGGAGCGGTTGCAGGGAATCCGCCAATGGCATGATCCACCAATACGGTACCAATGTTAATGATAGCACCTGCTTGTTGTTTCACCATCTGTGGAATAACTTCCTGCGTGGTGATATAGGTTCCAAGCAAGTTGATTTTCCAAAAACGCTCCAAATCTTCCGTTGTGACATCCAAAAAAGGTTTTGGTGAAAATACCCCTGCGTTATTGATCAATACATCTATACTACCGAACTTTTCCATGGCAATGTTCACCAATTGCTGTGCTGTTTTGCGCTCGCTGATGTCACCTGCCACATAAGCTGCGTTTAAGGGAGCGCCCAAAGCTTCATGCGCTTTTTTAAGGTTTGCCTCGCTCGATGAGTTCATCACCGCATTGTAGCCACGCTCCAAAAAGTATTTGGCCGTTTCCTTTCCTATTCCCGTGGAGGCACCTGTAATAATTGCTGTTCTGTTTTTCATGATCGCTGTTTTTTTGTTCCTGTGTGCTGTTTTCCATTGTACCCCCAATTTTCTATGGGCACCTCGTCGATAACAATATGGGTGGCCTGCGGATCTTTGTCCAGCACATTCACCAATACTTGTGTTACCCCTTCGATCAATTCTCTTTTTTGCGTTTTGGTCACCCCTTCGTCAGTGACCTTAATGTTGATGTATGGCATCGTTCTAAATTTTAAATGTTATGCGATACAAAGGTCTGGGGTTGGCCTAAGGCCAGAAAGGAGGTATGTCACAGATTCTGTGTGACATATATCACATGGAGAAAAAGAAAATGGTGGTCAGGAAGACAATCTGCTCAGCGTTTCCCTTGAGACTCCTAGATAAGCAGCTATTAATTTTTTAGGTACACGCTGAAAAAGTTGGGGATATTCGCCCAAGAGCACATTATAACGTTCTTTGGCCGAATTTTTTAAGAGGGATAGAATCCTATTTTGAAGAGCTATCCTGCCGAATTTGCTTTTTTTGGCCCAAAACCGTTCCATTTTATGCATTTGGGCTGTTAGCTTTTCTCGATTTTCATAGGTGATGTAAAGTAGCTCACTATCCTCAATGCAATCAATGGTTATTTTGGATTTGGTTTTCTTGATGAAGGATTCATAATCCGTTATCCACCAGTTTTCCATTCCGAACTGAAGAATGTGTTCCTTTCCCTCATCATCAAAAAAACAACTCTTTAAACATCCCTTCACCACCCAATATTCCTTATCCACAAAATCCCCTTCCTGGACGATGTGTTGGTGTTTCCGTTTTTTGATCGGTTCAAAATGCCGTAGGACAAATTCAAATTCCTCATCCGTGAGGTCGATCAGTTCCTCAATATGTTTTCGTAACGGATGTATCATGCATTCATCAACGCTTCGATCTCCTCCACTTCAATTGGGATGTTCTTCATCAAATTTAGTGGCGCTCCATTTTCCTGAATCACCACATCATCCTCGATACGGATACCGAAGCCTTCATCGGGAATGTAAATGCCCGGCTCCACGGTAAAGACCATATTGGACTTCATCGGGGTTTTCAGTTCCCCGTAATCGTGCGTGTCCAAACCTATATGGTGAC
>JANQRD010000208.1 GCA_028284725.1 Allomuricauda sp. | reverse complement strand
GGGATATACCACAACCTCTCGGTTTGGTATAAAATAACGGATCAAACGAAGTTTGGAGCCTATATTTCTTCTATTGGAGCCGTGTTGACATTGATCATCAATCTGGCGTTCATTTCGAAAATCGGATACATGGCTTCAGCTTTGGCCACGTTGGCTGCCTATGGCAGTATGATGCTGCTTTCCTATTACTTTGGAAGAAAGTACTATCCAATTCCCTATAATATGCGGAAAATCATCTTTTACCTTTCCGTGTCCTTGGCCTTTGCGGCGCTTTCCTTTTACGCTTTTAACCGAAATTTAATAGCTGGAGGCCTCTTACTTTTGTTATTTTTGATTGTGGTTTACAAAATGGAAGGAGACAACTTAAAGAAGATATTATTGCAACGTGAAAGTAAACATCATTAACAAATCTGGGCATCCACTGCCCAACTACGAAACCGCTGCATCGGCGGGCATGGATTTAAGAGCGAGCATCAAAGAACCTATTACACTAAAGCCTTTGGAAAGGGCGATCGTCCCTACGGGTATTTTTATTGAATTACCTATAGGTATTGAGGCTCAGGTAAGGCCACGAAGTGGACTGGCCGCTAAAAAAGGAATAACGGTTTTGAATGCACCCGGGACCATCGATGCCGATTACCGTGGAGAGATAGGAGTGATTTTGGCAAACCTTTCTTCTGAGGATTTCACCATAGAAAATGGAGAACGCATTGCCCAAATGGTCATCGCGAAGCATGAACGTGCCGAATGGGAAGAGGTGGAAGCACTTTCAGAGACCGATCGAGGAGCAGGAGGATTTGGCAGCACGGGAACACAATAAAATTGAACACTAACTACGTTATACTTAAGAACACATGAAAATTATAGTACCCATGGCGGGTAGGGGATCCCGTTTAAGACCACACACATTAACCGTACCCAAACCTTTGATTCCGGTTGCGGGCAAGCCCATCGTCCACCGTTTGGTCAGCGATATTGCCAAAGTATTGGGGGAACAGATTGAGGAAGTGGCCTTTATCTTGGGAGATCCGGCATTTTTTGGGGATGACGTGGTGGAAAGTCTGATGCAATTGGCTGAAGAGCTAGGTGCTAAAGGATCAATTTACAGGCAAGATGAGCCCTTGGGGACAGGTCATGCGATCATGAGTGCAAAAGAATCCTTGAGCGGGCCCGCGGTTATTGCCTATGCTGACACGTTGATAAGGGCCGATTTCGATTTGGACAAAACAGCGGACAGTGTCATTTGGGTAAAGCAGGTGGATCAACCAGAGGCATTTGGAGTGGTGAAGTTGAGTGAACAGAATGAAATTGTGGAGTTGGTTGAAAAACCTAAAGAGTTTGTTTCCGATTTGGCGGTGATCGGCATTTATTATTTTAAAAATGTTGGAGTGCTAAAAAATGAGCTGCAGTACGTTTTGGATAATGATATTATCAATGGTGGGGAATACCAAATCAATGACGGCATAAAGCGAATGATGGAAAAGGGCATGAAATTTGTCCCTGGAAAAGTGGATGAATGGATGGATTGTGGAAACAAAAATGTGACCGTGGAAACCAATCAACGAATGTTGGGCTTTTTGGAAAAAGATGGGGAACCTTTGGTTGCTGGTTCAATTCAAACCGACAATGCCAACATTATTGAACCCTGCTACATCGGGGAAAATGTGGTACTGAAGAACACCACGGTCGGGCCGTATGTATCCGTGGGTTCAGATTGTGTATTGGAGAATTCAACGGTTAAGAACAGCTTGATCCAAAGCAACAGTAAAATTTCGAACGCCAATTTGGACAACGCAATGATTGGGAACCATGTGGTTTTCGATGGAAATTTTGAGGCGATAAGTATCGGGGATTACTCCGAATTGAAATAGAATGAAAAGAAGACTGGGCACATACCTGTTTTTTGCTTTATGCTGCTTTTGGGCCTACACCCAAGAGGAGCAGGAAAGTGCTGAGGTCTTTTTGGAAGAATATACCGATGAGTTTCAAGAAAACTTTTTTGAGGCACTCAAACAAAAGGGAATACAAAACTACGATAGGGCGGCAATTCTTTTATTGGAATGTAAAAGGATAGACCCGGAAAACAGTGTTATCGATTACGAGCTGGCGAAGGTCTATGCCCTGGATAAAAAATACATTCAAGCGCAGGAATTTGCAATTGATGCCCTAAATGCCAAACCCACTGATTTTTGGTATTTGGAAAACCTCATGGGGATACTGGGCAAACAGGGAACTACCGTCGAAACGATTCAACAGCGTATACCTTTTGGCAACAAGAAGCTCCAGGAGAATTTAGCCGTTGTCTATTTCAAAAAGAAAAAGTATCGAAGGGCATTGAAAGTTTTGGAATCCCTTGGCGAATCGGAATTCACAGAGGATTTGACCAGGAAAATAAATGATTCACTTGAACAGGGAAAAGAAAAGCGTGCTGTTGTCGAGTCAAAAAAACAGCCTGAAAAAAAGGACGATCCCATCGCAGCGTATAAACAACAGATTGAGGAGCTTTTGGAAAAGTCGGATTACAAAAAAATGGAGTCCGTATCCAAAACTGCGTTGGATTCTTATCCATTACAACCTTATTTTTATTATACATATGGAACGGCGCTAAACGGAGTCTCAAAATCGGCAAAAGCTATTGAGGTGCTTGAAAGTGCCCTCGATTATGTGTTGGATGACCCTGCATTGATCAACAAAATCTATCGAGAGTTGTCCAAAGCGTACAGCGCCATTGGGAACACCCAAAAAGCAAATGACTATTTGAACAAGATAAAAACAGGGTCGTGATGGGATTGGAGCGAGTTGTAGTTTTTCTTTTGACCCTTTTGGTGTTGAACGCTTGCAAAAGCACAAAAACCATTACGGGAGGAGAGGTTGACACAAGAATTTCCACCCGACGAATCATCGAAAACCATTATGCAAACACCTCAGAGTTTAAAACGTTGAGCGGGCGTGTCAAAATTGATTACTCTGATGGAGATAAAAATCAAGGGGTAAGTGTCAGCTTTCGCATGGAAAAGGATAAGGTGATATGGATCAGTGCCCCACTTGGAATGGTCAAGGCCCATATTACCCCGGAACGCGTGTCCTTTTACAACAAATTGCAAAACGAATACTTTGATGGGGACTTTAGTTATTTAAGCGACTTGCTGGGGACTGAGCTTGATTTCAATAAAGTTCAAAATCTACTATTGGGAAATGCAGTCTTTGATTTGCGTGAAGAAAGATACGCCTCAGTCACCAATCAGGAAGGATATGAGCTAAAACCCAAAAAAGCGAGGGAACTGTTCAAGATATTGTTTCTGTTAGAACCAAAAAACTTTAAGATTGCTTCGCAACAAATAGCACAACCTGAGGAAAATCGATTGCTCGAAGCAAAATATACCTATCAAGATATTTCAGGACGGATACTGCCGGACGAAATTCAAATTTTAGCGCTGCAAAACAAAGACCAAACCAACATAGAGCTGGATTTTAGAAACCTCGAACTGAACAGATCTTTGAATTTTCCATATAAAATCCCGAAGGGATTTGATCAGATAATATTGAAGTAATATGGTAGATAAAATTTCATATTGTCTTTGTTTTATGGTTCTTACGATTTTACTGCCTGCAGGTGCCTATGCGCAAACAAGCGAACAAAAAGCGCTTGAGGCCAAAAGAGAGCGGTTGCAAAAGGAAATCAAGGAAATCAACAGATTACTTTTTGCCGAACGGAAGGAAAAAGGGAATGTACTGGATCAAATGGAGGCCTTGGATAAAAGAATCAATGTGCGCCAAGAGTTGATTCGTGTCACCAACCAGCAGTCAAATTTGTTGAACAGGCAGATCAATGTGAACATCAGAAGTATCAGCAAGCTTCGGGAAGATTTAAAAATTCTAAAAGAAGATTATGCCAACCTTATACAGAAATCCTACCAGAACAAATCACAGAGCAACCGATTGATGTTCCTTCTTTCCGCTGAAAACTTCTATCAAGCTTTTAAGCGGCTTCAATACATGGAGCAATATGCGAAACATCGGAAGAAACAAGGAGAGGACATTACAACAAAGACGGATGAACTTGTCAAACTGAACCAGGATTTGGTCACACAACGAAAGGCAAAGGAACAATTGTTGGCAGAAAACCGTCTTGTAAAAAAAGAACTTTTCAAGGAAATAGATACACAAAAAGACCTGTTGCGAAGTATCCGCCAAAATGAAACAAAGTACACGGCTGCCATAGCCGAAAAACAGAAAGAGTCCCGAAAGATTGAAAGAGAAATCGAGAAACTGATCAAAAGTGCCATTGCCAGCGCTAACAGAAGATCCGGGAAGTCCACTAGTCGCACAAAGTTCGTGCTTACACCAGAGGCCAAGTTGGTGGCCAACAATTTTTCAGCAAATAAGGGCAAACTGATTTGGCCGGTGGAAAAGGGAATCAAAAGTCAGGGCTATGGCGTATATAAAGATAAACTCTACCCGGGGATCAAGCACCGGAACAATGGGGTTACCATAACCACCGATAAAGGCAGCAAGGCCAGGGCTATTTTTGAGGGAGAGGTAATCGCGATATTATCAGTACCAGGAGGCACCCGGGGAGTGCAGATCAAACATGGAAATTACATCAGCACCTACTATAACTTGTCCAAGCTATATGTAAAAAAAGGGGACAAAGTAGCTATCAAAGATGTACTAGGAGATATTTATACCAATCGTTTTGATGGCTCAACCAAGCTGAAGTTTTATCTTTACCAAGACACCAATCGACTAAATCCGGAAGATTGGATATACCAGCTATAAAATGAGAAAAATTACTGATCTGCAAGGGACTTTTGAGTTGCACAATGGAGTCCAAATGCCCTATTTTGGTTTGGGGGTTTATCTATCCAAAGAAGGGGACGAAGTAATCAATGCCGTAAAGATAGCATTGGATCATGGCTATCGCCACATTGACACGGCATCAATTTATCTGAACGAAGAAGGTGTAGGTATTGGAATCAAGGAAAGCAGTATTGACAGGAAGGACGTTTTTTTGGTCAGCAAGGTATGGAACAGCGACCAAGGATATGATTCTACCCTAAAAGCATTTGACGCCAGTTTAAATCGACTTGGAACGGATTATCTAGATCTTTATTTGATTCACTGGCCGAAGGGTGAAAAATCCAAGGATACCTGGAGGGCGATGGAACGACTCTACAATGAAAAGCGGATAAAGGCCATTGGAGTGAGCAACTTTTTGCAACACCATCTGGAGGATTTAATGAGTGCTACGGAAATAGTGCCAATGGTGAACCAAATGAAGTTCCACCCGTACTTGGTACAGCAGGATTTGGTGGATTTTTGCCATAAAAATGGAATTCAGTACGAAGCATGGTCCCCTATGATGCAAGGAAATATTTTTGATATTGATATCATTAAAAATCTTGCCGGCAAATATGGGAAAACTGCTGCTCAGATTGTACTGCGTTGGGATCTTCAAAAGGGAGTGGTTACCATTCCAAAATCGACCAAGAAAGAACGTATTATTGCCAACGCCACTATTTTCGATTTTGAGTTGAGCAAAGAAGATATGGGATTGCTGGATGGCATGGATCAAGGAAAACGCTTTGGCCCGGATCCAGACAATTTCGATTTCTAAGAACTAGGAAGTAAATATGGCCTTAAGTTCGGTCGCTTCGGAGGGATTCATTTTTCCGGCCAGCACCAAACTCAATTGCTTCCGTCTTAAGGCTCCCGCAAAGCGTTCCTTTTCCAAATCGGTTTCCGGTTCAAGTTGCGGTACTTCGGTGGGAATTCCCGTTTCATCCACGGCAACAAACGTATAGATGGCCTCATTGGCTTTGGTACGTTCCCCGGTAAAACGGTCTTCCATCCAAACATCGATAAAGATTTCCATAGAGGTTTTGAACGCCCTTGAAACCGCCGCCTCCACAGTTACCACACTTCCCAAAGGCACGGAACGGTTGAAAGCCACATGGTTTACCGATGCAGTCACGGTAATTCTTCGACTGTGCCTTCGTGCGGCGATACTTGCCGCTCTATCCATTCGGGCTAGAAGCTCTCCACCAAAAAGATTGTTCAAAGGATTGGTCTCGCTTGGAAGAACCATGTCGGTCATTATCGTTCGTGAAGCACTTGGCTTTTTTGGGCGCATAGTCTGAAATTTTGCGCAAAGATATTGAAGAGGAGGATGGTATTAAAGCAAGTGGGACTATTTCTCTGATAGCAACCAAGCATCTGGGGAGTCGGCAGCCTTAACATTTCGTAAAAAGGCAAGTGCCTCTTTTGGGTTTTCAAAACTGTCGTAGGCTACTTGATGAAGCCCAAAACGATTCTTGCCCAAATAAAAGGCCTGATATCCCTTTTCCTTTAGTTGAGCCACCCTTTTTTCCGCATTTTCTTCGATTCGGAAAGCACCCGCTATAACATGATGTTTTCCAAGCTGCCGTTTGTTTATGTTGATTTCAATAGCAGGAAGTTCCAGTGGTGAACTTTCGAAGAACGTAGCTTCCTGAATCAATCGTGACACTTCTTGCTGGGCATCTTGCTGAACCGCGACCTGTTTTTGGAGCATATCTCCATAGGTACGGTACGAAGTAGCCCCAACCGAAATGGCCAACAGTAAAATGGCTGCATATTTCAACCATGGACGAAACGACGAGGTTTCCCTTTTTTCCGGAGTGATGATGAACGGGATTTTTTCTTCCAGTTCCTCTACTTCCTCTTTAAGCACTTCCCGTTGGATGGGTGTTGCCGAAAAAGCCGCAAGCCCAAAAGAAGAGGTTAAATAGTTGGTTTTGTTTTCAGGTTGAAATTGAATCCGTTGCTCTTTGCCCATCCAAAGTTTTCCAACACCAAAAAGCTCGATGCTCTCGCCTTGAGCAAGCCTTTTGTTCCAGGTTTCCGCTACTTTCTCCACTTCATGGAGAAGTTCCTCATAGGCCAATTTTTTTTCTTTGGCGATATGCGATACCAAAAGCCCATCATTTTTGGACAACTGGGCATTGAACGAGATGGATTTTGTGGGGGGATAAAGCGTGTTACTGGCAGCATCCAATACTGCGGACTTCCCATGTGCCAGAAAAGCCCCAAAACCGGGAACTACCACACAATTGTATTCGAAAAGTAATTTTTCAATATAGGTCTCTATCCGCATAGCCACAAATATTGTAAAAAAAGCAAGAGGACAAAATAGGCCTGATAACTTTTTATTAACATCTGAAATTCTGTATTTTGTGAACAACTTTGACTCCCAAATCAAATGACTGAACCTGAAATTATTGCGGCACTTCGCCTTCAGGCAATCCCAAATATTGGGGATGTCACCGCAAAGAAATTAATTGCCCATTGTGGCTGTCCATCGGCAGTTTTTGACGATAAAGTGAAACACTTACTACGGATTGAGGGTATTGGGCGATTCACGTTAAAAGATCTCCACGACACGTCTTATCTAAAAGCAGCTGATGCGGAATATAACTTTCTATTAAAAGAAGGAATAGCCATTTCCTATTTTATGAACGAGGATTATCCGCGCTATTTAAAACATTGTGTAGATGGGCCGATACTACATTTTCAGAGAGGGAATATTGATTTGAAGGACAGAAAGATCATAAGTGTCGTTGGCACCCGCAATATCACCAGCTATGGTATGGCTTTTTGTGAGGCCTTCATAGAGGAAATTGCACCCTTGGATCCTATTATCGTGAGTGGGTTTGCTTATGGGGTCGACATCACTGTCCAAAAAGCAGCAATGGAAAGAGGCTTACAGACAATTGGTTGTTTGGCCCATGGGCTCAACCAAATATATCCCAAAGTGCATAAAAGGTATGTGTCAAAAATCGAAAGGAATGGGGGTTTCCTAACCGAATTTTGGAGCACCAGCAATCCGGATAGGGAGAATTTCTTGAAACGGAACCGAATCATTGCGGGCATCAGCGAGGCAACTGTTGTAGTGGAGTCGGCAGAAAAGGGAGGAAGTCTGGTCACAGCCGATTTGGCCAACGGATACAACCGTGAGGTGTTTGCAGTGCCAGGGCGTAGTTCGGATAAGTTCAGTAGGGGGTGCAACAACTTGATCAAGCATCAAAAAGCCCATATGTTGACCTCTGCGGCCGAGTTGATTTATCTTTTGGGATGGGAGTTAAAGAATGAATCGGAAAAAGTAGTGCAAAAGCAACTCTTCGTACAATTGGATGAAACAGAACAGTCTATCTATTCGTATTTGCAGGACAACGGAAAACAATTACTGGACACCGTCGCGTTGGAATGCAAATTGCCCATTTATAAGGCGTCGTCTACATTGCTTACTATGGAAATGAAGGGCGCTGTGCGTCCTTTACCAGGTAAACTTTTTGAAGCTATTTGAAATGTCATTCTGAGCGAAGCGAAGAATCTATTATAATTTTTAATACATGCAAAAAGAAGGTTGGCACACCTATTATGTTTATATCCTGACCAACAAGAACAGAACCGTGTTGTACACTGGGATGACCAATAACTTGGCAAAGAGGTTGTTTCAACATTCAGAAAACATTCATTTAGGGAAAAAGACTTTTGCAGCAAAGTATAAATGCAAGCATCTTTTACACTATGAAAAATTCACTTGGGTTTATGATGCTATTGCCAGGGAGAAGGAAATCAAGGGCTGGCTTAGGGCAAAAAAACTGGAATTGATTAAAAAGGAGAATCCGGGACTAGACTTTTTGGAAGGTTTATTTCATATGTAAGACATGTCATTTAAAAGGGAAAAGCACATGGATTAATAGGTATCCTTTAACATACAAAACTAACTTTTAGAGATTCTTCCTTATCGCTGCGCTCTAGGTCAGAATGACAAAAGGGGAGGTGTTCTCGAAGTAGAATATTTTAGGAAATCAGAGGTACTGCAACAGGCAAATAAATTGTAATTTTCTTACAAAATTTATCCATGCAAGTTTTTACCAATGTTTTGTTGATTATCATTCTTTTTCTTTTGATTCTGGATGTAATCTATCTTAGAAAAATTTCAAAAAGTCCAATAAGCAGAACACGTAACACATTTGACAAAAGATTTTTTGAGCTGAAGTTTGAAATTCGAGTGATTGAAGTGGTAGCAGCAATTCTTTTATTTGTTGGGACATTTTTAGGAGTTTCAACCTTAAATGAAATCAAAGAAGAGACAAAAACCGACCTAGAAAATGAAATCAGAGTTTTAAGGGAGGAAACAAAGAGCCTTGAATCAATTGTTCAAGAATATCAGCAATCATTGGATTCACTAAAATCGGAAGAAGGACAGTCTATTGAAAACTTAAATGATATAAGACAGGAGTTTGCGACGATTAACAAAAAAGTGGCAAAAACTCAAGAAGCGTTAAAATACACACCTCAAATTTATGTGGTTGAAAACCTTAGATACAATCGAATTGAAGCAAGAAAAAAAGGTATTGGAAGAGGCTTAAAATTCTATTTTAAAGATTTGAAAACAATTTATGGAGAGGCTTTACCAAAATTCTCTTCAATTCCAATTATTAGTCTACAAGGTAACGGGGCAGAATTTGTCATTGTTGAAAAGACAAAAGACTATTTCGAAATACAACTTTATGTTAGTAGTGGGAATCAAAGCAGTGATGATTATGTAAGTTTCGATGTTTGGCTTGTATCTTTAAACTAATACCCTAACTTCGCCCTCACCCTTTCCAGCACGGCATCCCCTACTTTTTTGGCTTTTTCAGCACCAATGGCCAGGGCTTCGTCGACCTCTTCCAAATGGTTCATGTAGTATTCAAATTTTTCACGTGGGGCTTCAAACTTGTTTAGTATTACTTCGTAAAGGGCCTGTTTCGCATGACCATAACCATAATTACCTGCTAAATAATTCGCACTCATTTCATCAATTTGATCAGGTTGCGCCAGAAGTTTGTAAAGGGCAAAAACATTATCCGTTGTAGGATCTTTAGGGTCTTCCATAGGGGTGCTGTCCGTAAGGATGCCCATAAGTTGTTTGCGAAGCTTTTTATCGGGTTGGAACAGGTTGATCGTATTTCCCTTACTCTTGCTCATTTTCTCACCATCGGTACCGGGCACGTACATGGTATCTTCATGGACCTTGGCTTCAGGAAGTACAAATGTCTCCCCAAACTGATGGTGGAACCTTGAGGCCACATCGCGGGTCATTTCCAAATGCTGCAATTGATCCTTTCCCACGGGAACAATATTGGCATCGTACAACAAAATATCCGCAGCCATGAGCATGGGATATGAAAACAGTCCGGCATTTACATCTTCCAATCGGTCGGCCTTGTCCTTAAATGAATGTGCCAGCGTAAGGCGCTGATAGGGAAAGAAACAGCTCAGGTACCAAGCCAGCTCGGTTACTTGAGGGACATCGCTCTGCCGATAAAAAACCGTTTTTTCAATATCAAGCCCAAATGCCAACCAAGTTGCAGCAGTGGCGTACGTATTATTGCGAAGCTCCTGCCCATTTTTAATTTGGGTAAGCGAATGCATATCGGCAATAAAAAGAAAGGATTCGTTCTTGGGGTCCTGTGCCATTTCTATTGCAGGAAGGATTGCCCCCAAAATATTTCCCAAATGGGGGGTGCCTGTACTTTGAATTCCGGTTAAAATTCGGGCCATGCTAGATTTTTGCCCGTAAAAGTAACAATCCCGAAGGGATAAAAAAAGGAGTTAAAGCCAGTAAGGACAAAGTTATTTTTTAAAGAGCCCTGCCACAAAAAGTATGACAACAGCCCCGATGACACCAGTCACCAGATCTCCGATGATCCCAGAACCGATATGGATACCAAGGGTGCCGAAAAGCCAGTTGCCCACTATACCTCCAACAATTCCTAAAATAATGTTCAACAGGGTGCCAAATCCTCCACCTTTCATGATTTTCCCGGCAAGCCAGCCTGCTAAAGCCCCTATCAACAAGGCATAAAGTATTCCCATTTTAAAATGAATAATTGGTTAATGCCTTTAAAGATATTCAAAAATTCTACTTTTGGTTCATGCTTCGGACCGTCAAAAACATTGGCCACGTTTTGTACCGCATCTGGTTTTATGTTTTGGTCGCCATCCCCATATTTGTGTTCCTGCCAGCTTTACTGATTACTACTTTGTCGGAGAGGACGTATAAGCAATTTTTTTGGTTGGCCCGAAACCTATGGGGCAAGGTCATTTTGTTTGGCATGGGTTGTTATCCCAAAGTATATCGTGAACAACAGATGGAAAAAGGGAAGAGTTATATCTTAATTGCGAACCATACCAGTATGTTGGACATTATGGGAATGCTAGTGGTCAGCAAGAATCCCTTTGTTTTTGTTGGGAAAAAAGAATTGGTGAAGATTCCTGTCTTTGGATTTTTCTACAAACGGGTCTGTATCATGGTCGATAGGGATAATATAAGAAGTAGGACGGGTGTATATCGTAGGGCACAGCGGCGATTGGATCAGGGACTGAGCATCTGCATTTTTCCCGAAGGAGGAGTTCCGGATGAAAATGTAATCTTGGATGACTTTAAGGATGGTGCATTTAAGATGGCAATAGCACATAATATTCCCGTAGTACCTATTACTTTTTGCGATAACAAAAAACGCTTTTCCTTTACATTTTTGAGCGGGGGACCTGGGGTGAGCAGGGCAAAAGTGCACCGATTTTTTGAAACTGCACTCTTGGGTGAAGATGATAAATCCACACTTCGCGAGGAAGTAAGAGAAGTAATTTTGAAAGAGCTTAGTAAGCAATCACAATAGCTAAAAATTTAAAAGCCGCCTCTTTTCCAAGTACCTTGGACCTTTGCTATGGGGTTAGCTTAAATTGGGCAGCGTCAATGTAATTTTTTCACTCCCATCGGTATTGGTTACTTCTTTCTTGATGTCATAGTTTTTTACAGCATTCAACAATCTTATTTGATCTTGCCACTGTATAACATCTTGCCTGTACTCAGGCATATAGGTTAAATTTTGATTGTTTTTTTGGTAACGGTGTAGAATGTCCAAGACCACAGTTTCTTCCAGAACCTTGAAGGTAATTTCCAGTTTTTGATTTTTATATTGATAGAATACTGCGCGTTCAATACTATTTTCAAAAAGGGTTTGAATTATAAATGAAGGGATATGTGCCTCTGTTTTTTCTGCCCCCTTTTCCATCGAGATTGAATATTCGAATTGATTGCTGTATCTCAGCTTTTGAAGTTTTAAGTACCAATGCAGCATATCGATTTCGTCCTTTAGGGAAACAGTGTCCTGCTCCAAATGTTTTAGATAAAACCGAATTAGCTTGCTGAAAGTTGATAAATATTCCAAAGCTGATTTCTTTTTTTCTGAGCTGATGAAATATTGAATTGCATTTAGTGCATTGAATACAAAATGTGGATTTAGCTGGGAGTTTAGGGCCTTTAACTTCAACTCCACCATTTCTTCCTTAATCTTCAAGAGCTTTTGCTGTTTGTTCAAAAGTGCCTTATTGGTGCGTACACTTTTTATTTTGATGGCGCATATGGAAGCTACCGCGATAAGCATTTTCAAATGTTGCTTGGTAAAAAAACCTTTTTCCGGATGTTCGCAATCGATTACCCCGTATGTGGTTTCCTCATAGACGATTGGCACACAGATTTCGGAAAATCGCACCTCATCATCCTCAATATACCGTGAATCTTTTGAGGTGTCATCTACAATTTCAGGTATGCCTGAAAGTGCAACATGGCCAGTAATGCCTTCACCCAAAATAATTTCAACAGGGTTGTAAACAGTATTATCTTTTGGGCTTTTTGGGCCATACGCTGCTTTTTGGATAAGCCGTTTATTTCTGTTATCAATCAGGTAGATAACACAATCTACGAACCCCAATTTGGCAATACAATTTTTGGCAAGATCCCATAGGATTTCCTCTTCATTTTCTTTTCCCAAGAGTGATTTGGAAAAATAAATTAGGACATCTTCAAACAACTCGTTTTTCAAAGTGATTAAGTTTATTGGGCATCTTAAAGTAGTGAAATTTTGCGTTTAACCAATTTCCTACCACAAAGATGCGTTTGGGGGATTCCACAAGTTATAATTCCAAAAATAAAAACACCCCACTAAAAAGCGGGGTGCTTACGTGATTGCCTAAAGGGGCAACCTTCCTAACCAACATCTTTATATAAACTAAAATTTAAAACTTACACCACTATATACTCCAACAGAAAATGGCCTAAACGAGCCGGCCGTTTCCGAAAAAGTGTTTAATTGATATTTAAAAACCGGTTCTACGTTCAACTGTACTTTGGGAGAGAATTCATAATTGAGCCCTACCCCAATATTGGTACTGAAATTCACTGAGTTGGCATTATTGGCTTCCCCAACTTCCGTGACCAATTCCTCAGATTCCAACAAAACGGTGTTCTCGACCAAGAAAAGGGAGCTGACCCCACCAATTAAATTAACCCCGAACTTTTTATCAATAAGCGCATAATCAATTTCCAGGGGAACTTCCACATAGCCCAATTGTTGCACCATTTTTCCATCCAGGGAAGGAGTTTCGTTGGAGGCCAACTCAAAGGAGGCGTTATCGGCTGCCACATCTGGAACACTGTTTTTACTCTGCAATACCAAGTTCCTGGAGGTTTGACTATAGTTGATATTATCTATGAGTTCATTAGTGGACCCTTCCAAAGAGGATGAGAACAGTACTTCATTGGTATCGTACCCATAGTCTACGCGATGGACCCCAGAACGTACTTTAATCCGCTTGCCCAGATCATAGGCCACTGTAAGACCGTAGCTTAAATTGACATTTCCTGATTTTGAATTGGAGGCAAAATTGGAGTGAATGGGGGAACCATCACCTGTTGCACTAAAGTATACAGGGGCCACTGATGGACCAACGGACCATTTTCCCTTTGAACTGTTTTCTGCAAGTGCTTCCTCCTCTTGCTCGGCAATTACCTCAAAAATGGATCTTTTTTCTGACTCTTGGTTCTCATCCTCATTTTGGGCAATCTCCTCATTTTCCTTTTCTTCTGATTTCTTAGTGTTGTTTTCGACAACCGCTTCTTCAGTATTCAAGTTTTCAAAAAGCTTTTGCTCCTTTTCGACTTCGTCTTGAATCGGATTATTGGATGATGCCTTTTCATTGGCGTCGGCAACTTGGGTGATATCAGTTTCATCAACTTCTAAATTTGGTTGTTTTTCAGAAGCATTATCATTGGCAGCAACTTTTTCATTCGTTTCCGAAGTGGTAAAAATGTCATCTTGCTGCTTAAGCTGTGGTTGCCTTTTCTCTTCCGCATCCACATTTGCCAAACCTTTTTGGGAGGTAATACTTTGGTTGGTATTGATGGAATTTCCAGCATCTTTTTCTTTGCTGGTTTCATTGCGGTTTTCCAAATTGGAATCATTTTCAGACTCAGCAAGCTGCTCGGTGCCATTGGGTAAAACCGGAGGTTGGTTCAGATCATTGGAAGGGTTCACTACTGAATCTCGCTGTGTGGGCGAATTCTCTTCTTTGGTCTCAGTAATAATGACATTAGTATTGCTGTTTTCGCCACCAAAAGGATTGATAACGTAAAACAAAAGTGCCAACAGAGCAGCCACCCCACCGAGACGCCACCAAATCGGCACAACCCTTCTTTTCTGTTTCTTTTTGTCCAAAGAGGCCTCAATGGATTCCCATACCCTTTCCTCCGGGGTTTGCTGGAAATCCTTAAAGGATTCTTTAAACAATTGCTCTAAATTCTTTTTCCCCATTCTTAAAACAATTAAGCAATGTTTATATTTTCTTTTTCAATTTTTTCCCTCAAGATCATTTTGGCCCTAGCCAAATTAGATTTTGATGTTCCAATGGATGTCCCCAACATCTCACTGATCTCTTTATGGCTATAACCATCCAATACATATAGGTTGAACGTCAACCTGTATTTGTTGGGCAACTCTTGAATATGTCCCAACAACGTCGACAAGCTAATATCGGCTTGCTCAGTATCCACATCTGTTTCCTCACCTACATTCTCGGAAACCACATTCAGATGTTGTTCTTTCCGATACTTTTGAAGTACCGTGTTTACCGTAATCCGTTTTATCCAACCTTCAAAGGAGCCGTTAAAATTGAATTGCTCGATTTTGTTGAAAATCGTCATAAAACTGTCGTGAAGATTGTCTTCGGCCTCAGTCTTATTTCTGGAATACTTGAGGCACATACCGAAAAGAATACCGGAGTACTTCCGGTATAGTTCAGCCTGCGCCTGTCTTTTTCCCTTTTTACAATTATATATTAACTCCTCAAGATCCAAATGTTGGTTAATTTTGGATTGCTGTTATTTATTAGTTTATTGGCGCGACCTCCACGGGAACAGTATATTCCAGGTAGACTGCACTATCGGTTTCATCCTGCCCGGCATAGAATCTGAACCTGTACTCCCCCGTAAAGATTACATTGAATTGAAATGTGGCGGTTACTTCTTCGATGACCTGTGCACAGATTTGTTGATCCGTAAGTACAGAGCCGATAACCACAACATCCCGATCCGTTTCACCAGTTTTTGCGACGTCGAAACCTTCAAAAAAGGTACATTCGTCAGGTCTTATGTAAGTAACTTCAATGTCGTAAGTTTGATTCAGTACAAAAGAATCGGGAACCTGTGCCTCCACCACGGAGAGCGTGGTGAAGTGAAAATTTGGTTGATCATCATCCAAGTCGCAAGAGCTAAACAACGCAAGCGCACCAAAAATGACAAATAATGCAATAACCTTTTTCATAATAAAAAAGCTTTTTTAACCCCTAGATGTTCAGTCGATACAAGGGTTGCGTGCGATTTGTACCGGAAAATGGGCCGTTGACCGAAGAAAAGGATGCCGTTACACGCTTACCGCAACAATAGCTTCCTTTATTTTGGCCTCCAATTCCTCGGAAAGTTCCGGATTGTCTGCTAGAAGTGCCTTCACGGCATCGCGTCCCTGACCTAGTTTGGTATCGCCATAACTGAACCAGGAACCGCTTTTTTTCACAATTTCGTATGCCACGCCTAAATCAAGGATTTCCCCGATTTTGGAAATGCCCTCACCATACATAATATCGAATTCAGCGGTTTTAAAAGGAGGAGCAACTTTGTTCTTCACGACTTTCACCCGAGTCTTGTTTCCTTGTACTACCCCTTCGGTGTCCTTTATCTGGGTAGATCTTCTGATGTCCAGCCGCACTGAGGCATAAAACTTAAGCGCGTTTCCTCCAGTGGTTGTTTCCGGATTACCGAACATCACCCCAATTTTTTCACGCAATTGGTTGATAAAGATTACGGTACAATTTGTCTTGCTTATGGTTGAGGTCAATTTACGGAGTGCTTGGGACATCAATCTGGCGTGCAATCCCATTTTGGAATCTCCCATTTCCCCTTCAATCTCACTTTTTGGGGTAAGGGCCGCTACGGAATCCACGATAACAATATCAATGGCACCCGACCGGATAAGATTGTCGGCGATTTCCAAAGCCTGCTCTCCATGATCCGGTTGGGAAATGATCAAATTGTCGATATCCACTCCCAGCTTTTGGGCATAAAAACGATCAAAGGCGTGCTCGGCATCAATAAAGGCAGCAATACCACCATTTTTTTGCGCTTCAGCTATGGCATGAAGGGTAAGGGTGGTTTTACCGGAAGATTCTGGACCATAAATTTCAATGACTCTTCCCCGAGGGTATCCACCTACTCCCAAAGCAATGTCCAGCCCCAAAGATCCGGAAGGGATAACTTCAACATCTTCCACTACGCTGTCTCCCATTTTCATCACGGCACCCTTCCCGTAGGTCTTGTCCAATTTGTCAAGGGTTAGCTTTAAGGCTTTTAGTTTTGCTTCTTTTTCGTTGCTCATCGTTCTCGTATTAGGAAGGCTAAATTACCATTTCTTTCTACATACGACAAAAGCGACGCAACCTTTTTAAAATATTGCCATCTTAGGACTAACTAACTTGAAATAAACAATATTTCGAACGGGCCGTTCGCATTTCGCAAATCTTTCGCGTTAGGGAAAATTGCGCTATGAAAAGAAACCAAGTGTTTGAAAGACTCCTATTTTTGGGAGTCTTTTTTCTTTTTAACTTTGCCCCGTCTTTTTGAATACAGCTTATTCTTTAAACTTAAATTATTGGTATAGCATGCAACTGTACAATACATTAAGTGCTAAGGAAAGGGAGCAACTTATTGAGGAAGCCGGTAAAGATCGGTTGACCATCTCTTTCTATAAATATGCACACATTGGAAATCCTGTAATTTTTAGAAACCACCTTTTTATCCATTGGAACGAAATCGATGTGCTCGGAAGGATTTATGTCGCCAAGGAAGGTATAAATGCCCAACTTTCAGTTCCTGCTGACAACTTTGAAGTATTTAAGACACATTTGGATTCCATCACGTTTCTGGAAAATGTACGGCTCAACATTGCAGTGGAGCAGGACAACAAATCGTTCCTAAAACTGAAGGTAAAAGTTAGGGATAAGATTGTTGCCGATGGGTTGAATGATGACACTTTTGATGTAACCGATAAGGGAGTACATGTGGGCGCAAAGCAATTTAATGAGTTGATCGAAGACCCTGATACGGTTTTGGTGGACATGCGTAACCATTACGAAAGTGAAATTGGCCATTTTAAAAATGCCATTACACCCGATGTGGACACCTTCCGGGATTCACTGGACATTATTGAGCAAGATTTGGCCGAACATAAAGAGGACAAAAAACTGGTCATGTATTGCACGGGTGGAATCCGATGCGAAAAGGCCAGTGCATACTACAAGCACAAAGGGTTTAAAAATGTGTACCAACTTGAAGGTGGAATTATAGAGTACACGCGTCAGGTAAAGGAACAAGAACTTGAAAACAAATTTTTAGGCAAAAACTTTGTTTTTGACCATCGCCGAGGTGAGCGTATATCAGAAGATGTCATTTCCAATTGTCATCAATGTGGAAAGCCCTGCGACACACATGTGAACTGTGCCAATGAGGCTTGCCACCTGCTTTTTATACAATGTGAGGAGTGTGCAAAGGCCATGGACAATTGCTGTTCTGCTGATTGCAAAGAGGTCCATGCATTGCCCTTCGAAGAGCAAAAAAGACACCGAAAAGGCAAAACGGTGAGCAACAAAATCTTTAAAAAGGGGCGTTCGGAGGTATTGAAGTACAAGAAGTAACATTTCCCTGCTGCCGCAAATTGTGCTATATTTACCTCTAGATAATTTATGAACCCTATTCGAGGAATTGTTCGTTGTTTCCTTGAATCAAGATACTAAATATGGGATGTAGCAGTTGTTCAACCGGAAAGGATGGACAACCGCGTGGTTGCAGGAACAATGGTACTTGCGGCACAGATGGTTGTAATAAGCTGACAGTCTTCGACTGGCTTTCCAATATGGCGTTGCCCAATGGTCAGAAACCCTTTGATTGTGTAGAGGTACGCTTTAAAAATAGCAGAAAGGAATTCTTTAGAAATGTGGACAACATTCCATTGTCCATTGGGGATGTCGTTGCTACTCAGGCAAAGTCCGGCCATGATGTGGGCATTGTAACCTTGACGGGAGAGTTGGTGAAGGTGCAGATGAAAAAGAAAAAAGTGGCGCTTGATGACACAACTATTCCAAAGATTTACCGAAAAGCGTCTCAACGCGATATAGATATCTGGCAAAAGTGCCGAAATAAAGAAGCAGAGATACAAAAACGCTCCCGCGAAATAGCTATTTCCCTAAAACTCGAAATGAAACTGAGCGATGTGGAATTTCAAGGCGATGGATCCAAAGCCACGTTTTATTACACGGCCGAGGAACGGGTTGATTTTCGACAATTGATCAAGGACATGGCGAAGGCCTTCGGCATTCGGATTGAAATGCGCCAAATAGGTTACCGCCAAGAGGCACAGCGTTTGGGTGGAATAGGATCTTGCGGTCGCGAACTTTGCTGCTCCACATGGTTAACAGACTTCAGATCGGTGAGTACATCTTCAGCTCGATATCAGCAGTTGGCGCTCAATCCCCAAAAGTTGGCCGGACAATGCGGAAAGTTAAAATGCTGCCTCAATTACGAATTGGATATGTACCTGGAAGCACTTAAGGATTTTCCACCCCAGGACAGCAAACTTCAGACAAAAAAGGGGGTTGCTTTTTGCCAAAAGGCCGATATCTTCAAAGAGACCTTGTGGTTTTCATACAGGGATGACCCCGCCACTTGGCATGCACTGGACAAGGATCAAGTGCTCGAAATCATTGAGATGAACAAGAACAATGAAAAAATTGCCAGTCTGGAGGAGTATGCCCAGATGAACGTGAGTGAAGAAAAAATGGCATTCGAAAATGTTGTAGGCCAGGACAGCCTTACCCGCTTTGATCGTCCCAAGAAAAGAAAAAGAAATAATAAGAAGCGAAGAAAAAATAAATCAAAAGCGGCTTCCAATGCACAATAAATGGTTCTTCGTTCCAGTTTTCATTTTAGGTTTGATTTCATGTAACGATAATTTGGTCTTTTCAGATTACAAAGCCATGGAGAACGGAAAATGGAATATGGATAGCCCTGTAGACTTTCAATTCACGGAATTGGACACGGCGATGGCGCACAATATGTTCATCAACATCAGAAACGACAACAGTTACCAGTTCAGCAACCTTTTTTTAATCACGGAACTGGAGCATCCCGATGGGAATACCTTTAGGGATACTTTGGAATATAAAATGGCGGAACCTTCCGGTGAATGGTTGGGCAAAGGCTTTGGAAGCGTTAAGGAAAATAAACTTTGGTTTCAAGAAAAAGTCGTTTTTCCCGATTCTGGCGTATATAGAGTAAGCATCTCCCATGCCATGCGCAAAAATGGCAATGTTGAGGGAGTTCATCTTTTGGAGGGCATCATAGATGTAGGTCTCGAAATTGAAAAAAGCACCCAATAACGCAATGGCAAAAACAAAACGGCAGCAACCAAAAAGCTTCTTCCCTTACATTAAGTGGTTTTGGATTCTCTTCGGATCAGGTGTTCTAGTGGTTGTTTTAATTTTTCTTTTGGCCTCATGGGGCGCATTTGGTAAGATGCCAACCTTTGAACACTTAGAAAACCCGAATACCAATTTGGCCACCGAAATTATTTCTTCCGATGGGGAAACTTTAGGCAAGTTGTATTTGGATGACAACCGTACACCTGTTGCCTATGAAAATTTACCACAGAACTTGGTGGATGCCTTGGTAGCCACGGAGGATGCCCGGTATTATGATCATGCGGGGATAGACGCAAGAGGCACCATCAGGGCTTTTGCCTATTTGGGAACCAAAGGTGGGGCGAGTACCATTTCCCAACAATTGTCCCGTCAGCTTTTTGTGGGGGTACGGTCAAAGAACATCCTCCAAGCCGTGACCCAAAAAATCAAGGAATGGGTTATTGCGATTCGTTTGGAACGAAACTACACCAAGCAAGAAATCATAGCGATGTACATGAACATCTATGATTTTGGATATGCCGCAGATGGAATCCGATCTGCTTCGCGAATCTATTTTGGAAAAGAACCTTCAGAATTGAGAACAGAAGAGTCGGCAGTATTAGTGGGGATGCTTAAAAACTCCTCGCTATACAACCCTATTCGAAGATATGAGTTAGTGCTGAACCGCAGGAATACTGTTCTGGGTCAAATGGCCAAGTATGGGTATATCACCGAAAAGGAAAAAGATTCCCTTCAAAATTTGGAAATGGACATTAACTTTAGTCCAGAATCCCATAGAGAGGGGTTGGCCACATATTTTAGAATGTATACCCAAAGTTGGCTTAATAAATGGGTGAGGGACAATCCAAAACCTGATGGCGAGAAGTACAACATCTATTTGGACGGCTTGAAAATCTACACCACCATAGATTCTAGGATGCAGAAGAATGCTGAAGTCGCTGTGGAAGAACACATGAAGCGGTTACAAGCTGAATTTTTTCATCAGAATACAAAAAAAAGGAATCCCACTGCACCTTTCCTGGATATAACCCGTGGGGCAATCGATACCATAATGCGCAGTGCCATGAGACGATCTGCACGATGGAGAAGTATGTCTAGAGCTGGTAAGAGTGAGGAGGAAATCAAAAAATCGTTCAACGAAAAAACGGAAATGACGGTGTTCGATTGGAACAGCGATTCCTATGAAAAGGATACGATCATGACACCAATGGACTCCATCCGGTACTACAAAACCTTTTTGCGTACCGCCATGATGTCCATGGAACCGCAAACCGGCCATGTTAAGGCATGGGTTGGCGGCGTTGATTATAAACATTTTCAGTACGATAACGTGATTCAGGGAGCGAGACAGGCTGGGTCTACCTTTAAACCCTTTGTCTACGCCGCGGCTATTGATCAATTGCGATATTCTCCCTGCGATTCTTTGCCGGACAATCAGTATTGCATTGAGCCATTGAAACATGGTAACATGGAAGCGTGGTGTCCTAAAAACTCGGATGGAAAGTATTCTGGGGAAAACTTGACCCTAAAAAATGCATTGGCCAATTCGGTAAACACGGTAACGGCCCAGTTGATCGATAAGGTCGGACCCAGGTCTGTGGTAAGTATTGCCAAGGGGATGGGACTTACGAAAGAGATTCCCGAAGTGCCCTCCATCGCATTGGGCACGCCAGATTTCAACGTTTACGAAATGGTTGGGGCCTACGGGACTTTTGCCAATCAAGGGGTTTATGTAAAGCCGGTGATGATAACACGAATCGAGGATAAAAATGGCACCGTACTTTACGAATATGTGCCCGAAACCAAGGATGTGTTGAGCAAGGATGTGGCCTATGCCATGGTCAATTTGATGGAAGGGGTCACCCAATATGGATCTGGTGGAAGGCTACGACATTCTTTTGCCAAGGAACAAACCGTGTACAAGGAGATCATAACAGGATACCCCTATTTGCTTACCAATCCAATAGCGGGAAAAACAGGCACCACTCAAAACCAAAGTGATGGGTGGTTTATGGGAATGGTACCCAATTTGGTGACCGGGGTATGGGTAGGTGGAGATGACCGTTCCATACATTTTAACAGCCTCACTTATGGGCAAGGAGCTTCCATGGCGTTACCGATATGGGCATTGTACATGAAAAAAAATTATGAAAATGAAGATTTGGGAGTTTCCAAAGAAGCCTTTGAAGAACCAGAAGAGATGTCCATAAATGTAGACTGTACCAAAGTATTGGAAAAACTTCAGGAGGAAACCGATACCGAAGATGATTTAGATGATGATATCGGTTTTTAAGAAAGAAATTTAAATCTAAAAATGAGCTCCAAGCAACAATCGTTTCTTGGGGCTTTTTCATTTAAATCGTATTTTCAAGCAATCAGAAACAAAGACTTACATGATTAATAAAACAGTAAATGATGTTGAAAAGGCATTGGAAGGAGTTGCAGATGGCATGACATTTATGTTGGGCGGGTTTGGGCTCTGTGGCATTCCTGAAAATGCTATTGCCCAACTGGTGAAATTGGGCGTAAAGGACATCACCTGTATTTCCAATAATGCCGGAGTGGACGATTTTGGACTGGGGCTGTTGTTGCAGAATCACCAAATCAAAAAAATGATTTCCTCCTATGTTGGGGAAAACGATGAATTTGAACGGCAGATGTTGAGCGGCGAACTGGAAGTGGAACTTACCCCACAAGGCACTTTAGCTGAAAAATGTAGAGCGGCGCAAGC
>JANQRD010000190.1 GCA_028284725.1 Allomuricauda sp. | reverse complement strand
CCAACCCTGCTCCGACTTACCCAGGAAGTTATCAAGCTTCTCCATTGTTTACCGGCCTTTCCGGTGGACTTGCTCCTGGAACTGATTACCAGGTATGGGTTGCTGACCAAAATGGATGTGAATTCCAATTGCCAGATGTCAACTTGGTCGATCCAATAGCTATTACAGCTACATTGCAGATCAATCAGGAAAACTGTACAGCACTTCAAGGTGAAATCGAGGTCGTAGGAACCACTGGAGGTCAGAACAGCAACTATACCTATCAATTGATCCGAAATGGAAGCAATGTTGGTTCACCACAGAACAGTACCGTTTTCTCTGGTTTAGGTGAAGGCTCTTACGAAGTATTGATTGCTGATCAATGGTCATGTACTACAACTGTCGGTCCAGTAGTGCTGCTAGATGAAATGGTGGCTACGCCAACAGTCGTGAAACCTATCGATTGTACCGTAGATCCAGGAGGTCATGTGACCATAAACGTAACCGGAGGTTCAGCCAACCTTACATTTGATGTGCTCTTCCCTGATGGGATTACGACAATGAACAATACAACAGGTGTCTTTACAGGACTTACCCAATCCGGAACCTATACGTTTACCGTGACCGATGGGGATACCGTTACCCCATGTACGGTGACAACAACACAGGATTTGGATGACCCGGTTATCCCTGTTATCACTAATGTTGTGGTGCAGCCAGTAAATTGTAATGGAGGTTCCGATGGAAGCCTTACCGTTGAATTAGATCCGGTTTCTGCAGTCAATCCGGTGTATACTTATGAACTATATGAGATTACTAACTTGGGTACGCCATACCGAACTGCCCAAACCAGTCCAGTATTCGATAATCTTCCGCAAGGGGACTATCGAGTAAGGGTTATCTCGGGCAGATCATGTGATGATTTCCATGATGAGACCGTTCCTGAACCTACGGTTCTTGTAGTTTCCGCTTCGGCTACACCATTTGTATGTAACGCAAGCAATGCTGTGAATACTTCTACGGTGACGGTGACCGCTTCAGGTGGAACAGGTCCTTATTTGTACAGTATTGACAATATCAACTTCCAAACATCAAACACGTTTGAAGTAGTTGATACTGGAGCAGTTCAAAACCTTACGGCTTATGTGACTGATGCAAATTCGTGTCCTCAGTCAGCCGTTGTTCCTGCAATTCAGCCTATCAATGTATTTACTGCAGTCGTAACGCGGACAACTGCCATTAGCTGTGCCAATCCAGAGGACGTGTTGATTACAGTGACGGATGATGGAAACCCTGGAAATACATATACTTATGAATTGCTTCCGATAGGAAACCCGAACGGAACCATGACCGGTAACCCAACCAATGTTACCGCAACATTCGACCTGGCTGCACCTGGCAGCTATACCTTCAGGGTAACAGATAACGTTACAGGTTGTTACGTGGATACCGCGCCATACGAAATCCTTCCGTACGACTTGATTGAGGTTGTTGCAACACCAACAGCTCCAGCCATCTGTTTTGGAGATTCCAACGGTGCCATGCAAATCAATATAACTGGATACACAGGGGCGTATTCCTATGAAGTATTCAATTCTGATGGAACGACTACAGGGGTAACCGGAACCGGAAATACCAGTACAAATCCATTGGCAATTCCTGGATTCTCAGGAGGAAATTACTATGTCCGTGTAACCCAGACCGCACATCCTTCGTGTGTTGAAGATTCGAACACGATTACCATTGCTTCTCCTGATATGGCTTTGACCGCAACGCCTATCGAAGTTGCGAATGTGAGCTGTGCTAATAACCTTGGTGAAATTGAAGTATCCCCGAATGGAGGATTCATTCCGTACGACATTCAATTGACCAACACAACCACTTCGCAGGTCTACAATGTGTCCAACATAGTAAGCTTTGTGTTCCAAGGACTTTCTGCTGGTGTGTTCGACGTTGAGATTACCGATAATGCTGGATGTATCATCAATGAACCTATCACTTTGGTTCAACCGACTCCAATTACAGCGGACATCGATGCCACACCGACCAATTTGGTTTGTTATGGTGATACCAATGCCACGGTAACTGCGATTAACGTATTGAACGGACAGGGGGTATACCAATATCAACTGAATGTATATGATGCAGCAGGTGCTACTATTGTTTCCACTTCTGGTGCACAAGCCAGTCCTATCTTTAATAACCTTGGGGCTGGAATCTACTCCATCACCGTTTCGGATGGATGGAACTGTGGTATGGAAACTGTTCAAGTAACAATTTCTGAACCTGCAGAGGTAATGGCCAACTTGATTCAGTTGACACCTTTGACGTGTACCACCCAAGCACAAATTGAGCTTTCCGCTACTGGAGGTACTGGGCCGTATGAATTCAGTACAGATGCCGTGCTTTATACACCAATGTCCGGCGGAACCACACATACATTTACGGTTCCAGATGGGGCTTATCAGTACTTTGTACGGGATGCATTTGGTTGTGAAGCCATGATATCGAACCAAGTAACTGTAGACCCGATTGTTCCTTTGGCCGTCAATATTGACGACAGCGCTGCCATGATCAACTGTACCGGTGAAGCATCCGCTACCATTATTGCAGAGGCAGTAGGTGGTCTCGGAAACTATTCTTACGAGTTGTTCAGTGACCCTGGTCTAACTTCATCAGTTGCTGGTCCACAAACCGATGGTGAATTCAATGGTTTGATTGCTGGAACATATTATGTACATGTAACCAGTGTGGACTGTCAGGTTACCAGTGGATTAATTAATATCGTTGATCCTGCTCCATTGCAGATCGATAGGCAAGAGTCCACTGACGTTACTTGTGCCGGTTTGGAAGATGGAACCATTACTGTTGAGGTTTCTGGAGGTACTGGAGAAATCCTTTATGCGATTACACCGAATCTGAATCAGTTCGATACTGAAAATGTATTTACGGACCTTGCTCCGGGTATCTATGATGTAATTGCACAGGATAGAAATGGTTGTTTCGAGACTTTCCAGTTTGAAATTCTACAACCTGCTCCATTACAAGTTCAGGCCATCAATGTAATGCACGAAGTGTGTTTCAACAGTGCCGATGGTACCTTTGAGTTGGATATCACAGGAGGTACTGCCCCATATTTCACTAGCTTGAATTCCAATGCGGATGCCGATTTTGTACAGGATCAATTCCAGTTCCAAAACCTAACCGCGACTACCCATGTAGTTTTCATAAGGGATTCACAGGGTTGTGAAACCAACATCTTTGTGGAAATCAATCCAGGTGTCAATTTGGCGGCAACAGTAACCCCGATATATACCTGTAATGGTATCATCCCAGATAATTCCTTGGATATTGTATTTGAGGATACCACGGTAATCAATGATGTGCTGTACGCTATCGACTCTACGGATCCTGCCAATATGCAATTGAGTGCGGACTTTACGAACATTGCCCCCGGTGATCATTATTTGACCATTGCACACTCTAACGGATGTATCAACACTATCGATTTCAGCATCACTGCATTTGAGCCATTGACGCTGTTATTGGAAAATAGCAACATCAACGAAATCACAGCGACCGCTACTGGTGGATTGGAGGATTATACCTTCATCTTTGGTGATGTGGACAACGGAACGGACAATACGTTCATCATTAACAGAACAGATACGTATCCTGTTACCGTAATCGATCAAAACGGTTGTGAGGTGACCATGGAAATCTTTATGGAATTTATTGATATCGATATACCTAACTTCTTCACTCCTGATGGAGATGGTCTGAACGATACGTGGCTACCCGACAACCTGGAGGCCTTCCCGAACGTACTAATGATCATTTTTGATCGTTATGGTAGAGAGCTCTATCGTATGGAATATGGCGATGCCGGATGGGATGGTATCTATAACAACAGTGAGCTACCCACAGGCGATTACTGGTACATCACCAAGCTTCAAGGCGAGAATGATGACCGAGAGTTTATTGGACATTTTACCCTATATCGACAATGACACTTAACCTACTGAACCATGTTGAAACGAGTTTATACCACAATTTTCCTGATTTTCCTGGCCGTTGGCATTAAAGGCCAAGAGTTGACTATACCACAGTTGTCGCAGTACATTGCTGACAATCCATTTTTAATGTCTCCGACTTATGCAGGTATTGGGGATCACATAAAGGTACGTTTGAACGGGCTTACGCAATGGGTAGGTATTGAAGATGCACCAGATACCCAAACCCTTGCCGCCGATGCGCGGATTGGAAACCGATCAGGTTTGGGAATGCTGATGTATAATGATAGCAATGGGGAAACCAAACAACGTGGTGCACGGGTATCCTTTGCGCACCATCTTACACTGAATCGATACGATGATATTTTCATGTCGTTCGGGATTTCATATAATTTCAACCAGTTTAGGATTGATGTCGAAAATTTTACCGACTTCAATGGTCAACGTCCCACCGATGATAGGGCTACTACCAACCACAACTTCGATTTAGGAATGCTTTATCGGAACAACAAGTTCTACATCAGTCTTAACGCCTCCAACATTCTCAACAAAGATTTGGAGCAGTTCAATCCCGTTTTCGAGCCTAATACATTGAGAAACTACTACGTTTACACAGGGTATAGTATTTCCAAGAGTAAAAACAGTAAGCTCGAAATTGAGCCTTCCGTATTTTTTCAGTGGTTTGAGAGTGATGGTCGTTCTGTAACGGATTTAAATGCAAAATTCCGTTTTCACGATTTTGAGGATTACTACTATGTCGGCCTTACCTACCGTTTCTTGAATGACCAATTGGGAGAACCTTTGTACATCGCTCCAATCGCAGGCTTGAAAAAAAGTAATTTCTATTTTGGATATTCCTATCAGGTGATTACCAATGAAATTTTGGGATATAGTACTGGAACCCATGTGCTCACCGTGGGTATGGATCTCTTCCAAGGTATCAGCAACTGTAGGTGTATGTATTAATTTAATGGTTTAGCCTATTTTTGTCCCGCTAAACTATTGGCTTTGGGAAGAATTAGGTTGAACAACATTAGGGTACATTCCAACCACGGGTGCTTAAAGGAAGAAATGCTCATTGGTAGTGATTATCGGGTTGATTTGGAAGTTTTTGCCAATCTGTCCCAACCTGCCGAATCCGACAAGCTTCGTGAAACCGTCGATTACGTTCACTTGAACAATATTGTAAAAGAAGAAATGGCTGTTCGCTCCAATCTCTTGGAACATGTAGCCAAACGCATCCTAAACCGAGTTTTTGCTGAAATTGAAGCCGTAACCAAAGCAGAAATCGAAGTCGCCAAAATAAATCCACCTATTGGCGGGGATGTTGAAAGTGTAGCCGTTGTGTTACAGGCCGAAAGACCACAATAAGCCTTTGGGCAAGCTAAAAAAAGTAGTACATTTGCTCCACTAAAATGGCATCGTGGCCGAGTGGCTAGGCACAGCTCTGCAAAAGCTTGTACAGCGGTTCGAATCCGCTCGATGCCTCAAGAACCCAGCAGTTTTGTTGGGTTTTTTTATTCGCTTATGCGTTCTATTCCTTCCTGTATGTTGAATCGTTCCTTTGGAAGAAATCCTTTGATAATCAAAACCACTCCGCATGCAATTAAAACAACCCCGAGTCCTTTCTTAATAAGTACAATCCGCTCTTGGGTGAGATACCTTTTCAGTTGCTTGGCCAATAAGATTTTGGCCATATCGGTCATCAGGTAGACTACAATAACAGTTCCGAAGAAAACCAGAATGCGGTTGGGGTCGTTATCCAAGCTCGGTCCCACAATTACAATGAGTCCGAGCCAAAATGCCAATACCCCAATATTGATGAAATTCAATAAAAAGCCCTTGACCATCAAACTTAGATAGTTCCCTTTAGAAGCTTTTAAACTTGCCTTTTTTGCTTCCTTTTTGACAAAAATTACAATCCCGTACACCAATAGAATCATTCCACCAAAAACGAAAAGGCCTGGTTGGTTGCTCAGGTTTTCCAATAATTGAAAACTACTGAAATAAGCTATCAGCAAAAAAACGATGTCTGCAATGATTACCCCAATATCCAAGCTTAATCCAGCCCTAAACCCCTTTGTTGCACTGGTTTCCAGAAGCACAAAAAAGACTGGGCCAATCATAAAACTCAACAAAAAGCCCAAGGGAACCGCTGCCTGAATATCGTCTATCATCATTCCTGTTCCATACGTTTTACTTTTCCGCCGAAAACAGTTTTTTCATCCATTTTTAAGGGGTCACCATATACCAAGACCTCACCACCTGCCTTAACATTGGCTTTCACATAATTCGTGGCATAAATGCTGGCATCGCCTCCGGCGTTGACGCGAATCGTAGTAAACTTGGTCTTGAAACCCTTTCCATTATATGAACCACCGGTATTGATGATAATATCTTGGTTATCCGAAAAACCTTCCACTTCGATTTCTCCTCCAGAAACGGATTTTACCAGAAGTTGCTCTGTTTGGCATTTCACGACCAACTCACCGCCTTCTTGGGCCCTAAGATCCAAAATCCCCTGTACAAAGGTATCCTCAGAAGCCATTCTTGCATCCTCGTTCACATCAAGAACTTTCAGTTCCTCAGTATAGTACAAATCAATAAAAGTTCTGTAGCCGCTAAAAATCTTATCGATTTCCATACGAAACTTCAATACCCCATCATTGTTCACAATGGCGACTTTTCTTGTGTTGGCACCCGTGATCACAGCTTTGTTCTCATCTGATTTAATCAGATTTATGGAAAGTCCATCGAACCCTTTTACCTCGGTAAACTTTCCAAGCTCTTGCGTAATTTTTTCACCTTGTGCGGAGAGCACCTGAAAGGAAAGAAATAACAAAAAAATCTTAGTCGTTTTCATTGGTTATAAATTGATTACCAATGGATAACATATTTTCTTACAAAATAGTATCACTCTTTTTTACCGATTAACGAAAAATCCAAGTGTCGTTTAATCAAATCCGTGTTTTTTACCATCACGTAAACTTCATCCCCCAATTGGTACATTCGCTTATACCGTTCACCTACAATGGCATATTGTCGCTCATCAAAAATGTAATAATCGTCCTTTATGTCCCTGATGCGAACCATTCCTTCGCATTTGTTTTCTATAATTTCCACATAAATTCCCCATTCCGTTACTCCCGAAATTACGCCTAAAAATTCTTGATCCTTATGATCTTCCATGAATTTTATCTGCATGTACTTCACAGAATCCCGTTCCGCATTGGCCGCCAGCAGTTCCATATCCGAGGAATGTTTACATTTTTCCTCGTACAGTGTGGCCTTTGGTTGCTTGCCTCCGTCCAAATAGTGTTGCAACAAACGATGCACCATCACATCGGGATATCTACGAATAGGTGAGGTAAAATGGGAATAATATTCGAAACCTAATCCGTAATGCCCAATGTTCTCCGTGGTGTAAACCGCTTTGCTCATACTTCGTATTGTTAGCGTATCCACCAGATTTTGTTCCTTTTTACCCCTTACATCCTGAAGCAATTGGTTCAAAGAACTATTTATACTTTTTCTATCCTGAAGATTAATGCTATGTCCAAATCGAGATATGACACCGTTAAGTGCCATTAACTTTTCCTCATCGGGTTCATCATGAATTCTATATACAAAGGTTTTTTTCTGTTTTCCGATGAATTCGGCCACTTTTTTGTTGGCCAGGAGCATAAATTCCTCAATCAGTTTATTGGCATCCTTTGCTTCTTTAAAATAAACACTTTGTGGTTCATTTTCGGCATTGAGATTGAATCGTACCTCAATTTTATCAAACGAAATGGCACCATTGTCCATCCGTTGTTTTCGCATAATTTTGGCCAGTTTATCAAAAGTCAAAGTGGCTTCAACCACATCAGCATCAACCGAATATGCGCCTTTTCTAATGGAAATCTCCTTCGGAATGTTTCCTTCTCCCGTCTCGATGATGTGCTGCGCTTCTTCGTAAGCAAACCGCTCGTTGGAATTGATTACGGTCCTTCCAAACCACTGATTGATAAGATTTGCTTTTTCATCCATCTCAAAAATGGCCGAAAACGTATATTTTTCCTCGTTGGGTCGTAGCGAACAAGCATTGTTTGACAAAATTTCAGGTAACATGGGCACAACACGGTCTACCAGATACACCGAAGTTGCCCGTTCGTATGCTTCATCTTCCAAAACCGTTCCTGGTTCCACATAATGGGACACATCGGCAATGTGAACTCCTATTTCGTAGTTTCCGCTCTCCAATTTTTGAAAGGAAAGTGCATCATCAAAATCCTTGGCATCTTTTGGGTCAATGGTAAAGGTCAACACCTTGCGCATGTCCCTCCGTTTTGCAATTTCCGAAGCTTTTATTGAGGTATCCAAGGTCTTGGCGAACTGTTCCACTTCGTAAGGGAATTCATAAGGCAGTCCATATTCCGCTAAAATGGAATGAATTTCAGTATTATGTTCACCTGGTTTGCCCAAAATCTGGACTACTTCACCGTATGGCGATTCCGCATCTTTGGGCCAATCACCCAAATTCACCAATACCTTATCCCCATCTTCCGCCTTTTTCAGTTTTTCCATCGGAATAAAGATATCCGTATACATTTTCGGATCAGATGGTCTTACAAAAGCAAAAGTCTTCTGCTTGTCCACAGTGCCTACATAACTGTTCTTTTTTCTTTCCAAAACCTTCGATATTTCACCTTCTGGCTTTTTGCCATTTCGTCTTGGTTTCAGGAAGACCTCTACACTATCTCCATGAAAAGCCCTGTTCAACCGATTGTAGGGTATAAAAATATCATCGCGTTCTTCATTATCAACAATAACATAGGCATTGCCACTGGTGGTCACATCAATGCGTCCCGTTAGATATGTCTTTAATGAAGGTTTTTTCTTGAATTTTCCCCGCTCCACTTCAACAATCCTATCTGATGCCTTAAGTTGTCCCAATCTTTTTATGAGATCATTCCGATCCTTGGTTTCTGTGATACCAAGTTTTGCAGCAATCTGTTTATAGTTGAAGCTTTTCGATGGTTCTTTTTCGAGTATAGTGAAAATGCCTTTTGTAATTTCATTTTTCCGCTGACTACGAGCTCTTTTCTTTTTCCTGGACATTTACCTGTTTTATGGTCGAAAAATACGAATTATAATCTGTGACCTAAGAAAGAAGCAACAACTAATCCAACAAAAACAGTTTTATCAACAGTAACTATTATATACATCTTTCTTTCTTTTAAAATTTAAAAAAATGATGGTTATGATAGCTTGTTGAAATGTGGAATAATTTTTCTTTGAAAAAGTTGTGTTGAACAGATTAATTTTTTTGTTCACAATCTTTCCATTCAAAATAAATGTCAAAATCAAGGACTTAAATTTTTTATAAACGATGTTTGATAAGTGTTTTCAACATGAATTTATTGAAAACTGAATATTGATTTAATGTTAATTAATGGCGTTTAATGTTTCTTTTAGGTTGATTAATTTTTAATGAAATATCTGTTGAACTTTAAAAAAATCTATGTATTGGCGTAATATTTTGAAATTTCAAAATTTAATTTCCCATAGTTTTCTTCAAAAGATCAACAAATCAACAATTTTTTTAATTCCCTGATTCAGAACAAAGTGCAAGTATTTGATAGTTTTTTTGAACAAAGCTCCCTAAAAAGAATTGTACCTTTAGGGCACACACTAAAAAACCAAAACCAATGAAGATAGCAATTGGTAACGATCATGCAGGAACGGATTACAAATTAGCAATCATAGGTTGGTTGAAATCAAAAGGTATTGAAGTGGTCAACCATGGTACCGATGGTACCGATAGTGTTGACTATCCTGATTTTGTACATCCAGTGGCGTTGGATGTGGAGGAAGGAAAGGTCGATTTTGGTATAGTTATTTGCGGAAGCGGTAATGGTGCCAGCATGACCATTAACAAACACGGACAAATCCGTGGTGCACTTTGCTGGAACAAAGAAATAACAGCATTGGCTAGGGAACACAACGATGCTAACATTTTAAGCTTGCCAGCTCGATTTATTGCCCTACCTCAGGCATTGGAAATGGTAGATACCTTTTTAAACACCGAATTTGAAGGAGGACGACACGAAAGAAGGATAGAAAAAATTCCATGTAGATAGTAAACTACCAGCGTATGGGGAACCATCATCACCATGGGCACTCACATTCCCATAACGATTTAAAGGGAAGAAATCTACTCATCTCCATTCTGCTCAACATTGCGATTACACTATCGCAAGTAATTGGTGGTATCATTTCCGGCAGCCTTGCGCTTTTATCCGATGCGCTACACAATTTTAGCGATGTACTTTCCCTGATAATCAGTTATGCAGCCAATTTATTGGGAAAAAGGAAAGCATCAAGCCATAAAACTTTTGGTTATAAACGAGCTGAAATCATGGCGGCTTTTGTTAACGCGGCAACCTTGATGGTGGTTGCGATCATTTTGATGATTGAAGCAGTAAAACGGTTACTCGAACCACAAGAGATAGCCTCCAACTTGGTAATATGGTTGTCCTTGCTTGGTATAGCAGCCAACGGATTCAGTGTGTTGCTCCTAAAAAGGGATTCAAAGAGCAATATGAACATGAGATCTGCCTATCTGCATCTTCTTACGGACATGATGGCTTCCGTGGCCGTTTTGATTGGGGGGTTATTGATGAAGTTTTTTCAGGTGTATTGGGTGGATGCGATATTGACCATGATCATAGGTGTCTATCTGATTTACATGGGATATGATTTGTTAAAAGAATCAACCAAAGTATTGATGCTCTTCACACCAAAATCCATTGTGATTCAAGAAATTGTGGAATCGATATGTAGTATTGAACCGGTGAAAAATGTACATCATGTACATATTTGGCAGTTGAATGAGGATGAAATCCACTTAGAGGCGCATATTGATTTTAAGGAGGATATCAAACTATCCGAATTTGATCGGATTTTGGAACAAATCGAGGAACACGTGTATCACAAACATGGAATCAATCATGTGAACATCCAACCGGAGTTTGATAAATGTGATTCCAAAAACGTAATCGTGCAAGATTGATGGAAATCTCTGTAAAAACATTTGATCAGTTGTCCAATTTCGAATTGTATCAAATACTGCAATTACGGAGCGAGGTCTTTGTGGTGGAACAAGAGTGTGCATATCAAGATTTGGATGGCAAGGATGAAAAAGCGCTGCATATTTTCGGATTAAAAGATGGGAATATTGTAGCCTACACCCGTGTTTTTGCGCCGGGCGATTATTTTGAAAATGTGAGCATCGGCAGGGTCGTTGTCCCAAAGGATAAGCGAAAGTTTGGTTTTGGAAAGGTAATTATGGAAGCTTCGCTTAAGGAAGTCCAAAAGAGATTTCCAGAAGCTACAATTGAACTATCGGCTCAGACGTATTTGATTAAATTCTATCAGGATTTAGGATTTGATACACAAGGCGAGGGGTATCAGGAGGATGGCATTCCGCATATCCGTATGGTAAAGGAAACTGTGGCGAAATGAACACCGATTTTCTAATAAAGTGCTACCCTAACCTGGAAAAAGGGCTCATTTCAGAGATAGAAAAACATGCTGCCATCAAAGATTTTCCAGTTGGCGAAACTATCGTTAATCAAGGTCAGTATGTTAGAAACTTGCCTATTGTATTGAGTGGTCACGTTAAGGTGTTCAGTGTAGAGGAGGATATTCAGTTTTTATTGTACTATATCTCCTCTGGAGGAGCTTGTATGTACAGTTTTGCACATATTATTAGGGATGAGCCAGCTGATTTTACCGCGGTCGCTGAATCAGATTGTAGCCTATTGCTTCTTCCAATCAGAAGGGTACACTTATGGCTGTCCAAGTATCCCACATTTGGGAACATTGTTTTTCAGGAATATCAAAAACACTATCAAGATTTGCTCAACACCACGAAGCAGATAATCTGCTACAACCTTGAAGATCGTTTGATTGATTATCTCAAAAAAAAGGTCAAACTTGAAAAATCGAATCTTTTGAGCATTTCTCACCAGAATATCGCGGATGATTTAGGAACATCTAGGGAGGTCATCACTCGAATTATGAAAAAACTGGGTCTTGATCAAAAGATAAAACAGGAAGGGCGTAAAATAAAAGTACTGTAAAGTAACAAGTGTCACTGTTTTACGAATGGCTCCAATCTAGTTTTGTGGGAAATAAAACATAAAACCATGTCAGAACAAACACAATTGATACCCGGAAACTCATTGCTGACCAATACCCCAGAAGAGGGCAGGGCTTTGGCGATAAAAATGGCCAGATTGGTCATTAAGATTACCCAACCCGATGCAGCGATTCGCGAAAAATTGCGTCCCACCTACGCGAACGATGCATCTATGCTTATTGCCATAGGGCAAGTGGTGGCCACTGAGTTCGATACCATCGCCAGGGCGAACAATTATTGGAGATAAACAATCACGGTAAAAGGGTTATTTGGAAACCTGGGCTATCTTTTGAAAAAGGGAGAGTCCAATTTTCTCAACGATGCCAACAACCAGTGCGTTCCCCATAAAAAATGCGCGTTTGGTATCGGAAATGCCATCCAATCGGGTATGATTATCAGGAAACATATTGAGCCGCTCAAGTTCTATCGGAGATAATCTTCGGAGGCCTTTTTTGGTATGGACCACATGCTTGAACCTGGAAGGGGATTTACCACCCTCTCCGGTTATGATAGTCCTCGAAGGTTGATCTAGGGCATCTGGAAAAACCATGCTGCCCTCGCTATAATTATAATTGTAACCGGCTTTGGTGGTTCGGACTTCTTTTTTGGCCGCTTTAAGGTACTCCCATTTTGGAAGTTCAGAGTCAGAAACAAAAAGACTGGAATGGGCGGTTCCATTTTCCAAAATATCGGAAAGCACTACTCGATTTCCATCATATGAAGGCGATGTTTTCAATGTGGTTATACGACCATTTACCAAAACTCCCGAATTGAGAAAGGGAGACAATTTTCCTTCATCATTAAAAGTATCGGAAAGTGTTACCAAATCATCCTCCAAATCAAAGGAAATAGCATTTTGGAACGAGTTTTCCACGGGAAATGCAGTTGGAATAACCCCCTGTTCCAAAATCCAATCCGAAGGATTGGTTTCCGAGAGCTGTTTGTAAAGCGCTGTTGACTTGTGATACCCCAAAAAAAAGATGCGGCGCCTACGTTGTGGCATTCCATAATCCGCAGCGTTGATTATCCGCCATTCCACGGCATACCCCAGGTCATCCAGGCTTTTCAACATTACCGCGAAATCCCGGCCTCTTTGGGTAGAGGGAGATTTTAAGAGCCGATCTACATTTTCGAGGAAGAGATATTTTGGTTTCACCTTTTTTTCAGAAAGAATGCGATGAATGGACCACCAAAGGACCCCTTTTTTTCCAATTAGACCCTTTGAATTCTTTAATGTGGTCGCTACCGAATAGTCTTGGCAGGGAAATCCGCCAACCAAAAGATCATGATCTAGAATTTTTGAAGTAGGAACCTCCTCAATATTGATGTTGGTATGGTTTTGATTCCCAAACCTCGCTTCATAAACCAGCGAAGCATGCTGGGTTTTTGTGGACGGCTCCCATTGGTTGCTCCAAACAACCTTATACTTTTTGGTGTTTTCCAAGCCCAAGCGAAACCCACCGACACCGGCAAAAAGTTCACACACGGTTAGTTTTTGCATAGGTAAGGCTTGTTACAATGGATAAATTGAAGAGTGTCAACATTCTAGGGCATAGCTACTGTAAAATACTCTTGTATTTTGAGTCATCAGCGAGCATTCCCGTAGCGGCCAATATCGCATCATCGTGCTTTAGATAGTATTTATACAATCCTTCGCGGTAGAAATACCGCTTTATGATTTCGTCCTCCAGGTTTTTCGTGATTTCCTTTTTGAAGGTATCCAGAGCCGTAATTTTACCTCGGTTTACGGCCAAAAGCAGATCCTTGTATTTTTCCTGGACTTCAGGGCCCAAAAGGTGTTCATCTGTGTTTATGGACTTTTCCAAAAGGTCTTCGGTTTCGGTCTGAAATGAAAAATCTTGGGTTTGGGCATATTTCTTGAAAGCTTCATAATCCGCCTCAGAAAAAGAAAAGCCTTCTACGGAATCAAAGTTATGCCCATAATAGAAATCAGTGGCAAAATCAAAAACGATATTGTTGTTCTGAAGGGCATCGATCAATGTATTCGTTTTTAAGGAAGTAATCTCAACATCGGGCATTACGCCGCCGCCATCCTGTACTTTCCTCCCGTTTCGGGTCGTAAACTCCTCAAAATTGGTGTTTCGAATTGCATTTCCTTCGGCGTCCCTGTTCCAATAATCCAGGGACTGGATACAGCGTCCCGAAGGTGTGTAGTACCTGGAAATGGTCACTTTAAGTTGGGTGCCATAAGTTAGTTTCAAAGGACGCTGTACCAACCCTTTTCCAAAACTCCTGGCTCCCATGACCACAGCTCGATCCAAATCCTGCAATCCACCCGAAACAATTTCGCTGGCGGAGGCACTTTTTCCATTTATAAGCACTACCAAGGGGATATCCAGGTCTTCAGGCCGATTTTTGGTTCGATATTCCTGATTGAATTTTTTCACCTTGGATTTTGTCGTTACAATCAATTCTCCTTTTGGAACAAACAAATTGGTCACATTTATCGCTTCGGACAGCAGACCTCCCGGGTTGCCTCTAAGATCCAACACCAACCTTTCGGCGCCTCTTCCCTTTAAATCTTGCATGGCGGATTTGGTTTGCGCAGAGGCCTTTCGGTTGAATCTTGCCAATACGATGTAACCCGTTTTGTCATCGATCATGTCGTAAAAAGGAACGGCATCCACCTCCACGCCACCGC
>JANQRD010000184.1 GCA_028284725.1 Allomuricauda sp. | reverse complement strand
TGTTACGAATAAAAGGGGTCATTATTCTTGTTACTAAATGATTTTTGTTTCAAAAGAAACATGGAAATTCCAAGATGCGCCTTGCGCAATCCCTTGGCAGCATTACCCGCCCAGGTTCATTGGGTATAATCTCAGCCCTAAAAGAGCACCCCTTTGAGATGAGGGCAAATGTAGCATGTGCGGTTCATATTTCATAGCAAAAAACACGTTAATTAACGTTTGCCAACAACCGCAGAGCTTGTGCGACTACGTATATACCTCAATACGTTTTGGTTATGCGCCCAAAATCCAAAGGCAGGTTTACTTTAAAAATCATAGGCAGCTATTTGGCCCTGGGTCTGCTGGTTCTTTTGGCTGGCATTTTTATCTATTCGGAATTCAAGGACTATACCGTCTCCCAAAACAAAAAAAACGAAAGTTCGAAACTGTTGAAGACAAGTACGCTATTGGCGGAACTGTATGAGGCGGAAAACCTATCCAAATTAGCTTTACAAACCAAAAAAAGAAGAAACTTAAAAGCGTATTCCCAAAAAGTGGATTCCATATTCCATACGGTTGACACCCTAAAGCTGTTGGCCAATACTAGTGAGCAAATGTTGAAATTGGACAGCGTGCGAATCCTTTTACAGCAAAAAGTGTACAACAATGCTGAATTGCGAAAGCTCAAGGTAAGAGATGAAAATAATGCGCCCCTAGACTCATTACTTCGGACTTTTCAAAAAATGGAAGTAGACTTGGGCCGGATCACTCCGGAAAACTTTGTTCCCGATTTTGATCAACTACCTGAAACAACACAGAATTCCATTCGTGAATATGTGGCTCTCCTCAACAAAAACATTCCACCAAATGCACAGCAATCCAATGCCGATGAGGTCGATTCCATACTTCAGGTGTCCAAAACGATTTTGGAAGAGGCCAAGCTAAAAACCGCTCAAATAGAGCGCTCCATGGTGGAAAAGGAATTGGAGATATACAAAACCGATCTGGAACTTTCCCAAAAATTGAGAAGTATAGTTTCTGCTTTTGAGCAAGAAATCATATGGAGTGCCTATTCTGAAAACCTGGGTAAGCAACAATTGCTGAAAAAAAGTTCCCAATTTGTGTGGGCCACCATGGTCTTAGGGTTACTGGTGATTTCTGTTTTCACATTTTTAATTACCAATGATTATTGGAAAGTCCAGTTGTACCGAAAACGATTGGAAAAAGAGAAGCAATATTCCGAATCCCTTCTGAAAAGCCGGGAACAACTAATTTCCATGGTAAGCCATGATCTTCGTACACCTTTGAACACCATAAAGGGCTACATTGAACTGATGGAGCAGGGTGGAAATAGTAAGAAGTCTAAAAAATATTTCAAAAATATTGCCTCAGCTTCCAACTATGTGGAGAATCTTGTGAATCGTCTTTTGGATTTTTCAAAACTGGAGTCCGGACAGATGCAGGTTGAAAATGTTCCATTTAAACTTTCTGAAATTATTTCTGATACTGTTGCCAATTTTGAGGAAGTGAGCTCAAAAAAATCCTTGGAACTTAAGCTGGAAATCGCTGATTCACTGAAAAAACCAATACTGGGAGACCCCTATAAGACACGTCAGATACTGACCAATCTGGTTAGCAATGCCCTAAAGTTTACCCATCAGGGCTTCGTGCAGGTGAATGCTAGCACAAAAGAAATGGACGGAAACGCAATGGTTTTTATCCAGGTCATCGACAGCGGCATCGGTATTCCAAAAGAAAAGCAGGAGTTGGTGTTCCAAGAATTTACCCAAGTTGGAAATCCTTCAGGGAACAGTTATGATGGCCATGGCCTGGGACTTACCATCTCGAAAAAATTGGCCAAACTGCTAGGGGGCGACTTGACCTTAAAAAGTAAAGAAAATGAAGGGAGCGTTTTCACCCTTTTACTACCGCTTCAATATGTAAAAGATGCACCCCTGTTTGAAAAATCACCGGATTTAAGTATCTCCTCTAAGCTGTCAATGGTCGCCCTAGATGATGACAAGGCTTTTCTTGAGCTTTTAGCAGAAATGTGCTGCATGCACGGCATTCTTTTGAAAACATTTACAAATTATAATGACCTGGAAAAAGACAGCACCTTGCATTATGATGTGCTCTTGACCGACATTCAAATGCCTGAAAAAAATGGCTTTGAAGTGGTTGAAGCCTTAAAAAGCGGTTCGGTTTCCCATTATAAAAACCAACCTGTTATTGCGATGACAGGTAAGCGGGATTTAGATAAAGATATCTTTTTTGAATCTGGATTTGCAGGGGTGTTGCAAAAGCCGTTTTCCAAATCGGACTTGCTAAAACTATTGGGGCAATTCGCAAACGGAACGGGAGAATCGGCAAATTCTACTCATTCAGGGGTTGAAGCCCCAGAAGTTTCTTCGAAGCTTTTCAGTTTGGACAGTATTTCTTCTTTTTTGGACAGTCCCCAGGCCCTTCATGAAGTTTTGGAAACGTTTTTGGAAACCACTGATAAAAATATGGAACTGTTATCCCAAGCAATAATTGACAAGGATTTCAAAGCAATCAAGTCCATAGCCCATCGAATGCTCCCTTTGTTCCGACAACTAAAGGCTGAAAGTATCATACCACTTTTGGAGCAACTGGAGGATATGGAACCCCATTATTCAAACAAAAAAATCAGAAAAAACCACAAAAAACTACAAACTGAAATTTCTAAGCTTCAGGAAGACATCAAAAACTATCTGGTTATACCTCAAGTTGGTATTGATTGATTTTGTTGTAGAGGGTTTTTCGGGTCATTTGTAAAAGTTTAGCGGCCTTGCTCTTATTGAAATTGGTTTGTTTCAACGCCTCAAGAATCCGTTCTTTCTCGTAGTTGGATTTTGAGAACTTTGAAGGTTCAGTTTGTTCCGAAGCTTTTTGGATTTCTTGGGGAAGGCAGCTAGGGTAAATGGTCTTTCCCTCTGTAAATAGAACAGCACGTTTTATCGCATTTTTCAATTCCCTCAGGTTGCCTGGCCAATTGTAATTGAACAATAACTGTTTTGTTTCATCCGAAAAATCATCCACATGCCTACCAAGATCGGCGTTTGCCTGATTCAAAAAATGATTTGCGAAATTGAGCAAATCTGCCACTCGCTCCCGCAAAGCGGGAATCTCAATTGAAAATTCGTTCAAACGATGGTAGAGATCTTCTCTAAAAGTACCTTCTCCAACGGCTTTAAGCAAGTCTTCGTTGGTAGCGGTAATAATGCGTACGTCAACCTGAATATCTTTGGTGCTTCCCACCCGCTTTATCTTTCGCTCTTGAATGGCCCTAAGTAACTGCACTTGATTTTCATAGGAAAGGTTCCCTATTTCATCTAAAAAGAGGGTCCCTCCATGGGCAGCTTCAAAATGGCCCGCCTTGTCCTCAATCGCTCCGGTAAAACTTCCCTTCAGGTGTCCGAAAAACTCGCTCGTGGCCAATTCCTTCGGAATTGCCCCGCAATCCACGGCTACAAATTTCTTGTTTCCCCTATTGCTTTTTTGATGTATTGCCTTGGCCGTCACCTCCTTGCCAGTGCCGCTTTCCCCAGTGAGGAGAACCGACATATCGGTCGGAGCCACAAGTACAATGTACTGCTGAAGTTTCTGAGAAGCTTCACTTTCCCCAATAACCACCTCCGTTGATTTGATCCCGCTGGTCGACAATTCGTTGTTGGCATCCTTGATCACGGTTCTGTAGTCGCTTGTTTGGGCATTTAAAGCCCCCCTGATCACGGTCAGCACACTTTCCGGGGTAAAGGGTTTGGCGATATAATCGAAAGCTCCCTTTTTCATGGCGTCCACTGCAGTTTTTACCTCCGCATAACCTGTCATTAAAATTACCTGTGTTTTAGGGTATTGTGTTTTAATGCTGGGCAACAAGTCCACCCCATCCCCTTCGGGAAGTCGCACATCGGAAAGAATTAAATCGAAAACAACGTCCTGAAGTTTTTCTTTGGCTTCCTCTGTAGTGAAGCTTGTGGTAACGTCAAAATTATGCTTGGTCAAAAACTTTTGCAGCATTTGACAGAAGGCAGTATCGTCCTCAATGATTAAGATTTTGGGCATATCTCAGTATCTAATATACGATACCAATTACGCTCAGGACTATGAAAACATGGTAAATTTATCACAAAAGAAAGGCCCACAACTGTGGACCTCTCCTAACCAAACTAACCTAACACGATTAATCAAAACTTTGCTATAACTCTATCCAATTGCCTTCAGCATCGGCATAGACCGTTCCAGATGTGCCATCTTGTAGGGACAACTCCAACTTAAACTGATCGGATGCATTCTTATAGGCTTTATCAATGGAGGCGGTTGGATAATCCTTTTTTACTGCAGCTGCGACGGCTTCAGGAAGGTCCGCCACGCTAATCTCTTGAAAATCCTGCGTTGCTGCTACGGCCGTGGTCTCATCCATGGATACTTCTGCGGTTTCTTCTTGGGCCATAGCTGTAAGACCTACAAAGGTCAAAGCAGTTGCTAAAATCAATTTTTTCATGGTGTATTTTATTTTAGAAATTAAACTTGACTTTCTATATGAAATTTGGATGCCAAATTTTTCCATACCGCTAGAATCAGCATAAAAGTCTAGAAAACAGAGCATTACCAATATCTGATGCTGAAAAGAAGTGTATACTTATGTGTATCCCAGCACCAAAACTGTATAATTTTTATACAAAAAAAAGGCTGCCGAAGCAGCCTTTCCAACGGTACCAAAATCCCCATTCAAAAGAAATTGGCCGTTTTGGACAATGCATGGTCAGTGTTTGCATAGCATCATCCTGATTTTTTCTTTTTTCTTTCCCTGAGTTCCCGATTCAAATATGGTGCCGCCAAAAAAATGGACAGCACAAACGCCAGCACACCGAGAACCAATACGAGCTTGAAAAGCATATTTTTTTGTTTCTGTTCTTTGGACACCGTTTTTTGAAATAGGTCACAAAAAAAGGTCGCACTGGGTACGACCTTCCAACCAAATCAACCAACCAAAAATATCTAGGCACTTTGCCCAGATGTGTCTTTTTTTCGTCTTAAAATCTTATTCGCTTTCAAAAACATTGTTTTATGTTTTCTACTTATAAGACACCCTTTTTTGGATTAGGTCACATTTTGCATAAAAGAGGCTGTCTAAAAAGTACCTATTTGTCAGTTCGAGCGCAGTCGAGAACTTTATAAAATGTAGAATATCAAATACATCTCGACTGCGCTCGATGTGATATCTGCATTTTTCCTTACTTTTTAGACAGCCTGTTATGTGTTGAATTTCAGTCTTTAGACCTGATGTGTGGGTTTTAGAAGGTCGTTCACGGTTTTGACGGGATTAAAGGTGACAAGGGGTACCTCAACAAAAATCGTGTTCCAAAAGGCCATGGCTCCGTTCCATAATCCCGGTAGTTCCAATGCTTTTAACTCTTTTCCTTCTTTGGTCTTATTGGTGATAAACCCCTGTTTTTCATCCACAAACTCCAATAGGTTGTATTTTTCCCCTTTGTGATTTCTTACTCCACACACTAAATCCACTGGGTTGAAATGGGTGGAATTTTTTAAGATGGCGGCCTGTTGTGCATCCGATAGATCAACTTGTGCAGACTCTATGATTTGAAGTGAAGTGTTTCCTTCGGAATCGTTCACCCAAAATGGCCCCCCTCCGGGCTCTCCTTCGTTTTTGACCATTCCACATACACGAATGGGGCGATTCAGTTTGTCTTTCAATATAGACAATTGTTCTCCTGAGTCCATGGTGTCAAATCCACCGGGAAAACGAACATTAAGTTCCTTTTCTAAAAAAGTATTAATCTCAATTGCTTTTTCTTTGGAAACTTCTCCCGTTTCAAGCATAGTGGCATAGGCAAAAGCTTTCTCCTGATTTTTTCGAAGTACCCCGGCCAGCATTTTTTTACTATTGGCAACTTGCTCCAAATTTTCATCAATGACTACATTGTCAATATTCTTTATGAATATGATGTCCGCATCCTGTTCATTCAGATTCTCGATGAGTGCACCATGTCCTCCAGGTCTGAATAACAAAGACCCATCATTGTTTTTGAACGGATTGTTCTCCATGTCCACAGCAATCGTATCCGTTGAAGGTTTTTGATTGGAATAGGTAATGTGAAAGTCCGTGTTGGTCTGTCCTGCTATTTTAGGTCCCGCCTTAGCGTGCTCTTCCTTGAACATATCATCATGCTGTTCAGAAATGGTAAAATGAAGATTGGCCTTCCCATCGGTTTTGGCATAAAGCGAAGCTTCCTTTAGGTGTTCTTCAAAAGGGGTGGCACTTCCGGAGTTATAATTGTGAAATGGCAATAGTCCTTTTGGATAAAATCCATAGTCCAATCCTTCGGAAACGAGCATTTCCTTTACGAAAAGATAGATTTCCTCATTCCTGTTGGAAGTCTTTCCAGCTATCCTGTCCACGATAAGATCATGGAATGGAAATGAAGCCATGTTTTCCACATATTTTTGCACCGCTGTATCTCCCGTTCGTGCAACATAGTCCGTTACGGATTCTTTTTTGAAATCATAGACATCCAAAAAATTGAACATGGTCTTGAACATCCTAGAAGCCGCTCCCGAAGCGGGGACAAATTTCAACAAATCCAGCTTCCCGCGGGCTTCTTCGAAGTACTGTACAAGTTCCGCTTCTTCCCCGTCTGAAAATCTTAGAATTCCATCACCAACTATAGCCGCTTTTTCAAGTTGTACAAAGGGAATCCCGATTTTGAACGTTTCAATTTGATTGGCAACTTTTTGTTTGGAAATTCCCATTTTTTCAAGCTGTTCCAAATCTTTTTGGCTAAGGTCTATCATATTGTTGAGGAGTTTGTCTATATGTTTGATGGCCGTTGAAAACCGCGTTGTTTTGTCTCCCTTTAAAGTAACGAATTTCCTTCCATATTTTTCCAAGGTTTCCTTGAAATATGCGAACATCCGTTTCCTTTCATTTGGTTTGTCGCGAAGGTCATCTGCCTCCCAAGGTGTATCAATATATGTTAAAAAATAGAGGGCATATTTGTTTTGCAGTGCATGCTTTTCCAAAACGGGATCGCAATGCCCCAAATAATAGGCCTCGGAGTACACCTTGGTCTCCAAAAGGTCGGTATCGCAGATAAGAATCTTGTTTGCCCTCTTCGCCAATGTGTTTTCCAATTGCATTTGGCCGTGAGCAATAGGCAGCAGATCTTTGGGTTCGCACGTTTTTTGTTCCCTATCCCATTTTTCTTGAAGATATTCCCGGGCATATTCAGGAACCCAAACGGTATTATAGTGCTCGGCCAATTGTTGTGAAAGGGTAGTTTTTCCTGTGGATTCTGGCCCGAACAATACTACTTTAACAAGGTCTGAGGGCTCTTGCCCAAGCTTTTCTTCCATGATCTATGGCCATAGATGGCGATAATGGTTAGCAACAAATAGAGTAGCGAACTAAAAATAAGCCCCTTGTACCAGTACAAAGGTACGGTGATTACATTTCCCACAATCCAATATGTCCAGCTTTCCAATTTTTTCTTTGCCATCAACCACATTCCCACAAAAAAAATGGCCGTTGTGAAGGTATCCACATAGGCGGTCCATATGTTGAACCTTTCCGCAAGAGAATAGACAATAGTCACAAAAACCAAGGTCGCAGCAAATAAAAGAATGGACCACTTTTTCTCATTGGAAGTTGTTTTTGTAATGGGAATAAAATGCGTTTCATCGACCTTACGGGTCCATAAATACCACCCGACAATACTCATTACAAAATAGTAGGCATTGATGAGCATATCACCCAAAAGTCCCCAAAAAAGTAAGATGTAAGCAGCAATTCCCGTTGCAATGATTCCCGTGGGATAAACCAAAATATTTTCCCTTTTGGAATACCAGACACTCAAAAGGGCAAACACTACACTGATCAGCTCCAATACCACAATATGGGTGGGAACACCGCCGTATTGGGCAAAAATCCAATCAAAAATCTGGCTCATACGAACTTCGATCGGACTTTACCAACTTCATTGTCAATACGATACGCTCTGTGTTTTCAAAAGATTCCTTTATCTCCCTTTGAAGCATTTCCATCACCTCATCATATTCCCCATACACCTGTGTGCTCAATGGATTCTCCATGACCTTTAGCCCTGAAGCTCGCAGTTTTTTGATGAAATTAATAATGGGAGGTCCAAAATTATCTTGAACGGGTGTCAACGTAAGTTCAACCGATATTTTCATGGGATATCATAAATTTTCCAAAGGCAAAGCTACTAAAAAGAAGTATCAACCCCCCATCATGCGAAGTGCATAAACTCCTGTGAAGCCCTCAAACTCCATAAACTCAACCCCATACTGTGATTTCTTTCCCTTATACATGATTTGGGCGACCGTTCGCTTGTCGTCAAAAGCAAAATCCATCACATCGATATGCTTTAAAAAACTCAGCCCTTGCTGCGCGTAGATTTTGTAAAGGGACTCCTTAGCACCCCAAACAATGGTCAATTTTCGGATAATGGCCTCGGTATTGGCCAAGGTTCGGTACTCTTCAATAGGAGTAAATTTATGGGCGATTCGAAGAATTTTATCCCGCTGCTTTTCAATATCGATGCCCACCTCATCCGATGAACTGACAATAATCCCAGTAAAATCGTGCGAATGTGTGATGGAAATATGGTTGCCATCCTTTAAATGGGGTTTGCCAAAGTCGTTGTAGTACAAATCTTTATCCGCATAACCTGCCTCCGCCATAAGATGCCGTATGCTTAAAAAAGCCCTACGGTGCGCTTCGGATTTCATACCATCCATTCGCTTTTGACATGGTGGGGAAAGTTTGATCCCTTTGGACAGTTCTTCTTCAGGTTCGGTAACCTTCCATAGATATACCGAAGTTGTGGGCGAAACTGTTATGGTTTTGTAAATAGGCACAGTTAAATAATATCCGATTTCGTATCTTTGCAGCCGTCAATAGCTAAGCTACAAAAAGAAAATCAAGATAGAGTATGAGCACAAAGACAATTCCGTACGTACCTTACAAGGTAAAAGATATTTCCCTTGCGGATTGGGGGAGAAAAGAAATTGAACTTGCCGAGGCAGAGATGCCCGGTTTAATGGCATTGCGCGAAGAATATAAGGATGAGCAGCCGTTAAAAGGTGCCCGAATTGCAGGATGTCTGCATATGACGATTCAAACCGCTGTTTTAATCGAGACCTTGGTTGAGTTGGGTGCTGATGTTACCTGGAGTTCATGCAATATTTTCTCCACCCAAGACCATGCCGCTGCTGCTATTGCTGCTGCCGGTATTCCTGTGTATGCCTGGAAAGGGATGACTGAGGAAGAATTTGATTGGTGTATTGAGCAAACATTGTTCTTTGGTGAAGATAGACAACCCTTGAACATGATCTTGGACGATGGTGGGGACTTGACCAATATGGTATTGGATCAATATCCTGAATTGGCTGCTGGAATCAAGGGTCTTTCCGAAGAAACCACAACTGGAGTTCATCGTTTGTACGACAGAGTGAAAAACGGAACCCTTCCCATGCCCGCTATTAACGTGAACGACTCTGTAACCAAGTCCAAATTCGATAACAAGTATGGGTGCCGTGAAAGTGCTGTTGACGCCATTCGCAGGGCAACGGACACCATGTTGGCCGGGAAAAAAGTGGTTGTCGCTGGATACGGTGATGTTGGAAAAGGAACAGCGGCCTCATTTAGGGGAGCTGGTGCCATTGTGACCGTTACCGAAATCGATCCTATCTGTGCACTTCAAGCCTGTATGGATGGTTACGAAGTAAAACGCTTGGAAACGGTTGTTGCCAATGCCGATGTGGTGATTACGACAACAGGAAATAAGGATATTATCCGCGAAGAGCATTTCCGTGCCTTGAGGGACAAAGCCATCGTGTGTAATATTGGGCATTTTGACAATGAAATCGATATGGCTTGGTTGAACGGCGCCTATGGACATACCAAGGATGAGATCAAACCCCAGGTGGATAAATATACCATTGAAGGGAAAGATGTTATCGTTTTGGCCGAAGGCCGTTTGGTTAATCTGGGTTGTGCCACGGGACACCCAAGTTTTGTGATGAGCAACTCGTTCACCAACCAGACTCTTGCGCAAATCGAGCTTTGGAACCACAGTGATAAATACGAAAATGAGGTGTACATGCTTCCCAAGCATTTGGATGAAAAAGTGGCCAAATTGCATTTGGCACGTTTGGGTGCTGAGCTAACCGAGTTGAAGCGAGACCAGGCGGAATATATCGGTGTGAAAGTGGAAGGCCCCTACAAACCCGAATATTATAGATATTAGAATCTAGGCTTCTAGATTTAATGATACAAGACCCTTGCAGAAATGCGAGGGTTTTTTGGTTACATATCCAACCACTTTTTAAAATTGGTGGTGCGTTCCCTGGAAACAATAACCTGTTCTTCTTCCTTTGGAAGCAACTTTAACAGTAAGCGGCTATTAAAGTAACTATGAATCTCAGTGACGGCCTTTACCGAAACCATAAACTTACGATTGATCCTAAAAAAGTGAATGGGGTTTAGGATGTTTTCCAATTGATCGATTGTATATTCAATGGGATAGGACTGTCCAGAATGTGTCAACAGGCAAATCAAACCTTCATGGGATTTGAAATAGGCGATGTCCTCCACATTGAATGATCGAAACTGATTCCCCACTTTCACCATAAACCGATGTTTGTACTCTTTGTGAAAAAGCTGTTTCAGATGTGCCAGATTATCAGCGGGGGCATGACCGTTTCGGGTCACATTTTTCTTAAACTTCTCCAAGGCCATTTTCAAATCCGACTTTACGATGGGTTTGAGCAGATAATCCACCCCGTTGTATTTGAATCCCCGAATGGCATATTCGTTATAGGCTGTAGTAAAGATCACTGGAGGATGATCGGCAATGTCATCCAAAATATCGAACCCATATCCATCGTTCAATTGAATGTCCAAAAAAACCAAGTCAGGTAAATCATTGGTCTTAAACCATTTAGAACCGCTCTCCACGGAATTCAAACTGGCCACAATCTCAATGTCGGGGGCCAACTCGCCCACCAACTGCGCCAATCGCTTGGATGCAAACTCTTCATCTTCTACAATCACCGCCCTCATGCTAGGAAATGGCTTTTAGGTTCATATCACTTACTTCCTTATCCAAAAGTGGAATAATTACCTCGAAAAAATCACTTTCTTCCCGAACCAATACCTGCTTGTTAGTGTAGTAGGAATATCGCTTTTTAATATTATCGAGCCCAAGCTTGGTAGTTTCCCGTTTTAACTCACGCTTTCTAAGATTGTTTTTGATGGCCAGGGCATCGGTGCCAATGGACGTAATGGAAATTTCCAAAGGCTTTTCCTTAGAATATAGATTGTGCTTAAGGGCATTTTCAATCAACATTTGTAAGCTCAAGGTCGGGATCCAATATTGCTCTGATGGAATTTTGATGTCCGTTTTAATGACTACTACATTCTTATGCCGCACCTCCATCATAAATACGTAAGCGTCCAAAAAGTTCAATTCCTTTTCAAGGCTTACCAAATCTTCCTCCTTATTATCCAAAATATAGCGATAGCTAGAAGCCAAGCGTGTCACGAAATCCGAGGCCAAATCCCGATCTTCATACATTAACGATGTTAACGTATTAAGGCTATTGAATAAAAAATGTGGACTAATCTGACTTTTGAGCGAAGAATATTTGGAAGCCAGCATCTCCCTTTTCAGGTTTTCCATTTGTTCCTCCATTTCTTCCTTCTGCTTCATTGAAAAATAAAAAAGGTTTACAAAAACAACTGCAGTTCCAATAAGCGCCGCTCGCAAAAAGTCACTCATAAATTCCGCAAAGGGATCCTCGCAAACAATCCCAATCCATTCTCGAAACGGTATTAGGGCCAGATAATAGATCACCGCACTTAAGGGCAACAATAAGGCCATGGTCTTCATGTATATGACCAAGCTATTTTTTAAGTTCAGCTTTCCTTGATGACGCTCTCTTTTGATCAACCAGTCGTTAAACTCCCACGTCACCATGAAAAAAAGAAAAGCGGTACCGTAATAAAAAAGACTTGGCCCCGTAAAAAAGGTATACATATCGTCTGTCTCATGGTTTACCGTGGTCTTGATGAGAAAATAGACCACATTGACCACCATCCATCTGAAAAAGAACTTTTTAAGCCTGGCCTTCTTGAATACACCTTTCATCATAACATAAAGATATACAACACAACGCAACCTATAAGACCACTTTCCCTCAACCGTCAAAATAGCCCTTGAACTGTCGTTCACCATGTATTAGTTGAAAAACAAGCCGAAAGAAGAAAAATGGCACCTTAAGTAGATCATCGACACTGCAAGTTCCGAAATCCCAATTCAATCTTTTTCATTCTTGAAGACATGGTTGGAAATGACACCTTGAATGAAAATCGAAAAAACTAGTCATGAAGAAAATCATTTTAGCCTTATCATTTTTTTATGCCCTTTCAGGAATAGCACAGACCGGAATCATTAAAGGAATTGTTTTGGACAAACAATCGGAAAGTCCTCTGGAAGGAGCCACGGTTGAATTGCTTAACATGGAAATTGCCACCGGTGTCGTCACCGATTTTGACGGCCGGTTCACCTTGGAGGATGTGCCCATAGGTCGTCAAATACTTCAAATTAGCTATATCGGCTACGAAAGCACTACCATTCCAAATGTAGAGGTGACAACGGGTAAGGACGTTTTTATTACCGTCCAATTACTGGAATCATTCAATCAACTGGATGAGATTGTTGTAACCAATTCGGCCAACAAAGATCAACCCCTGAACAAGTTGGCAACTGTTTCGGCACGTCAATTTGGAGTTGAGGAAGTGACCCGATTCTCCGGTGGTCGAAGTGATGTAGGCCGATTGGCAGCAAACTTCGCTGGAGTTTCTGCGCCTGATGACAGCCGGAACGATATCGTTATCCGTGGAAACTCCCCTGTTGGATTGCTATGGCGTTTGGAGGGCGTTCCAATTCCTAGCCCTAACCATTATTCCACCCTGGGAACCACTGGCGGGCCCGTTTCAGCCCTTAACCCCAACTTGCTCAAGAATTCAGATTTTATTACTTCCGCTTTTCCAGCAGAATATGGCAATGCTTTGGGCGGTGTGTTCGATCTGGGTTTTCGAAAAGGAAATGCCGATGACTACGAGTACACCTTACAGACCGGTATTTTTACCGGTGTTGAAGCGATGGCCGAAGGACCATTAGGCAAAAACAGAGGTTCTTTTTTGGTCGCAGCGCGCTATTCCTTGGTCGGACTTTTGGGAATTGGGGCTGGCGGCACAGCAGCAACTCCAAATTACAATGACGTTTCCATTAATATCGATTTTGGAAAAGTAAATACAGGGAATCTTTCCTTTTTTGGCATTCTTGGCACTTCCGATATTGAGTTTTTAGGGGATGATATTGATGAAGACGATCTTTTTGCCGCTGAGGATGAGAACACATTTGTAGAATCAAGATTTGGCGT
>JANQRD010000166.1 GCA_028284725.1 Allomuricauda sp. | reverse complement strand
AAGCTCACTGGTGATTTGGATGAGAAACAGCGTACCAGAATTATGGAGATTGCGGATAAATGTCCGGTGCATAAAACCCTGCACACCCCTACACAGGTTATAAGTGAATTGGTGGAATGAAAAGTGACTGTTCAACTATAACCGCATGTGCAGAATATCGAAATAGTGAATGTCGAGCTCAATGGCCGATCTATGTATTTTGGTGAGAGATCGCACGTAGTCGCCGTAGCCGATTTGACCATCGAACCAAGCTTTTTTTAACCGATTGTATCCCTTGCAAAAAGACTTCCGCTTTTTGCAGTAAATCAGAAAATCGATATAATCCGTTGGTTGATGTACCAAAATGCTTTTTTTTAATGGAACGATAAATTATCCCTCATCAAAATAACGGGTTAAACCAAAAAAAAGTATTACCAAACCTCCCACATTCTTTACTTCATAGGAAAAAAGAAGGAAGATAGGTATATTCAAGTCTTCGAACTATCAACATTTTGATTGAGATATCTATATGAAAAGTCCTGTTTTTGAAGTTGCCATAAACGGAATGCACAGTGTTCAAATTCCCGTGGCCATTGCGACACCTTTTATAGAAAAAAATCATAAAAGGGTCAAGGTTGTGGCAAGTTTTGAGGGAAAATCCCTGGAAATTTATGCCGCCCTGAACAAATGGAAGGACGGTAGTTTTTCCATCATGTTCAGTAAGAACAACCAAAAGACATTGGGTATTTTCCCAAACGACTATTTTCAGATGCAGCTTTTGGAAGATACTTCCAAATATGGAGTTGACCTCCCCGAGGAGTTCGAGGCCGTAATGTTCAGCGACTATGAGGCCCATCAGATTTTCGAAAGTTTTACCCCTGGAAAAAAACGGGGTATCATTTATATGATTGCCCGGTACAAAAACTCCCAAACCCGAATCGACAAGGCCATTTTACTTTGTGAAAATTTAAAAAGAGGGATTCGCGACAACAAGGAATTGCTGAGACCATTTTAGGTTGACTCCACTCTAAATTATCAGTAACTTAGACAAAAACCTAAAAAAGCTAATCATTAAAAAATACGTCTATGGAAATAAGAAAAGAATACTCAAATGGTGAGATTGCTGTGGTTTGGAAACCAAAACTATGTGAACATGCTGGCGTTTGCGTAAAAATGCTTCCTGAGGTATACCGCCCCAAGGAAAAGCCGTGGATAACTGTGGAAAATGCGACTACGGAAGCGTTGAAAAATCAAATCTCCCAATGTCCATCAGGAGCATTGAGTTTTTATCAGATTAGTTCATAGGCCATGGAACACCAGTATCAATTGGTGGACAGTCCGGCCGAAAAACAATTTCAGTTTGTGCTGGATGGCACCGTAGCCAAAATCGAATACATACGTGTAAAGGATAAAATCTACCTGACCCATACAGAAGTGCCCGAGGGCTATGAGGGAAAGGGAATAGGCACGGAACTTATCAGGCAGGCGTTGGAGTATATTAAGGCCCATGATTTGACCCTTGTTCCACTGTGTCCATTTGTGGCTTTATACTTAAAACGTCATCCCGAATGGAAAGAACTTGTGCTAAAAGGGATAAACATTGCTTAAAATCATTTTTAACACTATAACCATTCCCTATTATGAAACTAGGAGCCTTTTCCATTAGTCTTGCCGTGAAAGACCTTGAAACTTCCAAAAATTTTTATGAAAAATTGGGGTTTTCCGTTTTTGCCGGCGCTATGGAACAAAACTACCTCATCTTAAAAAACGGTAATGCATTGATCGGTATTTTCCAGGAGATGTTCGAAGGGAATATATTGACCTTCAATCCTGGATGGGATGAAAATGCCCAAATGGTTCTTGATTTTGATGATGTTCGGGCCATTCAACGTCACCTTAAAACAAATGGTGTAGTACTGACAACGGAAGCTGATGAAAACAGTTCAGGCCCAGCTAGCTTCATCGTGGCCGATCCGGATGGCAATACGATTCTTATAGATCAACACGTGTAGTTTCTAGCAAAAGTCCAACCAGCTTTTTCATATCTTTAGCCGCGCGGCTATGCATTTGGATGACCTCATACAACAATTTCAACAAAAGGACAAAGCGGCCTTTGAAACCTTGTACAATATGTATGCGGAAAACATTTGTGGGGTCATCAATGTAATTCTAAAAGATGTGGAACGATCTCAGGAACTTTGCCAAGATGTTTTTGTAAAGATTTGGGAGAAATCGGATCAGTATGATGCCTCAAAAGGGCGGTTTTTCACTTGGATCCTGAACATCGCTCGTAATACCGCCATCGACGAACTGCGCTCGAAAACCCATAAAAACCAGAAGAAAAACCTCCATGTACAATCTCTCGTAGGTATCTATGAGAAAAGCGAAGATCTAGACAATAAAATAGATGCCATTGGATTGCAATCCCTTTTAAAAGGTCTAAAGGATAAGTGCATCCTATTGATTGATTTACTGTATTTTAAAGGGTATACCCAAAAGGAAGCGGCCAAGGAGCTAAAGAAGCCCATTGGCACTATTAAAACACGATTACGAAGTTGTATTTCCGAACTACGGAAAAACATAAAAGTATAGATGGATATAGAAAAGTACATAGCATCCGGAGTCCTGGAACTCTACGTTACTGGAGCACTAAGCCCCGAGGAAAACTTGGAGGTGCAGCACTATGCCATCAAACATCCAGAAATTAAAAAGGAAATCGAGGCCATAGAGGCCGCAATGCTTCAATTGACAAAAACTGTTTCCCCCGGCCTGTCCCAGAATGGTTTTCAAAAAATAAAATCGGAGCTGGACGATACCATCCAGTTTTTGCCAAGTGCTGCTGAGCGCAAACCCCAATGGAAAAGCTATTTGGGTTGGGCAGCCTCCCTTTTGTTTGCTGCTGGACTCACTTGGGTCTATCTTGATAACGACAGATTAAAGTCTGATATAGAGGTCACCAACAAAGCAAATAAAGAACTTGAGGAAATGCTGTTGGAGTCCAGATCTGAGGTTGCTGACAAGGATGCTCTCTTGCAGGCACTGCGAGATAAAAATGTGACCGTAGTTGCTTTGGGTGGGCAGGATGCATCGCCAGGCGCCTACGCAAAAGCCTACTGGAACAAGAGCGAGCAAAACGTAATCATTGATGCCCAAGGGCTGCCAGAACCACCTACGGGATATGATTATCAGGTATGGTCTTTAAAGTTAGACCCCCTCACCCCCACCAGCATTGGGTTGCTTGAAGATTTTGTTACAGACGAGAACAAAATGTTTACCCTTTCCAATACCAATTCCTCAGAGGCATTTGGAATTACTTTAGAGCCTGAAGGGGGCAGTGAAACCCCCACCCTGGAACAATTGTACACTTTGGGGGCAGTAGGGCCATAAGTCCACTTGCTTTTCTTAAAACAAGGCTAAATTTTGCAATCCCGCCCACAATTTTCATATATTTACGTAACCAGTTACATAAATTTCGATGGAAACAGATTTTTTGCCCAAGCTCAAACATTTAGGCTTCACCTCACGAATAAAAAGATTGAACGAAAAAATTGTGGCCAGCACCGTGGAGCATTATGCCAGTCAAAACATTGGTATTGAACCCAACTGGCACGTGGTTTTTCTGCTACTGAAGCAAAAAGAGGTTTTAACAGTTACAGAAATGGCACACATGCTAGGTTTCTCACACCCTGCAATTATTAAGATTACCCGAAAAATTCGAGATGCAGGTTATTTGAAAAGCCAAAAAGATCCCAACGATGCCCGGAGAACTTTAATTTCCCTCTCTAAAAAAGGGCAAGCTGCCCTACCCGACTTGGAAACGGAATGGAATCGCATTCTTGAGATTTTGCAAGAAATTGTGGATGATACATTCTTGGAAAAGTTGAGCGATTTAGAGCAAAACTTGCAAAAGCGAAGCTTTAAGGAGCGTTATGAATCCCGATTTGGAGGAACAAACAAATCTCCCAAGTATGTAATTCGGAATGCAAAGCCTTCCGAGTTCCATGAAATTGGACAACTTATGGTTGACGTATATTCTGGATTAAAAGGGTTCCCCAAGGCAGATGAACAACCGGCATATTATGAAAAATTGGCCAACATCGGGGACTTTACAAAAAATCCGGAAGCAGAGCTCTTGATCGCAATATCGCCGGATAAAACCATTTTGGGCGGGGTGCTCTATTTTGGAGACATGCAGTATTATGGTTCTGGAGGCACTGCTCCTTTGGAAAAAAATGCCTCTGGTTTTAGATTGCTGGCCGTTTCGCCGTTGGCAAGAGGTATGGGCGTTGGAAAAGCATTAAGTGAAGCCTGTATTGCCAGGGCAAGGGAAAAAGGACATGTCCAAATTATCATCCACACCACGGCATATATGAAACTGGCTTGGGGCATGTACGAAAGACTTGGCTTTAAAAAATCAGAAGACCTTGACTTCAAACAAGTGGACCTTCAAGTGTACGGATTTCGTCTGAACCTAATTAAATGAATTCATTTTGACGCAAGGACCTCCTTAAATTCCAGCTTGAAATCAAAATAAAAAACGACCTGGAAATATCCAAGCCGTTTTCTCGTCAACTCTATAAAAGTGGTTTGGTCCTAAAGTTTCACACCCACACCGAATCCTATGATCCATGGGTCAATGTCAACATCGGCATCCACGGTCGCGTTAAGCGCAGTTGTCGCATCCACGGTGGCGTCCGTACTCAAGAAAAGTTTCTTCACGTCAACATTCAAAAACCATTTGTCGTTCAACATAAAATCAACTCCTCCCTGCAATGCAAAGCCCAGGCTTGTATCATAATCAACATCATCAGCAATCGGACCTTCATCCACACCGTAGAACAAAGTCAGGTTCACCCCTGCACCAACATAGGGAACTAAATTCCCTCCTGTGAAATGGTATTGACCGGTCAGTGTAGGTGGAAGTAACCAAACTTCACCCAAGTCGATGTCACCAGCCGCCGTTCCTACCGCTTCCACATCGTGTTTAGCGGTGGCCAATATCAATTCAACAGACCAGTTTTCGTCGAAAAAGTAAGTTATGTCCAGCTCGGGAACAAAGGCCGTGGATATGGAAGCATCTCCACCGATTGCCTCAATATCAGCGCTTTCATCGGGCGTAACAACAATTCCCCTTAAGCGGAACTGCCATTTGCTCCCGCTATCATTTGAAGTGGCATCCTGCGCGACCGTAATGCCCGTAACCAGTACTGCAAGTAAAAAAAGCAATGTCTTTCTCATCCTTATCTATTTTAGTTTTGCCAAAACTACTATACCCCTTATTCATGGAATATGACCTTTATCATTGGAAGGCATTTCGTAATGGAAAGTATATAGCGGTCACTTTCAATCGGCAGAGGTACAACAAATCACCATATCAATTATTACTTTAAAACCATCAGAAATAGTAATTTGCAAACTCCTTAATTCCTAACAACTATGCCCAATTTGATGTCCTACCAATATGAAATCCTCTTTACCGCCATTTTATTGATTCTGATATTTGGCCTGAACTCCATTAGCAAAAGAGCGATACGAAGGTTCGGTAGGACCAGTGCGATTGATTTGAATAGTCGAAAAATTATTTTCTATCTCAGTAATCTGACTTTTTTTGGTATCGGCTTTGTGGTCTTGACCTTGATATGGGGTGTCAACCTACGAGAGTTCACAGTGTTTCTCTCATCCATTTTAGCGGTTTTGGGGATTGGCTTTGTGGCTCAATGGTCCATTCTTTCCAATTTGACGGCCAGTGTTATTTTGTTTTTCAGCCATCCTTTACGACTCGGTGATAGGGTCCGGGTAATGGATAAAGATTTTGATTGGACAGGAAAAGTGGAGGATATCAGTGGCTTTTATCTTTTTATGCGCACCGATGACGGCAGAAGGATTTCCATCCCTACCAATCTGGTCATCCAAAAAGGGATTGAAATCTTGCAAAGTAGAGATGACGGTCCCTTCGATTCCACCGACGAGGATGAAGAAAATGAAGCGCCATAACTATGTTATGACGCCCCTAAACAACAACTACAACAAAGCACTTGTCTTTATTTCGGGTTTTCAACTAGAAAACATATTTCAATCCTGTTCTGATTGAGAAAGGTGTACCGGGTGTAAAATGGATTTCCTCTACCGGCACCGTTTCTCCTTCCAATTGGGAGGTGGTGGCAAACTGTGCTTCCTCCCAAGCTAAATTAAACAGGTTTTCAACAGCGAGGTTCAGTGAGATGTTCTTGTTAAAAGCGTATTGTAAGCTCAAATCCGTAATCCAATATCCTTCTGCGGAAATGGAAAAGTCTTCGTTTGCAGGACGATTTCCTAAAAATCGATAGTTAAGACCACCAGAAAAACCTTTTATATCAGAAAAGCCAACCCCTCCGGTCCATGTAAAATTGGGCGCAAGGGGAATATAGTCCGCTCCTTCCTCGGCATCGGAACTTCTAGCATGGCTATAAGTAGCATCTGTATAAGCAAAGAACGATTTGTTTAATTCATATCGCATACCTAAATCCACGCCGTATCGGGTGGAACGCCCGCTGGGCTCAACAATTCCTTCATCACCCACATAAACAAATTCCTGCTCGGAAAACAGACTCCAAAGTGCCATATTGAACAAGAATCCTTGTTTAGGTTTCCATATTGTACCAACATCAACACCATAAGCTTTTGGCAATCCATCTTCCCTGTTTTGCAAAATGACCCGGGTATCATTTGAATGGAATCCTACCCCGGATTTAAGGTACCATTGCACAAGTTGGTTCGGTGTGAAAATCAAACTTAGCTTGGGTGAAACCACGGTCGCCACTGTATTGGATTTTATCGTGGATAATTGATCATCATACCCAAAATGGAACCTGTCCCATCGAATTCCCAAGTTCAATAGCCATGCTTCATTTTTCCACTGAGCGGAAGAAAAGGCTTGCCAGTTGCTTTCACTTACATCACCCAGTTGCACATTTTGAAGGATGGTATTGCGGTCGCGGGTACGAAAAAGACCATTGTCATTGATTCGGTCGTGCCGTAAACCAATTCCAGATTTTAAGGTCACAACGTCATCACCCCAATGCAAGATTTTCGAAAAATTCAGATTCAAGCCTGAAAAAAAACGATTCTCTTCCTGTTTAATTTGATCGCCGTTTACCGGGTCGTTGAGAAAGAATGTGAAATTGGAAAACAACTCAAACTGATAGTTTCCGGCAAACCCCGCAACCTTAAGCGAACTATCATCTCCAAACTCCTTATGGAACTCCATTTGAATGGTAGATCTGGATGTTTCGCCCCCTTCGGTATCATCAATGCTTCCAAACCTTCCTATCTGTCCACTTTCCACTGCTCTATTTGGAATTTGCCCTGAGGCGGTCCAGCTACTTTTAAAGTGACTAAGGGTGACAGAAAATCTGCTCATATCCGAGAAGGAATGATTGTATTTACCAAAAATGTTGAATCGTTCAAAATCCTGAGGGGAATCAAAATAACCTTCGGATGCTATGATTTCTGATGCGACATAAGCCTTTTTTTTGTCTGTATCCAAAACGTTGAACATCCCCAATCCGCGTTTTTGTCCAAAGCTTCCAAACTGGATGGTCGCAACATTCTCATCGAGCGAGTTTTTGGTTTTGAAATCAACATTACCTGCCGTACTGAAATTTCCTTTTTCCGAATTGTATGGCCCCTTACCAAAACTTACTTTGGAAATGGTCTCTGGAATAAGAAAGTGGAGGTCGGCATAACCCTGACCGTGGGCATGGGAGACCATATTTACCGGCACACCATCAACATTGATGGAAATATCGGTACCATGATCTAAATCGAACCCCCGGAGGAACAGTTGCTCGGCTTTCCCTCCTCCTGCATGTTGACCAATAAAAAGACCAGGCACCTTTCTTAAAATTTCCTGAGATGACCTTACAGGTGATTTTTCCAAATCCAGATTGACCACTTCATTGAGAGTGTTCAAATTTGGGCGTATTACTACCTCTTTGAGCTGAAGGGCATCTTCTTGCAATATGATGGGCATGTCTTTTTTTGAAATTCCTGAATCCACTTGAATAATCTCTTTTTTGTATCCGAATGCTCCAACTTCTACGGAGTCTCCCTGTTTTAGGTACTCCAATGTGAAGTTTCCCAAATCATCTGAATAGAAATAGGTTTTCGAACTTTTGTTAAACAGATAGGCATTTGCGATAGGCCGTCCGAAATCGTCCAATAACTTTCCCGAAAAATCCGTTTGCCCAAACAGTTGGCAACTCCAAAGTGCAAGCAAAAGGAAGATATACCCCAAGCTTCTTGTCCATTTTCTATTTTTCATGGTTACAGGTTAAGAATCTTAGGCTCGCTGTTAGGCCCCAATTCATACAAAGCACCCAACAGTTCTTGTTTCAAAGCTGAAACTTCCTCCTCGATACCGTTAGCCTTGTAGATTTCTGCCATGTGCTGTAAAACAGAAGGTACAAAAGTCTTCCCGGCAACCTGATCATTGATTACTTGCAGTGCCTGTTCTTTTTCTCCCAATTTTAGAAGACTGTATGCCAATAGACTGTACGATTCAGGAGTCGGCCTTTGCTTCACTTCTTGCCATGCCAAGGACAAGGCCTTATCAACTTGTTGCAATTCGTTCACATAAAAATCTACATTATGTGCATTGTACATCACTCCATATGACGAATTCTCTACCAAATTATAGTAATCATCCAGGGCTTCTACTTTTAGCTCTTCATCACCTATAAATTCCGCTATTTCACCCTTCAATAGGTATAATTCCGGGGATTGGTAAGTCTCCAATATCGAATTTACTATGCGAAGCGCTTCTGTTCCATTTTTCTCATGGGAATAGACAATCCAAGCCAATCCCTTTTTGGCGTAGGCATTTTTTGGATCGATTTCCAAAGCCTTTAAATAATATGTATAAGAATCTTCAATCCTTCCAGCGTGTCCGTAAAAATCTGCTAGATTCGTATACGACCATAACAGCAGCCCCCTATTTTTGGAGGACTCTGCCTTTTCCCTTGCCTTTTCCATAAAATGGATAGCGGTTTCCAAATCTCCCTTATAATCATTCCACTTAGCCAAGCGAATCAGATATCCAAAATCGGACATGTTTTTAATACTGTCCAAATACCTCTCAGCCTTGTTGTAGTTTCCCAACTCCATATGGACATCAAATAGTAGACTTTGTGAAGCATTGACCCCACTCCCAAATTGTCTTGCTGATTCGGCTAGTTCCAATGCCTCTTTGAATCTATGTTGCGAAATATAGTTGCGTGCAAGGGTTCGATGATACCCCGTTTTTCCTATCGCTGCCGTTTCCAACGCTTTCTGAAGTGCCTGCTCGGCTTTTTTCAGATATTCAATCTCACCAGTAGCTTGGAAAAAGCGGTTATACTCTTGGGCAACATTGCGCAATGCCAAGGATTGTAGGCTATCGGATTTTATTTTGGAATTCCAAAGCTCGAATTGCTTTGAAGTAGTGATTACCGACTCTGAAGTCAGAAACGAATCGTAATCTTTCTTATTGGTTTTGAAATCGGGCTGAGGTTGACATGAAAATGTCAGCACGACCACTAAAAGAACTAGTGCGTATTTCATTGTACTGTATTTTGTTGTTGTTTTTTGATAAAAAGGGAGAGGAAGAAACTTCCCCTCCCCTTCCCTTTCATAGCAATTACTCAGGATTTCCCAGATATGGGAATGTTGTGGATATATCTGCGGTTAAACCTACACCATCCGATGTCAATCTTGGCAAGTCGGACACACCATCATTGTCCAAATCCTGTCCACTGAAACGATCGCCCTGCGCACCACCGAAGAACAGTATCAACGAAACATCAATGATATCGTCGCTTGGAGTTCTTCCAGTTAGGGCTACCTCATCTCCGTCGGGTACCAAAATCTGACCGTCGTTGTCAAAATCGGTACCAGGATCAAAATAGGTTGTGGGCAAACCGGGAGCAACTTCCAAAACATCAGCTGCCAAAACGGTGGTCAAAGTGGTCGCATCAAGTCCCAAAATGTTGGCCTCGTAATTCACGTCAGCAGGATCCAGTCCCAATTTATTGGCATATACATCGTGGTATTGTTCCAATCTGGCCTCAAACCCCGCTTGAAAAATACCCACCATTTCCGAAGGAATGGACACGTTGTGAGCATCTTTTACACTGGGCTCACCATCCATATCAAAGCTCAACGCCGTGTTGATAGCAGGTCGGCCCATAAAATCAACTTGGGAGAACGTGCCTGAAAAATCGACATCCATCATATCGTCACCTCCCATCATGTCATCATCCATCATCATATCATCGGGAGCCATTACATCGTCATCGTTACTGCATGCCACCACCAAGCTTAATACAAAAAGTGCGGCCGCCATAGTTTTTATCTGTTTTAGTATCATGTTCATTATTTTAAATCTTATTGTTTTCTGTTTGTGGTCGCCCAAGTTTTATAAACGGTAAGCCCCAATGCATTGGTTGCTGTGGGGGTTCCCAGCATACTGTTTGGAATTTCGATTACAATCGACAGTGTATTGGCACCATCGAAAGTATCTTCTGCTTCATCCGGTGGAAAAAATCCTCCTGGAGCAGAGTCCACTTCCGGAGAGATAACCGCGTTGAATTGAAAGAAATCGAAAAAGAAGGGATCTTGCCTTGGGCCGGCAAATAATGAAACCTCATCCGTAGTGGTTTCCACAATAGGTGTGGCTCCCGAAATCTCAACATCTCCCAAAGCGGCAGCGGTCAATACTTGACTGTCCAATCCCGTTTGGGCAGGGTCTGCGGGACCAAAAAAATACATTCGACCATCCCTGGCTATGGCTTGGATTACTTTGTCCTCCACTAAATCGCCGTCTAAATCGATATTGATTTCAGTAAGTACATCTTCATCAAAAGTGCCATACGCCAATTCGGGCAGTACGTCCGACTGTACGTCCACCGCAAAAACTGTGTTGTCCGAACCCTCGGTTGGTTCAAAAGCAAAAAAATCGGCGATGTCTGCCGTGGTTCCCCTCGAGGAAGGAGCATCGATATGGTCCGCCGCTACTAGCACCGTCGCCGCAAGGGCCAAGGCCCCAATCCCGATTACATACTTTGTTGTTTTTCTCATTTTAAATTTCATTTTTAAGGTTTATTTGCCCCTACCTACGGAGCCTTTTCGAGGGGGGTTTGGTTTTAGGGTGTTAAAAAAAACTTAATATTTATTTGATGTAAAACCGGCTGCTGGCGTCAAAAAAGTCTTATAATTTGCTTTAATTTGACGGGCAAACGTTTACCTAATGAACCCTTCTGCTTCCGGTTGGATCAATAAGTTTGGACATCTTGTTACGGAGAAACCTACAGATTTTCCAAGCTTTGAAAGTTTATATACCTACTTAAAAGAAAGCGGGTTCATCTATGGAATCCATTTGCAAGCTCCTGCTTTTATTAAGGTGGAGCATTCCCTGACGGAGGATGAAATAGCAAAAATCAATCTACTTACTGCGCTGTACTTCACTTTTCAATTTGAAAAAGGGGAAGCCGATTTTGGAACCTTTGTCACCACTGTTTTCAACTACTATCGTTCCTTGGATGTTGGTAAAATATCGTTCCTGAACAAAATATTGAGCGGAAAACATACCGAATCCCAATTGGAAAAGCTTCTAGATTCCAGGATTTACCTCGCTGGAAATACTTTTAACCGAGCTTTTGGCAACAGTATCACAAATTCCCTTTTGTATGTTGATGTCCTTATTTTCAAAACCTATCTACAAGGTCACAGTGCCATTATGCAGCATGCGCAGCTTTTGGAATATGTAACCATGAATATTGCCTATCATGCCCTCAATTCCAAGGAGACGAATAAAAATGACGACAAGCTCATCCAACTTTTGGCCTCTTCGGTAACCTATGTCAATCTCGAGAACACAAAATTTGATGGTACCTATCGTGATTTATTGAAGCAAAATTTCACCTTCGGTGAAAAGAAATACTTTATGGATATTGCTTGTTTGACCATTTGGGAAGATAAGTCATTGGACTATACAGAATCGGATTATATTTTAGGGCTTGGAAAGGACTTGGAAATGTCCGAAAATGAGGTTCGAAATGCACTGGATTTTGTGAAGACATTTTTTGAAAAAAATAAGGACAAAGTCGCCTATTTAAATGACAAAAATTTGGCCTTTCAGTTCTATGAAGGCATGTCGAAAAATGTGAGCAAACTCATTTTACGAAACAGTAAAAGACTAAAAAAAGAGCTCGCTGAAAGCAAGGAATTGGTTTCACTTTTATCCAAGTCCGCGGTGAAAGAATTGAGTCCAGAAGAAAAGAAAAAAGTGCAACAACAGCTGATCGATATTTTTAAAACCGTTCCTTCCTTGGCCATTTTTATGTTACCTGGAGGAGCCGTTTTGCTACCTATTTTCATCAAGTTGATCCCCAAGTTGCTGCCCTCTGCCTTTGACGACAATCGTATCGACTAAAATCTGTGATTTTAGGCCAAAAAAGTTACTATAAGAAAAATTTATAATTCTTTTTTAATTAAACTATTATTTTGGAAATCAGATTTTTGAAGTATTTTATTCCAACCAAAGCTTAAAGTCTCTTACACGCTCCCTACTTACAATGATTTCTTGCTCGTTAAAGCGATTTAAC
>JANQRD010000165.1 GCA_028284725.1 Allomuricauda sp. | reverse complement strand
CTTTTCGGTGATAAAAATGCTCCATTTCGACAATGAAAAAGAAATTATCACGGGCGAACAGTTGAGCCTCATTATAGGGAAGGACCTCCTTATATCTTTTCAGGAAATCCCCGAAGACGTTTTTAACCCCATCCGGGAGCGATTGTTGCGTCCTATAACCAAGATAAGGCACCGCTCCAGCGATTATCTGGCCTTTGCCATGCTGGACGCCATTGTGGACCAGTACATGGTCATTATTGAAAAATTTGGCGATAGGATCGAGCTCCTTGAGGAAGAGCTTTTATTAAAACCTAAAAAGGAGCACCTTGAAAAAATCAATTTGTACAAAACGGAAATCAACTTTTTAAGGAAGACCATTCGTCCCGTAAGGGAATTGGTGTCACAATTTAAAAGAACTGACTCCGAATTGATCCATGAAACGACCATACCCTATCTTAAAGACTTGGAGGACAATGTAACCCATGCCACTGAGGCCATTGAAATCTACAAGGAAATGCTCAACGACCAATTGAACATCTATAACTCCGCGCTAAACAACAAATTGAATGATATCATCCGTGTACTAACGATATTCTCGGTCGTGTTTATCCCGCTTACTTTTTTGGCCGGTATTTACGGCACTAACTTTAAGTATCTCCCAGAGCTGGATTACCCGTATGCCTATCCTATTTTCTGGGGAGTTCTTATTATTGTTGCCGTGGCCATGATACTGTTCTTTAAAAAAAGAAAATGGCTCTAAGGTGCAACTACTGCATAGTTATATCAATTTAGAATGACCATTAAACTGATAATACTTTACACAATGCTTGCGACCGCATTGGTAATCGTTTATTTCTGGACCCATCAAAAAGATACTACAAGAAGAATGGGCAAATATTCGTTGCCAATTGTAAGGGCGCTTGTGCTGTTTGCGCTTGCAATACTATTGATCATTACAATTTTAAAGCTAAGCTGATCGTGCGCATATTGGACAATGCTCCCGAGCTCAACTATTTATCCGACTTGGCCCTTATGAAGAAATAGATGAAGATGTGAAACATTTCTTAAAATGAAATACAAAAGGTTAAACCCTGTTAAATACTTGACTTTCCGCCTGAAAACTATATATTGATAGTATGAAACATTTTGTACGAGACTTCAGATCATTTGTTTTCTAGGCCAAGTAATTGGTCTCACTTCCACATAGGGAAATTTATTCCCTCCCTTCAAAATTAGATAAAAACAGGTCAAGAAACTTCTACTTGCCCAGCTGAGTTGTGCTGAGCCTTGGCCTACAGTAAACTTTTAATCAAAACAAATGACAATGGAAATTATTAAATCACAAGATAAAAACAAGACAACCAAAGAATTTAAGAAGTTGGGGTTCACCTATTTGGAGACCGCAGAGATTGTGGTCAACCTAAACACCCTACTGGCCAACTATCAGGTATTCTACAACAAGTTGCGAAACTTTCACTGGAACATTGAGGGGCCTGAATTTTTTGAACTGCACGAAGAGTTTGAAAATGAGTACAACACCGTAAAAAAGAACATCGATATTGTGGCCGAACGCATTAGGGTTTTTGGAATCAAGCCCAACTTTACCTTGAAAAAGACCCTGGAGCTTTCCGAGATAAGAGAGGATGGGAAGAATCTTTCCGCCATCGAAATGGTAAGGGAAGTACTTAAGGACTTCGAAATTCTCCATGAGAACATGATGTCCGCTCTAGGAGCATCATTGGACACTGGCGATGTGGCCACGGAACAAATGCTCACAGACTTTTTAAGAGCTTTGGAAAAAAGGAATTGGATGTTCACTTCTTATCTGAAATAGAAAAAGTGAGTATCACACAAAAACAATTTACGAACATAAAAAATCATACAATGAAAAATATATTAAGCCTATTAAGTTTAACCCTATTGACAATTTGGACATTGCCGGCACAGGATAGAAATTCTGGTACACTCAACGCTACCGAGCATAAAACGTTCACTATTAAAGCCGATGGAACAGAGACCAAATACAACATAAAGGTTTTGGAACATCGGAACTATCCCATGAACTGGGAAAAAGAGGACAAGGGAAAAGTGGACCAAGACAGAAAGTCCGTAGCTGCCAAAGTGACCAAACTAATTGCGGTCGACAATGATAATGACAATATGTACGAACAGTATTTTGTCTTGAAATACAGAAAATCCATTGTCGACACCTTTGAAGCAATAGCTACTGATAAAGGTTTTGCGGTAAAGGTCGATGATAAAATCAGACAACGTTTCGAAAGAAAAGGGATTTATTTTATAAACAATAAAGACCAAGATTTCTTTACGATTGAAGAATTTAGGGAAATCGGATAACCAACCGTTTGTCGTTTTTTGATTGATGAAGGATAGGGCCATGCCCTGTCCTTTTCTTTTTTGAATACATATGATTTTATGGGTTGGCCAAATTATGGGTGCTGAAAAACCCATCTGGAAAGACCACTTATCTGATTTTCTATGGTCTGGAAAACCTCTGTTTGGACGACAATGCTCGAAAATCAGTTATTTTCAATACCCGATCAGACCTCAAATTGTAAAATAAACGAACTGCCTTTTCCTTTTTTACTTTCTACTGTAATTCTTCCATTCATTGCTTCAACCTGCGTCTTGACCAAATACAGCCCCAATCCCTTACCTTTTGTTTTTCCACTGAGCCTTCCATACATATCGAATATCTTTTTCTCCCTTTCTGGAGTGAGTTTCATGCCTATTCCATTATCAGAAACGGTCAAGATCAATACGTTACCCTTTTCGACAGTTGAAATCTTAACAAAGGGGTTCCTGTCTTCGGCACGATATGAAATTGCGTTCAGAATAAGATTGTACAGAATATTCACCACATAACTTTTAACCCCTTTTATTGCAGTGGCCTTCGAAAAATCCGTATGTATTTTGGTATTGGTCTTCACAATTTCCTCTGAAAGCAGTCCCAAGACATCGTCCATTACATTCTCAAAATAGATGTCCCTAAAACTTTCAGAATCAATATTTTTTAAGGAAAGGGAAAGGTTAAGATCCTTCATAGTCTGGTTCAGTGCCTTGGTAGTAAGTTCAAACTTTTCCATAAGGTTGTCACTGTCCTTGTCCCTTCCCCATTCATAAATCCCCAAAAGCATTAAAAGATTCGAAATGGGCCCTTTCAGGTTATGGGAGATTACATGGGCGAAATGCTCAAGTTCCTTGTTTTGCTCTACAATTTTTTGGTTTGCCAATACCTCCCTGGTCACATCTTGTGTTGTGCCCGCCATTCTAATGGGCTTTCCATTACCGTCATAAAAAGCCCTTCCTTTCTGATGTACATACCTCACCTCATCTCCATTGATCACTATTCGGTGCACAATATCATGAAGGGTATTTTCCTGAATACATCTTTCAACATCCGAGTTGAATGCCTCCCGATCTTCGGGATGTATAATTTCCATTAAGGCTTCATAGGTGGCTTCAAAATTCCCAGGCTCCTGTCCAAAGACCCTAAAAAGCTGATCGGACCAGGTTATTTCATTTTTCATCATGTCCCAGTTCCAATGCCCCACATTGGCAATTTCCTGGGCCTCTTTATACTTTCCATCTCTATCCTCTAGCAATTGTAAGGCCTCTGATTCTGCTGTTACATCCATTTGCTGCATACAACATCCCACGACCTTTCCTGAAACATTCCAAAAAGGAAGAAACGAAAGCTCAAACACTCTTTCTATTCCCGACCGTTTAATCGTTGAAAGGTATACAATCGGCTTACCACTAAGTGCAACGGAGTACCCTTTTCGGCATGCTTGAAAAAAAACATCGTCCCGCCCCATGGACCTTAAGTCCATCCCAATCGTTGGAGCCACCTTAAAGTTATTGACAAACTGCTGCTCAAACGAGTCACTGAAAAAAGTGAGCTGATACTCCTGATCCATGGACCATGTAATATCGCTCCCTTCCTTTCGAATCAGTGCGCTTTCCTTTTTGGGAATTCGAAGTCTTGATTTCATGGTCTACATTTAAACGGCTTAAGTAAAGATATCTTTACTTCATTGAAGTCCTGATTTCTTTACGGAACAAAAACGAAGCCCATTTTGGCATGGATTCGGTTGCCGAAATGGACCTGGCAAAAAATTCTGGAATATAGGTATGCAGTAATAGCTCCTGCCCAAAAAGATTTTTTAAGCAATTGTCTGGAGCGAAAACGGACAATTTCGCTATTTTTTGGTGTACGATTCCTGCAAAAAATCTTCCAAGTGTGAAATCTGCAAGGGTTTGCTAATAAACCTTTTTACGTATTTATCATACTTCTTTGCTTCCTCCTTATCGGCATCCAATTCAGAGGATGTCACCAACAATACTTCATTGTTTGCGGGAAAATCCTCCAAGGTCATGAACTCCAAAAATTCGAAACCACTCATTTCGGGCATGTTGATATCCAAAAGAATCAAGGTTCTGTCTTCATTATTTTTACGAAAGCGAAGCTCATCCAGCGCAAGTTCTGGGTTGGTGAAACTCTTTACCTTATCCTCCATCCCCATTTTTCTAAAATGAATTGTATTGATCGTGTTTACCAAGTCTTCATCGTCGACCAAATAAATTTCTTCGTACATATCCAAAAATGATTAATAATTAGTAAGTTATAGTTTGATTGTAAAAAATGTCTCAATAAAAATTAACACTTCACCAATCTACAACTAATTTTTATAGGATTTATTTTGTTTCCCTTGTAGGAATAAAGATAAAAAATTGAAGTTATTACAATTTTATATTGAAGAATAATATCAAAAATGGGTGAGTTTTAATTCTTACACAACTGATTTAAGCTCCCATTTTAGTACGAATCAAATGGTTGCGAAAATATCTCTTGCGACAGATAGATTGTATGTGAACCAGCATTTGAATTATGTTGATTTTGACCATACTTCATTTTAAATCAACTGCTGGAACCTTTTTACTTTTCTTTTGTAAATTCTTTGATTACGAGGACAAAGGAAATCACAAGACACAATAAAGATATTGACATCACTATCCAAACCATCGTTACTTCCCTTCAATTCCACCTATCATCCAAAAAATGGAATCAGGGTTCTTGGTCGAATTCGGTGTATTGAAATCCCCAAAAGATACAGTTGTGTTCTGGTACAATTTTAAACTAGGAGTTAGGGACTACTTGTTGGAAAAGAACAATCTAAAAATACTGCCCTCATTCGGTTTGCTTTCACATTCCACTCTTCCCTTCATAAGCTCCATTTGGTATTTGACAAGATAAAGCCCCATTCCCCTTGAATCATTCTCTTTTTGAAAAGCTTCATAAAGTCCAAACAATTTCTGTTCGTGATTTTTTAAATTCAACCCAATACCATTGTCCTCAATGCTTACCACTGTGTAATACTTTTGTATTTGTGCAGATATGACCACAAGTGGTTTTTTATCTTTCTTTTTGAATTTTATCGCGTTCGACAGCACATTCCCAATAATACTCTCCAAATAAACTGGAAGGGCCCTTACTTTTAAATCATCGGGTATTTCGTTCACAATTTTGGCCTCCTCTTTTTTAACCATACCGGACAGTCCTTGTTCCGCCTTGAAAATGTATTCGTTTAACACTAGAGGTCTTTTCCTAAGATTGATATTCTGTCTTATGGTAACGATCTCCCTTAGTCCTTTTATGGTGTCAGTGAGACTATCAGTGGCGTGCGACAACATGTTAAATATCGTTTTTCGCTCCTCCTCCATTTTTTCGGTCTTCAAAAATTGAAGCAATAGTGAAAAGTTACTTGCCTGTCCTTTCAGGTTATGGGAGGTCATATGGGTAAAATTGACCAGTTTTTTGATTTCGTCCTTGGTCTGACCGATTTTCTCTTCCAAGACCAACTGCTTTTCCATTTGTTTGGTGACATCCACAACAGTTGCTAAGATGACCTGTCTTTCATTTTGATCTCCAATCAATTGGCCCTTGATTTGTAAGCTCAAACTTTTGGTCCGCCCTTTAACATATTTAATGTCCAATGGCCCGAAGCAACCCGATTTGGATATTTGCATAACAGGATTTTTTTGACCCAATTTCTTGGGATCTAAAAAATTACGATAGGACTTGTTCAAAAGGTCTTCATTCGTTTTGCCAATTAATGTCGAAAGGGCCTCGTTGATTCTTAGAAACTTGCCCGTCGCATAGTCTATGACTACCATCCCCACTGGTGATAGCTGAAAAAACTGATCATAATTCCATGAAGCGCTGGACTTACGGTCGATGGTGTTTACTTCTTGGATTTGGGAAATGGCTTGTAGGGTCCCGATTATCCTGGAACACGATCCTCCTTTGAATTTTGGCCTTCCTATACTTTTGACCCAGATGGACTTTTTGTCAGATGTGGTTACCTCAAGATTCTCTTCCCATGGCTTACCCGTCCTGATTGCCATTTCCAAAACTGTCCGAAAGGTATCACGCGAACGGCCCTCCTTAAAAAAGGTCTCCATATTTTCCAATGTGCCTTCAAGATTGGAATCTATGTCCAGAATTTCTTTAATGTTCTGCGACCATGTGACGCTACGTTCTTCAAGACTGTAGTCCCAACTCCCAATTTTGGCCATCTTCCCCTTTTGATACAGGTTGTCCCTGGTACGCTGAAGCTCCAATTGCAGATGGTGGTTCTCCCTCACATCCTGCGCATTAAGGATTACCCCTATCTGATTTCCATAACCGTCTTTCCAGGGATTAAGGTGCCAAAGATATTTATGGGCATTTCCATTATCACTTTCAATTTTGTCCATGATTTGGATATTTGGTAAGCCATCCAGGACATATTCAAGCTTGACCTTCCAATCTTCCGAGAACCTGGGAAATATTTCAAAAATATTTGTGCCCCTAACATCATCTTCCTTGCCAGATAGGTGGAACTTTTGGAACCAGTTCTGGGATGCATCGCATATTTCAAAGTTTTTGTCGATTAGGGCAATAGCGGATGGAATATCCTTTAGCCATGTGGTTGAAGTCTGGAAAGTGTTTAGATGTGCCATGTATTGTTGATTTTTCCTACAATTTACAGATGAAGTATTGTTTCCATTTCAAAAAATGTTGTGAAATGATTGTACAATGTTGTAAAACAGCTGATTGGTGTTATAAAACTCAATGAGAACAATCATTTTTAGAAGAATTCTGCCATCAATCGTTCAATATCGTCGGTGGACAACGGTTTGATCATCACGTCCTCTATGAACTCTATCTCCCCTGCCTTTTCCACATCTCTTGGGCTTAATGAAGTTGTAAGTACAAAGACTTTACTTTTTTGGCGTTGTTTTTCGTCCAGCTTTTCGAACTCTTCAAGAAACTCCCATGCATCCATTATTGGCATATTGATATCCACAAAAATCAAATCGGGCGGGTATTGGGGATTATCGCGTATGTACTTCAAGGCTTCGTAGCCGTTTTGAAAATCCAGTACCTTTTCCGCACAATTTACTTTTTCGATAAATTTCCTATGGATGTAGTTGGTTGCAGGGTTGTCGTCCAGCAACAGTATACTTTCAAGTTTCTCTTTCATGTTTGCTTAAAATGCTAAAATTGAATATGCTTCCTTTACCAAGTTCTGAATCTACATGAATGGTGCCTCCATGTAGCTGCACTATCTTCTTACACTGAGCGAGCCCAATACCCATTCCCTCGAACGAATCTATATTGTGCAGCCTTTGGAAAATATCAAAGATCCTGTCCTTGTTCTTTTTATCAATTCCTATTCCGTTGTCCTCAAGTTTGAAATGCCAGAAATTATCTTTCCGCTCAGCGTTCAGGGAAATCTTTGGTCTAGTTCCTTCTGCCACGAATTTTATACTATTCGACAATAAGTTGAAGAAGAGCGAGTACAGCTCAAATTCGTAGCCCCAAATTTTTGGGAGTTTGCCTACCTTAATTTCGGCCTTGGAATCTTTTATGGCCTTGGTTAGGTCTTTCTTTATGTTTTCCAGGAGCTGATTGCAATCCACAGCCGTCCTGTCCTTGGTATTTCCAATACGGGAATAGTCAAGTACCGCTTTGACCAAACTGCCCATACGCTCAGATGCCTCGGTTATGAACCTAATATAGGTATCAGCTTCATCGTCAAGTTTGCCCTTGTACTCCTGCCCGAGTAGTTTTACAAAGTCAATAATTGTCCTAAGTGGTTCCTGAAGGTCATGGCTTGCGACATATGCGAACTGTTCGAGTTCCCTGTTGCTATTGAATAGCTCCTCCTCAATTTTTTTGAGCGGGGTAATATCGACATGGCTGCCGACCATGCGAACAGGTTTTTCATCCTTGTCCCATACAATCACTTTGCCCCGGCACAGGACCCAGACGATGCTCCCGTCCTTATGGTAATAGCGTACTTGGTTGTCGTATGGGAATTCGCCTTTCGTCTGAACATGTTTATCGAACGCTTCATAGACCCCGGGCAAATCATCTGGGTGAATGATTTCTTGCCAGGATTCCGGCTTGTTTTCCATTTCGTGGTCTTCATAACCGAACATTTGCTTAAAGGTGGTGCTTAAATATTCCGTGCCCTCTTGGATCATCCAATCCCAATATCCGGCCATGGTTCCCTCCAGCACTTGCTCAAAGGCCATGTTTTTGTCCATCAACGCCTTTTCCGCAAATTGTAACTGGGAAATGTCCCGCCAACTTGCGAGCACATAGTCAAAATCACCATTGGATTTCATAAAAGGCTTGGCATTGACACGGATAGGAATTTTATTTCTTTTTTTTGTGATGACGGTTCGCATAAGGTTTCGCAGTTCATTCCCTTTGATAAGCTCTCCCATGTCGTGATCGAGTTCTTCTTGCGTAAAGCCCGGAGCAATTTCCAAGATGTTTTTGCCAATGATTTCCTCAGAGGATTGATACTCCAGTTTTTGGACGAGTTCCTTGTTGCAATTTGTAATATTGCCATTGCTGTCAATGCTCAAAAACATATCCGGGGCATTGTCATATAGTCCCCTAAATTCTTCTTCACTCTTTTTAATAAGGGCTTCTGATGCCTTTAGTTCATTGATATCCACAAAACTTATGACTGTCCCATCAATGGTATTGTTGCTATTAAAATAGGGTGTTATTCTTTTTAGAAACCAATTTCCATCATGGGTCTGTACTTCCCTTTGATGGGTTTTTCCGGTCTCCAGAACTTCGTTTGCCCTATCTTCAATGTTTATTCCTCCCCCAAAACTACTGGTGAAATGTTGAATGGGGCGATGGATATCCCCCTCCCGCAGACTGAAATGTTTACGGATTGCCGGGGTGAACTTGCGGATTCGAAGCTCCCGATCCAAAAAGATGGTGCCGATGTCCGTACTTTGCAAAAGATTGTCCATATCGGCATTGAGCAACCCTAGATCCTCTATTTTTTGTTGAAGCTCCGCATTTACGGTATGCAACTCCTCGTTGACACTCTGTAGTTCCTCATTCGTACTTTGCAACTCTTCATTGGCAGCCAGTAGTTCCTCATTGGTGGCCTGAAGTTCCTCGTTACTGGTCTCAATTTCTTGAACGACCATTTGCAGGTTCTCCCTCGTCTCCTTGAGCTCCTCTTCCAATTCCCGAATACGTATTTTGCTGCTGCCCGTAGCCTCTTCAATGACAGTTGTTTTTCCGGTCTCCATCTTTTTTGGAATAAAAAGGAGGAGGCAACCACCCGTGTTTGAAATGTGGCTAATGTCAAACGGATTTACCAATAGATCGATAGAGAGTGTCTCACCATTTGGCTTTTTGACCTTCATGGATTTGTAAAGGATTCTTTTTTGCTGCTTCAGGGCCTTTCTTACGGCACTTCCAAGAGAGACTGATATGCTTTCGGGCAACATTTTTAAAAGATTCACACTAAATCCCCTTTCCGGTAATTCAATATACTTTTTGAATTCGCCAATGGCATGTAGAATATTGTAGTTTTTATCTATGTATACCGCTGCAATCCCCAACTCATCGGCCACAGTCTCGTTCATCAGCTCTGCCATCTGGTTTTCCAACTTCGCCTTCGCTGGACCTTTTACGGAAGGAACAGGGGATATCTTTTGTATATCGGGATAGTTTAAGGGTTCCATCCCGATGGATCTCGCTGGCTTGATATTGGTATAAATTTTCGCAGTCCGATCCACCTCCTGCATCACGCTTTTATAGTCCCCCAATGTTTCACTACTTCCCAGGAACAAGGTTCCATTAAGGTTTAGGGAATAGTGTAATAAGCCTACTATTTTACGTTGTGACTCTGGCTGGATGTATATCAAAAGGTTACGGCAAATGGCAATGTCCATTTTATTGAAAGGTGGGTCCTTCAGAACATTATGCTGACTGAAAATCACCATTCTTCTTAGGGATTCGGCTACTTGGTATTCATCTCCCTTTCTTGCAAAGTATTTGTGTAGACGCTGGGGGGAAACATCGGCTATTATACTTTCAGGATATAGCCCCCTGCTTCCGATTTCCAAATATTTGCTCTCAAGATCCGTAGCAAATACTTTGATTTCCAAATTTTTGCCCTGTCGTTCAATTTCTTCGGACAACAAAATGGCAATGGAATAAGCTTCCTCTCCCGTGCTGGAACCTACGCACCAAACTTTGATGAGTTCACCATCCTGTTTTGATTTGACCAAGTTGGGAATGGTTAAAACACTCAGCTTCTCCCATGCCCGATAGTCCCTAAAAAATTTGGTGACCCCAATAAGGAATTCCCGTGATAGGATATGGGCCTCTTTTGGGTTTTCGTAGACAAAGTCCAGGTATTCCCCAAGATTATGCAGTTTGTTCACACTGATTCTCCTGACAATCCTACGCATTAAGGTGGGACGCTTATAGTGCTCAAAATCAAGCTTTGTGATACTTCTAATATGATGTAAGATCCTATTTAATGATGCCTGGTCCTTTTCCAAATGTATTTCCACCTGACCATTGCTCGAAGGGTGATCTATAAAGTTGATAAGTTCTGCTGGAAGTTGCTCAACGGGCAATACATAATCCACCAAACCCGTATTGATCGCACTCTGTGGCATGCCATCGAACTTGGCTTGAACGGGATCCTGCACCATTACCATTCCACCCACTTCCTTTATAGAGCGTACACCACTGGTCCCATCGCTTCCGGTTCCGCTCAGAACAATGCCGATAGCCTTTTCCTTGCAGTCCTGGGCCAACGATCTGAAGAAAATATCGATGGGAAGATTGAGTTCATTACCTTTAGGTTTATTGGTAAGCATTAACCTACCGTTCATTATAGTAAGGTTCTTTTTTGGAGGTATCAGGTACACACATCCTGGCTCCACTTTCATATTGTCACTAATCTCATAAATAGGAAGAACCGTGTTCTTTGAAATAAGTTCGCCCATCAGGCTTTTATAGTCTGGGCTTAAATGTTGAACAATAACAAAGCTATGGAGGCAATCTGGTGGAACGTTGTCGAAGAATTCTTTAAGGGCCTGTAGCCCCCCAGCACTGGCACCTATTGCGACTATTTGAAATTCAACGGTTACGGTGTTTTCGTTTTCGTGCTTTTCATCCTCAAGGGATGCATTTCTTTTTTTGTTCATTCAAATATTGACTGAATTAAACAGATATTACTGTAGGGCTCATGTTTAGGGGGATGATAAGCAATTCTTTTAGAAATTTAAGAAATATTTTACAGAAAATAAATAATATTTATCCTACATATAGAATTATTCAGATCCGGCAAATAGCATAACACAGGAATTAATCCCAACCCAAGAGGGTTGATGTATGAAGCATCCATTGATGGGCAACATTTAAAATTTGAACTCAAAATAGCAATGTAAATATTGGAAACCCCTACCTTTTTTGGGTAGGGGCCTTTTTTGGGACAACAGACCATGAAAAAATTAAGGTGCCACTTCACATTAATACATTTAAAGTAGCCATCCCGACGAGTTAAACTGAACATTTTGCTCAGATTTTCTATTTAAAATTCATAATCAAAGTAAACCAGCGATCCACTTTACCCCAAAGAAAAGCACACTCGTTCGTGAAGAATTTAAAGTGACCAATGCTTTTCAAACCCACTTGTTCTGGAGATAGATGTTCGTGGTATTTATAAGGCGATCCGTAGGATCTGAAAAGTTCAACAACCGCTTTTCGAGGGGCAATCAGTTGATCATCCGAAAAACTTAAGAACTTTACGGGAAGATTAAGATTTTTATATTTTTTCCTGGCTTCGTTTTCCACCCCAAGAAGACCAAACCGATTTTTTCCCCATTTAGACCATTCTTTGGCTATGCTCTTTTGCAGAGGGTGTTTTCCACCATAGGCCCAGCCTGGGAGGTGTCCTTGTACATAAACCGTAAGGGGAAGAACAATGTGCCAAAAGAAACCTACTTTCATTTTGGATTTTCCATTCCAGAAAGCAACAGACGCATTTTGTGATGCCACTAAAAAGGCAGCCTTTATTTTGTGACTACCTCTGGCTAAAGGAAAAACCTGTCCGGCAATACTATGCCCCAGAAAAAAAAGGTTTTGTTTTGGAAAGTTTTTTGCTGCATAATCGATAAGCATATCGATATCCTTGTAACCCCAATCTGTAAGCTTAGGTATCTTGGATTTTTTTTGTTTCCCAACGTATAGCATTCCGTAATAATCAAAGGTGAGTACACTATAGGAAAGTTTATGGAAATACTCCGCTATAGGTGAATAAAAACTACTGCGGACCCCCATAGCCGGTGCAATTATCAAAACTCGATTACTGTTTTGACACCTCCAGACAGTAGCATCAATGACTCTTTCTTTTCTTTTGATCTGTAGCTTCTTCATGCGCCAAATCAATGTTATTTTAGGGCATATCCCTTTATTTGAGGGATGATCGGCACAAATGGGGAATAAAGATTAAAGGCTTCCATTCGAATTTCTGAAAAGCCCGATTCCCGAATGGATTTGGTGATGTCTTTATGGGTATGGCAGCCCTCGAAAAACCAAAACCAGGGTCGCTTCACAAGCCGTTGGATCAAATGCAAAAAGGACCCTTTTTTTGCTGCAACATGTTCTACAAAGAAAAACTTGCCACCAGGTTTCAATATCCTCCGTATCTCGTTCAATGCTTTGGTCTCTTCCAAAATCGTACAAAGGGTCAACGTGCTTATCACTGCATCTACGCTATTGCTTTTAATTTTCATGTTTTCGGCCCCACAATTTTTGATCTCAAGATTTACAGCATACTTGTTGGCCTTCTTGTGTAAACATTTGTGCATATAGGTGTTGGGCTCAATAGCTATTAGTTGAGTGCCTTTTTTTAAATAGGGAATGTTGGCACCAGTTCCCGGACCAATTTCCACCAAAACTTCTGGTAAGTCATTGAACAGTTGTTTCTTATGGTTTTTGTAAATGAATTGCGAGTAACCATCCAATATATGGAAGAGCCAGCTGTTAAGCCGTCCACGAATAGGGTTCCCGTGGGATATTTTGTTTGTGCACATAATTTTTTGGGTAAAAGTATGCTGGGTAGTACCGTTGCCGATTCTGATATCGGGAGTATTAAGTATGCGAAAAGGATTTTTCAGAGCTTTGGTAGTCGCATTAGCTAAATTTGTTGTTATGGAATCGCCTGTAACACGTTATGCAAAATCGGGGAACATCAGTCTGGCCTATCAAATTATTGGGAAGGGCAAGGAATATCTTATTTTGATTCCAGGATGGGTGTCCAACATTGAGGAGGTTTGGAACATTCCACAACTTGCAGCTTGGCTACGGTTTCTTTCCTCCCTGAATACCTTGGTCATTTTTGACAAAAGAGGTACTGGCCTATCAGATCCAGTGCATGAAAAGAATCTTCCCGATACTCCACAAAGGGCCGATGATCTTCGCATTGTTTTGGAAGACATTGGTGTTAAGAAGGCCAACTTTATCGGTCTATCTGAAGGAGGGCCACTGGCTATTTATTTGGCGGCCAATTACCCACAACTGGTACGGAAGCTTATATTGATTGGCAGTTTTTCAAAATGGATCCGATCGGAGGATTATCCGTATGGATTATCGAGGGAGCAACATTTAAAGACCAAAGCCTATATTGTTGAGCATTGGGGCAAACCGGTAGGCTTGGGTTTAATGGCCCCAAGTGTTCAAAATGATAGGGAAGCTCAGGAAAAATGGGCCCAATTTCTTCGGAAGAGCGCAAGCCCAAATACCGCAAAGGTTTTTTATGAAATGAACATGGAAATCGATGTTCGAAATCTATTGAGGCGTGTTGCTGCCCCGACTTTGATCATGCATCGCAGAGAGGATCCGCTTATCGACTACCAACATAGTTGGTTTTTGCACCAGCGAATACCACAATCACAACTGGTGCTGACCAAGTGTGGAGATCATCTGCCATGGTTCTCCATAAGGAACAGGGAACTCGTGGCCATCCAAACCTTTTTGATGGACGGGAAAGCGATTTTTGCCGAGGGACTCGATAATCTTTCCGTAAAGGATGTATTTACCCTGTATTTGGTGCAAGATTATCTGCGGAACCACTATAACGAGAATCTTTCTATTAGTACCATCTCCAGAAAATTCGGAATCAATGAGTACAAATTGAAATCGGGTTTTCGGATGTTGTTTCAAAGTCCGGTTATTCGATTTCTGTCCAAAGTTCGATTACAAAAAGCCTGTGACTTTCTGGGAAATTCTGAGGAAACCGTTGCATCAGTGGCTGAAAAGGTGGGTTTTGGTCATGCCAATAATTTTTCTGCGGCATTTAAGAGAGAATATGGATTGGGACCAAGCCAATATCGGAAAAAGGTCTACGGCCTTTTGGAGTAGCTTTCCTACTAAAATATCATAAGTTCGTACTAAAAAAACCTTCCTTCGTACTTTAAAATGCCAAAAATTGGTGTTTGAAGGGTAGTTTTGCGTATGCTACTTATCTCCAAGACATACGATAGCTGGACTTTTGAGCGGATAGCACGCCATGTGCTGTATTGGTCTGCATGGTTGGTTTTCTACGCTGTGGTCAACGAAGGTGCCTTTGAAAATGGGAATTACAGCTCTTGGCTGATTTTCGAACTTTGTGTGCTGCCCATAAAACTATCCCTGGTCTATTTTACGCTATACTACCTT
>JANQRD010000082.1 GCA_028284725.1 Allomuricauda sp. | reverse complement strand
TCAACACAAAGTCCTTTTTGCGAACCATTGTATCCGCTTCGTACTCCGGAAATGATTTTAAGGTAGATCGTTTTATAGATAAAGATACGCCCCAAGAACGCTTGATCCGTTATACCGAAGCGGACAACGCTGAAACGCGATTCACCGTATCCTCCCTGTTCAACACAAAAGTAAGCTCAAAGCTTACCTTCCGTTCTGGTTTGCTCTTTGAACATTTCAATGTGCAGAGTTTATTGCTCGACCGAAACGAACAAGCTGATGGTGATGGGGATGGCGACCCGGACTTGGTCAATTTTAGGGACATCGATGCCAATGTGAGCATTTTTCAACCTTATCTGCAAGGACAATTCCGGTTGACTAAAAACTTTACGCTTAATGCAGGATTGCACACCCAATACAGCTCCCTTAACGATCAATTCGTATTTGAGCCCAGAGCAGCGGTCAACTACAACTTCTTGCCAAATCACAGTATCAATCTCGGATATGGATTACATCATCAATCCGTTCCCTTGCCCTTGTTGTTCTTGAATGAAAATGTAAATGGTGAACTGGTACAGACCAACAAAGATCTCGATTTTGTACAGAGCAGTCACTACGTTTTAGGGTACGATGTACGCCTAGGCAACAGTTGGCGCGGTAAGGTAGAGGTATACTATCAAGATATTGACAAAGCCGCGGTGGAAGCTTTCCCATCCAGCTATTCCACTTTAACCGAAGGAGCTGATTTTGGCTTCGATAATGACAGGGTCTCCCTGGTCAATGAAGGCACTGGTTTCAACCAAGGAATTGAACTTACCCTTGAAAAATTCTTCAGCAAAGGTTATTACGGACTGCTGACCGGTTCATTTTTTGAAAGCAAATACGAAGGCAGTGATGGTATCGAACGCAACACCCCGTTCAATAATGGCTACGTAGTGAACCTTTTGGCGGGAAAAGAATTCAAAACGGGGCCATCTGGTAAAAATGTGTGGTTTGTGGACACTCGTTTGACCACTTCAGGAGGGCGTTATTTTACTCCCGTCGATTTGGAGGCTTCGCGCTTGGCCGGGTTTGAGGTATTGCAAGAAGATTTGGCCTTCAGCCAGCAATACGATGACTATTTCCGGTGGGATGTGAAGTTTGGCCTCAAAATTAACAGTAGGAACAAAAAACGATCCCACCAATTCTATGTGGATCTACAGAATGTGACAGCCAATGAAAATGTTTTTGTGCGGAGGTATAATCGCTTGACCAATAATATTGATCAGGTAGATCAGATTGGCTTCTTCCCGGATTTTGGATACAAATTCCAATTTTAAAAGCTATGAAACTATCTAGATCACTTGGCAAAAGATTGAAGGAAAAATATGGTCCCTGGGCCTTGGTCACCGGGGCTTCCTCTGGAATTGGGAGGGAACTTGCACGAAGAATTTCCGAAGCAGGTTTAAACGTTGTGCTATCTGGTCGGAATGAAACAGCCTTAATGGACATAGCCGATGAATTGGAAGACACCTATAAAATCCATGCTGAAGTACTAGTTGAAGATATTGCTACCACTGCTGGAATCCGTAGGTTGACGCAGGAGTTGGAAGGAACTCCCATTGGACTTTTTGTTGCCTCAGCAGGATTTGGTACTTCTGGGCCATTTATCCAATCAGATTTGGAGGAGGAAATACAAATGGTTCGGGTAAATTCCCTTGCCCTAATGATGCTTACCCACTACTTCGGACGGAAATTTGCTGAACAAAAACGCGGTGGAATCATCTTGATGAGTTCCATTGTCGGATTCCAGGGGGTACCCAATGCAGCCAACTACTCCGCTACAAAAGCTTACGTACAGTCACTGGGGGAAGGTCTTTACCACGAACTTAAACCGTACAACGTCGATGTCATCGCTGCGGCTCCTGGCCCTGTCCACAGTGGTTTTGCTGTGGTGGCCGATATGCAGATGGGTAAAGCTTTGACACCTGAGGAAATTGCTGTCCCCATATTAAAAGCATTGGGCAAAAAATCGACAAGTTTCCCAGGCCGATTGACCAAAATCCTCATTCTGGGACTTCGCTCCGTACCCCGTTGGGGAAAGATCCGTATTATGAAAATGGTCATGGGCGGCATGACCCAACATCAAAAAATCCAAAAAACATGAATCGAAAAAAAAGATTTCTTCTAATTTTAATGGTCTTAGCAATCGTTTTAACCGGCATAGTTTTGGCGAGAAATTCTGAATCAGGACCTAACTTTTTGGACGAGCAATTTTCGGAAATTGTTGATTATATCCCTGAACGAGATCAGTTGGATCCCAAAATATCCAAAGTGGATGTGGCTTGGCATTTGGATCATAGCCTAAAGACCATCAACAGAATCTGTGAAGCCTTGGAAGCCTCCGATCCCAATAAATTTAAATCCAACTTCAGTCTTTCAAGGGTCTTTGTATTTGCTTGGGGCGATTTTCCACGAGGCGTAGCTGAGTCTCCCAAATTGGTACGCCCGCCTAAAGAAATTATGACGGACAACCTATATCTCCAAATTGAGGAAGCACGGGAAAATCTTAAAAAGATGGAACTTTTGGATGCTAAAGCCCATTTTAGGCATCCCTACTTCAATGTTATTGACAAGGGACAGACCAAAAGGTTTTTAAAAATCCATACCAATCACCATTTAAAAATCATTAGAGATATTTTGAAATAGGCACAAAAAAACCCCGCCAAATGGCAGGGTCTATCTTTTGCAGGTTTTCGTCCTCTTAAGCCTCAAATGGCTCTATGGAAACATATGATTTTCCACCTGCTTTCTTTTGAAATTTTACAATACCATCTACTTTGGCATGCAATGTATGGTCTTTACCGGCATATACATTTTCACCGGGATTGTGCCTGGTACCACGTTGTCTTACAATAATGTTACCAGCAACGGCAGCCTGTCCACCAAAAATCTTAACGCCCAAGCGTTTCGATTCCGATTCTCTACCGTTTTTCGAACTACCTACACCTTTTTTATGTGCCATGATATCTAATTTTTAGTTCTTTCTTACTTGCTCAATGCTTCGATCAACTCCGCTTTTTTCATGGAAGAAATCCCAGAAATTCCCTTTGCCTTGGCCATTTCCTTCAATTCGGCCACGGTTTTGCTGCTCAAATCCTCAGCTGCCTTTTTCGGAGCTGCTTTCTTTGGAGCCGCTTTCTTAGGTGCTTTTGCTGGAGCTGCTTTCTTGGGTGCTTCTGCCTTCACTGGAGCAGCTTTTTTGGGCTCTGCAGCAGGTTTTTCAGCCTTTGCTTTCGCTGGAGCTGCTTTCTTAGCTCCTTTGGCAACAATACCTTCAACCACAATCTCGGTCAAATATTGTCTGTGACCATTTTTCTTGCGGTACCCTTTACGCCTTTTCTTCTTAAAGACAATCACCTTGTCACCTTTCAGGTGTTTTACTACTTTGGCCTCAACAGCCGCACCTTCTATGACCGGGGCGCCTACAGTAACGTTGCTTCCGTCGTCCAAAAGAAGAACCTTGTCAAAAGTGACTTTTTTGCCTTCCTCGGTCTGTAAACGGTGAACGTACACTTTCTGGTCTTTTGCAACTTTAAATTGCTGCCCTGCCATCTCTACAATTGCGTACATAATGCGTTATTTGATTTTATTATTCGCGCTTTACTAAATTAGCGGGTGCAAATATACTGCTAAATCCTTAATGCACAAGTACAATTAAGCCTTTTGCCCATTATTTTTTGGGATTGTTGGAAGTTTTAAAAAGTTGCATAAAGGACAAGGTTAAAACCAGCGTGGTTGCAAAGCCCATGATGGCCACTGTGAAGAATACGATCCCCTCGAAATTTGCATAATCTTTGGACCATACTTCAGAAAGTTCGGTCAAGAAACCTGAGTCGAGTTCCGTGGAGTAAAATGCGAAGAAAATGGTGAACAACAAGGTGGCTACAAAGCCCGTGGTGACCCCCGCGGTGAAACCCTTACCATAACTAAAATCCTTTCCCTGCCGTAGTTTGGTGTATTTCAGCGTCTCATAAATTCCGAATCCAGTAATAATCCCATTGAAAAGACTGAAAAATACATTGGTATGCTTTCCCATAAGGGAAAGAATCAAAAAATAGGCGATGAGCACTGCGCTCGTAACGATTCCAAAACGAATGGGTAGGGTTAGATTTTTCATTTCGCTAGATTTTTGGATGGATGTTTAATTTACTGAATGTTGTTGAGATATGCCACAAATTCATGTAAAGTCTTCACCTGGAGAATGCATCTCTTTTAAAATTTATCCTATATTTAGTGTAACGTCAATCAAAAAATCCATACTAACCTATTTTATCACACCCACACAAAACACTTTATCATGAAAAGACTTTTACTATGCGCACTTTTCATCTTGGCGACCGGAAGCTTTTTGAAAGCCCAGGAGGTCAAGTTTGAAGAGTACGATTTGGACAACGGACTGCATGTAATCTTGCATCAGGACAATACAGCGCCTGTGGTGACCACCGCTGTAATGTACCACGTTGGATCTAAGGATGAGGATCCGGAAAAGACCGGTTTCGCGCACTTTTTTGAACATTTGCTGTTTGAAGGGACCAAAAACATTGAGCGGGGCGAATGGGACAAAATTGTGGCATCCAACGGAGGCAGCGGGAATGCAAACACCTTTTTGGATCGCACCTATTATTATGAAACTTTCCCTTCGAACAGTCTTGAGGTTGGCCTTTGGTTGGAATCAGAAAGATTACTGCATCCCATTATTGGTCAAGTAGGGGTCGACACCCAAAAAGAGGTGGTACAGGAAGAAAGACGGCTTCGGGTGGACAATTCACCCTATGGTGCTTTTTTCGAAGTCCTGCTTAAGAATCTCTATACCAAGCATCCTTACCGATGGGGAGTGATAGGGTCACTCGACCATTTGGCCAGTGCCACTCTGGAGGATTTTAAAAATTTCAACAAGATTTATTACGTGCCCAACAATGCCGTTTTGGTGATAGCCGGTGATTTCGATACGGATAAAACTAAAAAAATGGTCGCCGACTACTTTGGCCCCATTCCAAGGGGAGCGGATATCCAAAGAAACAATGTTACAGAAGACCCCATTACCAACACCATTAAAGCCACTTATTACGACCCCAATATTCAGATTCCAGCCATTTTGTTGGCCTACCGAACCCCTGGACAAGCAGAGCGAGACGCGTATGTGATCAATATGATTTCCACCTACCTAAGCGACGGTGAGAGTTCCAAACTCTACAAAAAGTTGGTGGATGAGAAAAAAATAGCCCTACAGATCTTCTCCGTGCCCATCGATGCTGAGGACTATAGCTCCTATGTGGTCGGTGGACTTCCAGTTGGTGAAAATTCAATTCAAGACATCAAAAATGAGATTGATGCCGAGATTCTGAAAATTCAATCGGAATTGATTTCAGAAAAGGATTATCAGAAGCTGCAGAACAAGTTTGAAAACAACTTTGTGAACGCCAATAGCAGCATTGCCGGAATCGCTAATTCCCTTGCAGAAAATTATATGCTGCGGGATAATACCAATTTGATCAACACTGAAATCGACATTTATCGCTCTATCACCAGAGAAGAGATTATGGAGGTGGCCAAAAAATATTTAAAAGTGAACCAAAGAGTGGAGTTGGAATATTTGCCTGAACAAAAAGAAGCTAATTAAAATGAAAAAGTATATTGTTTTCTCGATACTATCCCTTTGTATGGTGGTATCACATGCACAGATTGATAGAAGCAAACCCCCTAAACGGGGGCCTGCACCTGAAATAAATTTGCAGGAACCAGCCCGTTTTGAGTTGAACAATGGCCTAAAGGTCATGGTGGTTGAAAACCATAAACTGCCGAGGGTATCCATGCAGTTGACCATCGATAATCCACCTATTTTGCAGGGAAACAAGGCAGGAGTATCGGATCTGACTTCAAGTTTATTGGGCAAGGGATCCAAATCCATCCCTAAGGATGATTTTTATGAAGAGGTGGATTTTTTGGGAGCCAATATCAGTTTTACCGACCAGAGCGCTTCGGCACGTTGCCTTTCCAAATATTTTCCCAGGATTCTGGAGTTGATGGCAGACGCAGCCCTAAACCCAAATTTCACCCAGGAAGAATTTGATAAGGAAAAAGATAGGATTCTTACCGGAATCAAATCTGAAGAAAAGGACGTAGAGGCCATTGCCACAAGGGTACAGTTGGCACTAGCATATGGAAAAAATCACCCCTACGGAGAAATCACTTCCGAGGAAACCGTAAACAATGTCACACTTGCCGATGTTGATAAGCACTACAGGGACTATTTTGTGCCCGCAAATGCCTATTTGGTCATTATCGGAGATGTGGATTTTGAGACCACGAAGGAACTCGTGACCAAAAACTTTACGCCTTGGTCTAAAGCTGCGCCTCCTTCCTTCAGCTACTCCAAGCCCACCGACGCCCAGTACAACCAAATCAATTTTGTGGATGTTCCGAACGCAGTGCAGTCTGAAGTGGCCGTACAGAACATCACCGAACTCAAAATGAAAGATGGGGATTACCTACACGCTCTTTTGGCCAATCGAATCTTAGGAGGCGGTTCACAAGCGAGATTGTTCAAAAATCTTCGCGAGGACAAGGGATATACGTATGGCTCCTATTCATCCATCAGGAATAATAAATACAGTCCAATGCGATTCAATGCATTTGCCCAAGTCAGAAATGCAGTAACCGACAGTTCAGTGGTGCAAATTTTAAGTGAAATCAGCAAGATAGTCACTGAACCCGTCACCGAGGAAGAACTTTCCAACGCCAAGGCGAAGTACTCCGGAAATTTTGTAATGGCGCTGGAAAAACCTGAAACCATTGCCAATTATGCTTTGAACATCGAAACGGAAGACTTGCCAAATGACTTCTACAAAACCTATTTGGAGCGTGTGGAAGCTGTTAGCATCTCAGATGTACAAAAAGCAGCCCAAAAGTATTTTTCCACATCAAATGCGAGAATTGTGGTCACTGGCAAGGGAAGCGAAGTACTTGAGAATCTTGAAAAGGTAAGTTTCAATAACAAGAAAATACCGATTCTTTATTATGATAAATATGCCAGCAAAACAGAAAAGCCGAATTACAGTGCCAATATCCCTGAAGGGATTACTGCGGAAACAGTCCTTAACAATTATGTTGAAGCTATTGGGGGCAAAGCAAAACTGGATGGTGTGGAATCCTACGCATTGACCGCCGAAGCAGAAATGCAGGGCATGATGCTGGAATTGGAAATGAAAAAAACCTCTAAAAACCAGTTTATGCAAGATGTAAAGGTGATGGGCAATTCCATGCAAAAACAGGTCTTGGATGGTGACAAGGGATACTCCGTGATTCAGGGACAACGCAAAGATTTGACATCTGAGGAAATAGAGAAAGTAAAGGAGGAAAGCGCGGCCTTCCCAGAGCTTAATTATTTGGCTGCTGGTGGCGTTACCCTTGAGGGTATTGAAACGGTAGGGGATAAAAAAGCGTACAGGCTGAAGGTTACTGCCAACAAAACTTCTTTTTACGATGTGGAGACCGGTCTTAAACTGCAAGAGGTAAGTGCTGAGGAAGTGCAAGGGCAGCAGATGACCAGCACGGTGGAGTTTGAGGATTACAAAGAGGTTTCCGGAATCAAGTTTCCTTTCAAACTCATCCAGACCGTTGGCCCCCAAAACTTTGAATTTGTAGTGAAAGAAATCAAAGTGAATGAAGGGGTGACACCTGCGGACTTTGAATAACATCTACCAATAAAATTTAGAAAGGGCGTCTTTTAACGACGCCTTTTTTATTTGGATTGCAATATTCCGTAATTTTGCAATTCAAAAAACCACAACCTTGAAAAGGTTTGCCGCTTATAGTTTTGTGCTGCTCTACCTTATAGCCATGGCCCGTCCTGTGCTGCCATTGGCAGAATATATCATTTATGAAGATTATATAGCTGAATTTCTCTGTATCAACAAAGACAAAGTAGAAATACAGTGTAACGGCAAGTGCTACCTCATGCAGCGTCTGAGTGAGCAAAATGAGGAGAAAAAACAGAATCTCCCTAAAATTGCCATGGAAGAGTACCCCATCGGCTTTGTTGAATTACAGGGTCAAATCACCTCAAGCTCATTGCATGCCGTTCCAGAGCATCAATTTGAATACGTGAACACCTATACCTTTCTTTATAGTACTTCCAATTTCCATCCACCTGGTTTTATTGTTGCATAACCTTTAGATTCAATTTATTTCACGGGCTTTTCATAGTATGAGCTGCCCTTAATTCAACAATGTAACCAAAATGAAAAAATATATTTCGGTCATTCTGATGATGGCCACTGTTGCTATATATGCACAAAACGATGAAACGAATAGTCCCACATGGTCTGGAGGAAGACCGGATGGACATGCTCCCATTTCTGTAATGGGTGATCATACTCATGGCAAGGGAGAATGGATGGTCTCTTACCGTTACATGTACATGAACATGGATGAACTGAAACAAGGTAGCGATGATGCCAGCTTTGATGATGCTTTGGACAATTATATGGTCACACCGACCAGTATGCCTATGAATATGCACATGGTAGGGGCCATGTTTGCTCCCTCGGATAAAATCACTTTGATGGCCATGTTCAACTATCTTTCGATGGAAATGGACCATATTACCCGAATGGGAGGAACTTTTACCACAGAGGCAAGCGGTTTTGGAGATATTCAACTTTCCGCACTGTATCGATTTTTCAATCAAAACCGACAGCGCATCCATGCCCAAGTTGGGGTTTCCATTCCTACGGGAAGCATTACCGAAAGTGATGTCACCCCTGCATCGGCTCCCAACGAGGTGGAATTGCCCTACCCGATGCAAATTGGTAGCGGTACCTTCGATGCCAATTTAGCGGTAACCTATTTGGGTCAAAGCGAAGCTATTTCATGGGGTGGTCAGCTTAGGGCAATCTTACGTTTCGGAGAAAACGATCGGGATTTTCGCTACGGAAATCGACAAAGTTTAAATGGCTGGTTTGCGGTAAAAGCAACGGATTGGTTAAGCTTTTCCACACGACTCGAAGCCCTTGTTGTTGGTGAAATTGACGGTGAGGATCCCAATTTGAACCCTATGATGGTCATCACAGCCGATACTGCCAATTCTGGTGGAAATTTCTTGAACGGAGGAGTAGGATTCAATGTTTATGTTCCATCAGGAGCCTTAAAAAACCTTCGGTTTGGATTCGAGTTTGCTGCACCCTTGTACCAAGATCTCAACGGAATCCAGTTAAAAACGAAGGAAACCTTTACCTTGGGGACACAGTATGCATTTTAAAATTGCAACGCCAGGGGTGTTGAACATCCCTGGTTTTGTTTAGCTTATGACCAAACGAAAAATTATACAACTCAACAGAAAATGGCACCGCTATTTGGGAGTTGTTCTTGGGATTCAATTTTTGCTATGGACATTGGGAGGTCTATATTTCAGTTGGACCAACATTAACAAAATCCGAGGGGATCATCTAAAGAAACAAACTCCTTTATTGACTAAATCGGATGTATTGGTATCTCCCTCCCTACTTATGACCAACTTAAATCATCAAGACAGTATCGTTTCCCTGGAAACCATTTCTGTGCTGCAACGACCGACGTATAGAATGGTGGTTAAAAAGGGGGAGCAAAAATCTGTCTTTTTATATGATGCCAAAACTGGGGTTTTGCAAGAGCCTTTAAACCAAGAGGAGTGTATTACAATGGCTCGCGAAAAACTGGCCGTTACCGCATCGATTCAAGCTGTTGAATATCTGGTTGAAGCTGGGAAACATCATGAGTATCGTGGAAGACCCCTGCCTGCCTACGCGGTAACTTTTGGAGAACCTGCCAATACCACGATATACGTATCCACAGAATATGGTGAGGTTCAAACGTTTCGAAGCAACCAATGGCGTATTTTCGATTTCTTCTGGATGCTCCATACGATGGACTATCAGGAGCGGGACAACTTCAATAACCTCTTGATCCGGGCATTTGCGTTTTTTGGACTTTTCACCATTTTATCCGGGTTTAGTTTGTATATTTTTACATCAAGAATTTTCAAAAAAAGAACATCAAAATGAAAAAGTATTTATCAATTATATTTCTGATAACATTTCTTTTTGTCAGCTGCAAAACAGAAAAAAAAGCTCCTGAGGGGCCCACCCAAATGGAACAGGTGATGGTCATTCATGACGAAGTCATGGCAAAAATGGGAAAACTGGGCAAGCTCACTGGGGAACTCAAAAGCAAGGTGGACACTACCGAGATAGGCCAGCAATACGAAGCGGCCATGAAAGAGCTTCAAGCGGCCAATAAATCCATGATGGACTGGATGATGAATTTTGGAAATCGGTTTGATTCCGATGAGATATTGGAAGGGAAAGCACTCACTGAGGAAAAACAACAGTGGCTTGACGAGGAGGAAGTAAAGGTGAAAGCCTTGAGCGAGCAGATCAATCAAGGTATTGCCAATGCGGAAGCTTTACTGGGCAAGGAATAGATTATTTATCCCAACGCAGTGTTTCCATTATCCTTCGGATATCTTTTTGCAGATATACGGCAGCGGGGAAAATGGAATCGTAATTGGGTTTGGCGTAGAAGTATAAAGATCCCGTTACGAAATGGTTCACGCTATCGGTCACGTAAAATTGAGATTGTGATGCTGCATTTCCGGAGACTTCGTAAAACATTCCGTACACCTCATCCTCAAGATTGATGAAGGGCTGCTCCACAATGTTATCCGCTTTTACTACATGCTCGTATGACAGTTTTTGGGCATCAACAAGCAGTTTTTTCAGGTTGCCCTCTATGGGTTTGTACGTAATGTAGACGGAGCCTTTCATCATAGGATAATCCAAAACCAAAGAACAGTCCTTGTTCTCCTTGATTTTTGATAGCATGTTGCTTTCGAAGGTGTACTTACAGTCCTCCTCCAATTGCTTGTACTGCGCTTCTGGATAGTCCAACCGTAATAACGCCTTTGGTTTTGGAAGTACTTCATCCTTGCACCCAATGAACAAAAATGGCAATACGGCCATCAAAATCTTATTGAGCTTCATGAGGCAGGGTTACTTTAATTTGTTTTAATCTTTTTTTGTCCAGACTTTCCACGATAAATTGATAATCGTTGAACATTACTTTTTCGCCACGTTTAGGAAAACTTCCCGAAATTTCCAGCACAAATCCAGCAATCGTCTCCGATTCTCCCTTTTGGTCTTCAAATTCCTCTTCATCCTCAATTTTGACCACACGATAAAAGTCCTTCAGGGCCGTTTTCCCCTCGAATACATAGTTGAAATCGTCCAATTTGGAAAAAACCAAGTCTTCATCATCAAATTCATCGCTGATGTCCCCCACAATTTCTTCAATAATATCTTCCAGGGTCACGATCCCCGAAGTACCACCGTATTCGTCGACCACAACGGCGAGGTGATTTTTCATGTCTTGAAATTCCAGTAAAAGATCATCCAATTTCTTGTTCTCTGGCACAAAATAGGGTTCCCGAATCAGCGACATCCAATTGAAACTCTTTCGTTCCAAATAGGGCAATAGGTCTTTTACATACAGTACCCCCAGTACATTGTCCATGTTTTCTGAAAAAACGGGAATTCTGGAATAGCCATTTTTCTTGATTTCCTCGATTACCTCTGGGAATTTCATCTCCTCGTTGAGGGCAAAAATATCGATACGTGGACGCATCACCTGTTTGGTATCCGTGTTCCCAAAAGTCACAATTCCCTCTAAAATTTTCTGCTCTTCTTTGGTAGTATCTCCTTCGGAGGCCAGTTCCAGTGCTTGAGAAAGATGGTCTACACTTAAGTTGGATTTTTCCCGTCCCAATTTTTCCTGAAGATATCCGGTCGCCGAGCTCATGGGCGAACTCAACGGCGTAAACAACGCGTTTAAAAATCGTAATGGAAATGCCATAAAGTTAGAAAACTGAATCCGATTTCGATTTGCATAGATTTTTGGCAAAATCTCACCGAACATCAAAATCAAAAAGGTTGCCACGATCACTTCCAAGAGAAACCGCACCGAAATCACCCCAAAAAGGGTCTGATTGATGTTTGAGAAAATGGTATCCCCAATGGAGCTGAACAAAAGAACTATTCCAATGTTTATGGCATTATTGGTAATCAATATTGTAGCTAGCAGCTTTTTGGGCTTGTCCAAAAGTCTTGCAATCACTTTTCCACTAGGTGTGCCTTGCTCTTCCAGTTCATTGACATCGGTTTGGGAAAGCCCAAAAAGTGCGACCTCCGCACCTGAAATAAGTGCCGAACACATCAGAAGTAGCAAAAGCACGATCACTTTTGCCGTGAACAGTCCATCATTGGAAGTCAAAAAAATCGCCAAACTAGGGGGCTCGGGATCCAAATTGGTGTTGTTTATTCGTAATCGTTAGAATGGCAGGTCGTCGTCCTGCTCCGTTTCCTCCACCGGTGCTGTGCCAGCGGTTTTAACAGGCTCGTTTTGTTGTACCGTTCCCGATTGTTGGGATGCGTTTGCCATGCTCTCTTTTTTAGTGGATAAAAAAGTGAAATCTTGTACATGCACTTCCGTGGTGTACCGGGTATTGCCATCTTCACCTTGCCATTGCCGGTTTTTTAACCTGCCCTCGACGTACACCTTATCGCCTTTGCTCAAGTATTTCTCACAAATCTCCGCAGCCTTGTTCCGTACAACAATATTGTGCCAGTCGGTATTGGTGACTTTTTCACCGGTTTGCCTATTGGTATAAGTCTCGTTTGTGGCCAAAGGGAAGCGCGCGACGCAATTGCCACCTTCAAAATAGTGGATTTTGACCTCATCTCCCAAATGCCCAATCAGCATCACTTTGTTTAATGTTCCGCTCATAATTCTTTAATTAATCAAAAGTACTAAAATTTAAATGTCTTGATGAAATCAGCTATCAAAACTGGAACTGGAAAGTCGTGGATTTTTTCCCATGGAATTCCCTCTTCGAGGGAACCGGAAACTTCCAATACCCAAAACTTTGTATGTAAATGTTGATGGGACAGCTTGTGTACTACAGGTGTTTCGTTATGCAAATGAATGGTCTTAATGGATGGGAAACGATTGTTTTCCTCTATAGATTTTACCAAACCTTTCGAATCAATAGTTTCATCGGTTTCCAATAAAGGAAACTGATAGAGATTTTGCCAAATTCCCTTTCCTTTTCGTTGTTCCAAAAGGGTATTTCTTTTTTCATCCCAAAAAACCAAATAATTGAAAAAACGATGCTTTATTTTGGTTTTGTTGAGCTTTACCGGCAAACTATGCACTTTGTTTTCCTTGAGAGCTACGCAACTTTCGTTTAATGGACATAGCAAACAATAAGGTTTTTTAGGTGCGCATTGAATGGCACCAAACTCCATAATCCCCTGGTTGTAGTCCCTAATGTCGTTCTTGTCCATAACATCCCTGGCCAGTTCCTTAAAATAACCGATCCCCTTTGGGCTGTTAATGGGAATATCCACACCAAAATACCTGGACAATACTCTATACACGTTGCCATCAACCACAGGTTCGGGAATATCAAAACAAATGGAAGCAATGGCACTGGCCGTGTAGTCTCCAACACCCTTCAGACTTCTGAGTTCCTTGTAGGTATTTGGGAAATTGCCATTATACCGGTCTACTACCATTTTGGCCGTAGCGTGTAAATTACGTGCTCTAGAGTAGTACCCAAGCCCCTGCCATAATTTTAGGACTTTTTCTTCCTCTGCCTTGGCTAAATCATATACTGTGGGAAAGGCATCCAAAAATTTATGATAATAAGGCATCCCTTGTGCCACCCTTGTCTGTTGCAGCATGATTTCGGACAGCCAAATCTTGTAAGGATCAGTGGTGGCCCTCCATGGCAGCTCGCGCTTGTGTTCGCGGTACCATTCTAAAATTTTTTGGGAAAAAGACATCAACCTAAATACTAAGGGTTAAATGTATCAGTTTATATACTTAAAATTAAAGGCTTTAAACAAAAGATTAATTTTAATTTTTATATTTGCAAGCCTAAAAAAATCGAAAATAATAATACGAAATGACGAAAGCAGATATTGTAACTAGAATCTCAGAAAAACTAGGTATAGAAAAAGGAGACGTACAAGCGACCGTGGAATCTTTTATGGAGGAGGTAAAATCGTCCTTGGAGAATGGAGATAATGTTTATTTAAGAGGTTTTGGAAGCTTTATCATCAAGACCAGAGCGGAAAAAACAGGTAGAAACATTTCTAAGAATACTACTATTAAAATTCCTGCGCACAATATTCCTGCCTTCAAACCTGCCAAGGTGTTTGTTGAAGGCGTAAAAAGCAACGTACAAGTAAAATAGTATAACTAACAACACTAAAGGAAAAGCCATATGCCAAGTGGTAAAAAGAGAAAAAGACACAAGGTAGCTACCCACAAGCGTAAAAAGCGCAGGAGAGCTAACCGACACAAGAAAAAGTAGTTGTTGCAACTACTTTTTCATTTTGCGCACATACGTTCTTTGACATAGAGATTCAGACCAAGAATTTCAGTCGGTTTCTAAAAACCGATTCTACATATTGTTTAATCATTCATCCCCACAATTTTAATTGGGATGAATAAAAATCGATTCAGGTGAATAGAGAATTAATCGTTCGATCTAGTCCCGATGCAGTCGATTTTGCCTTACTCAAGGATGGAAAACTCATTGAATTGCACAAAGATGAGGACGACAACAATTTTTCCGTTGGGGATATCTTCCTAGCCAAGATAAGAAAACCCGTCACCGGCCTAAATGCGGCATTCGTTAATGTAGGTTATGAAAAAGATGCGTTCCTGCACTACCATGACCTCGGCCCGCAATTGTCCTCCATGCTGAAATTCATTAAGAAAGTTAGAACAGGGAAGCTAAGAGACTATTCCCTAAAAGATTTTCCATTTGAAAAAGATATAGACAAACATGGCAGTATTAACGAAGTTATTAAGGCCAACCAGTCATTATTGGTACAGATTGTAAAAGAACCCATTTCCACCAAAGGGCCCAGGATCAGCTCCGAACTTTCCATAGCGGGGCGATATTTGGTCATGGTTCCATTTTCAGATCGTGTTTCCGTATCACAAAAGATAGGGACCAAAGAAGAAAAGGACAGGCTTATCAGGCTTGTAAAGAGCATTAAGCCAAAAGGATTTGGAGTTATTATACGTACCGTTGCAGAAGGCAAAAAAGTTGCAGAACTGGACAAAGATCTTCAGAATTTGTTATCGAAATGGATAACAATGTGCAAGAAATTGCAAAGAGCGCCACACCCTTCGAAAGTTTTGGTAGAGCTCAACAGGGCTTCTTCCATTTTAAGGGATGTCTTCAACGATTCTTTTACAGGAATACATGTTGATGATGAGACGCTTTACCACCAAATCAAGGATTATTTACATGAAATCGCGCCCCAAAAGGAATCCATAGTAAAGCTTTATTCCGGTTCGGCACCCGTTTTTGAGAAATTTGGCATCGAACGCCAAATCAAGACCTCATTTGGCCGTACGGCCTCAATGAGTCGGGGAGCTTACCTTGTGATCGAACATACCGAGGCACTCCACGTAATAGACGTGAACAGCGGTAACCGATCCAACAAGGCCAAGAACCAGGAAGACACCGCCCTAGAGGTAAACCTGCTAGCGGCTAGCGAAATTGCCCGGCAACTACGGTTGAGGGATATGGGCGGAATCATTGTTGTGGATTTTATCGATATGACCAAAGGTGAACACCGAAGAAAACTGTTCGATCACCTAAGGGAAGAAATGAAGGACGATCGTGCAAAGCACAAAATTTTGCCGCCAAGTAAGTTTGGATTGGTGCAAATTACCCGCCAAAGGGTACGTCCCGAAATGAACATCAAGACCAGTGAGGAAAACCCGAATGGTACAGGTACCGAAGTGGAAGCACCCATAGTCTTGATAGATAAAATCAACGCGGATTTAGAGCGAATCATGAAAGGCAACCATAAGGACGATGGCATTGTATTGAACATACATCCATTTATTGCGGCCTACCTAACTCAGGGGTTTCCATCCCCGCGGTTCAAATGGTTTTTGGACCATAAAAAATGGATAAAGGTCCAGCCAAGGGATGCCTACACCTACCTTGAATACCGTTTTAAGAACAAAGACGGTAAAACAATTAGATAACAAAAAGCGACTTCAGCAATGGGGTCGCTTTTTTGTTTTATGGATTTCAGTACAATATGGTATTTTTGATACATTGCACGTTCAGCCAAATGATTATGAAAACCATCTATTCCTTTCTTTTTGCCCTATTGCTATTCAGTTGTTCCACCGAAAAGCAAAAATCCATTTCCGAATTGTTGAAAGATTCTCCCTCAATTTCAGGGAAACCCGCCTATCTCGAATCTCCTTATGTAACCGCCGGGGATCGAGTCTATATGGTGGGGCATCAAAATGGAAGTTTCCCACCTTTGGGCTGGCACATTAAGGGTGAAATGGGTGGAATCTGGAACCATCCCGTCAAGCTTATGGATGGTTTTGATGCTCTTGTTCTTATCGAAAATGATACGCTAGCATTGGACAGTGCATCCAAATTTGTCAATTACCCGTTTGCCAACAAACATATTTATGAATGGGAAGCCAAAGGACTCACCATTGATAGATGGCAATTTGTACCTGATGGAAAACAAGGAGTTTTTATTCAGTTCACATTAAAAAACAATTCAGACTCCGCCCGAAAAATAAATTTTGATTTTATAGGTCATTCCGATTTGCGCCCTACCTGGCTGGGAGAACGCACCCAAATGATTGACGGTACCGATTCCGCCTTGTACGAGGCTGGCAAATGGATTGTCAAGGATGACGATAACCCTTGGTTCGTTATTTATGGTTCAAAAGTACAACCAACCAATAATCGTTCTCTACAACAGCGAGCAAATGAAACTGGTAGCTCAAATAGCTTGTCGTATTCCATTGACCTGAATGCCGGGGAAAACACAACATTGAATTTCACTATTGCCGGATCTTATACCTCTAAAGAAGATGCCCTTGGCGAATACCAGACCATTGAGGACAACTATTTCGACCTTGCTCAAGACAAAAAACTACGCTATGAAGCTTTAGCACAACAATCCAAACTCTCCATCCCAGATGAAAATCTGCAACAAGCCTTTGAATGGTTAAAGTACAATTGCGATTGGCTGATACGAAGCGTTCCTGAAATTGGCACAGGCATCGGTGCAGGTATTCCAGATTACCCCTGGTGGTTTGGTGTGGACAGTGAGTATGCCCTAAAAGGATATATGGCCATAGGCCAGGATGGGATTGTTGGACAGACCATCAAACTGTTGGACAGTGTTTCCATGGCCATAAACGGGAATGGGAAAATTCTTCATGAAATGTCGACCAATGGTAGTGTTTTCAATGAAGGGAACATCAATGAAACGCCCCAATTTGCTTCGTTAATCTGGGAGATTTACAAATGGAACGGTGACAAAGTATTCCTGGAAAAGTATTTCCCGACAATCCAAAAAGGCCTTGTTTGGCTTTTGGAAGAAAACGACAGTAATGCAAATCTTTTCCCAGATGGTTTTGGGATGATGGAGATTCATGGCCTTGATAGCGAAATGATCGACGTGGCCGCATATACCCAAAGAGCATTTGATGATGCTTCCAAAATGGCCCATGAACTGGGAAAATCGGATTTGGCCAAGGAATATGTAGCAATGGCAAGTCAATTGAAGCAAAAAATAAATGAGGAACTTTGGTCGGAGGAGTTTGGTTCATTTGCAGATTTTCTGGGAACCGATGAACAGGCCATACATCTTATCGAAGATGCAATCGTACGTGCCGACACATTGAACAAACCATGGGCCATTGAAGAATTGGAGGCGACCAAGCAACAAATCCTGAATAATCCTTCCAACGAACTTAAACCGTTTGTCCTACACCATAACTGGGTTGTGAATACTCCTATGGAAATGGGTATCGCTGATTCAGCAAAAGCACTATCCGCTCTGGATACCGCGAAAAAATTTACCAATCCCTTCGGGGTGTTCGTAACGGGCATTGACCGTGACGAATCCGCAGGAAAGGATTTTGGCTCGTTTAAGGGAAGTAAGGTGTTTTCCTATACCGGTGCCGTGATGACGCTTCCTACAGGTGTACAGACCATTGCGGAGAACAACTACGGAAGACCTGACGAAGCTTTGGATTACTTGCAACGGATGACCCGCACATTCAGCTATGCGTTTCCAGGAAGTATCTATGAGGTCTCCCCTGATTATGGAATGATTGTACAGGCCTGGAACATTTATTCCTATGCCATCCCCATTGTACAGCAGTTTTTTGGCATACAGCCCATGGCACATCAAAAGCGGGTGGTCATTCGGCCACAAATGCCAAAAGCATGGGATGAAGGAGCGTCGCTGGAAAATGTAAAAATCGCTGATAATACGATTTCCATCTTTTATAAAAATGATACAGATGGACTTCAAATCGAAATACAACAAAGCAATCCAAACTGGGAAATTCAGCTAGAGCTTCCAGAGGGAGAATATCAGACGGTGGAAGGTGAAGTCACTGCCAACTCCAACGCCGGCCAATCGGTTTTTATAACAAAAGATGAAAAACTGATTGTGAAAAAAAGCAGTTAGGATGTCCATGAGCCCTCCCCACAAACATACATCTGTTCAAGAGGCAACAAGAAAGATAGAACGATTTTGTGCCTGCCAAGAGCGCTGCCACATGGAGGTGGTTTCCAAATTAAGGGAGATGCGAATGATTCCCGAAGTCATCGACCATATCATGGCCCATTTGATTCATGAAAACTATTTGAATGAAGAACGTTTTGCCAAAAGTTTTGCCCGTGGAAAGTTCGCTATCAAAAAATGGGGTAAAAACCGGATTGTAAACGAGTTGAAACAGCGGAAAATTTCACCCTTCAATATTAAAATTGCCCTTGCTGAAATTGATGACGATGATTATCGAAAAACTTTAAGTGAATTGGTTCAAAAAAGATTGGCTCAACTCAACGAAACCAATTTTCAAAGGAAAAAGAGAAAATTAGCCGACTATCTGTTGTATCGTGGTTGGGAGAGTCATTTGGTGTACGAAAAGCTCAAGGAAGTACTCTAATGTTACTTCTGAACCAACAAAGCATGGGTGCGCTGAACGGCTTTTTCATTTTTCCAGTCAATCCACTCTTGGCCTTTTAATTTGCGCATAAGGTTATCAAAATGCCGCATAAAAAGAATGTTATAGACCGCTTTTCCAAAGTTTCGGGGTTTGCGCGCAATAGCTCGTAAGCTCATTGAAAATCCGGGCGTAATGTACTTCATATGGTGCCAATACCCTTCGGGTATGTAGAGCACGTTGCCATGTTCCAGATGGGCGATATGACCCTTGGCATGTTGCAACGCGGGCCACTTTTCTAAATCGGGATTTGCAAAGTCGATGTCTTCCCGTGTGATCAAAGAGTGCGGAATCTTGTACAAAAATTTCGTTTCAGACTGCGGAAATAAAATACACTGTTTCTTTCCCTCAAAATGAAAATGAAAGATATTGGCCAAGTCAATATCGTAGTGCATGAACGTGTGGGAATTGCTTCCACCAAAAAAGAGCATGGGCAAACCCTTCATTAATCGTAGGCCAAAATCGGGATATGAAAAATCTTTTTGCAGCTCCGGGACTTCTTTCAAGACGTTCCAAAGAAAAATACGGTATTTGGTAGGTTCGCTTTTTAACAGGTCGATATAGTCCCGCATTTTCATTTTGGCATGGGGCTCATTAAATCCCTCATCATGTTTCACTGGGCGGTCATCATACAACGGAACAGTTTTGTCCCCTGCGATATCCTTGATGTAGTCCAAATTCCATTTCGAATGGGCGGGCCAGTCCTCAACAAAGTGTTCAATGACCACAGGCTTTTGAGGTTTGAAGTATTTCTGGATAAACTCCTTTTTCGAAAGGGTCTTCTCCCGGGGAATTTGGTCAAGGTTCAATTTCAAAATTTCAGGATTTTGAAACTGCTAAATTACTAAAAGGTTTTTAAATCGATTTTGAAGTGCTACTCCTTAGAAACCAATTTGGATTTTTCTTTTGCCACCTCATTTCGCTCAATAGTATGATTAGGCCTGGTCCACTTAGGTTTTTCACCTAAAGGTACCAGCTGGGAATCTTCCGCTTCCACTGTTTTGGGTTGCGAAATTTTGATGAAGGGTTTTTGTGGGTTCAATCCAAGCAATTCAAACATTTCCATGTCCTCATTCACATCGGGGTTTGGTGTGGTCAACAACTTGTCACCCGCAAATATTGAGTTGGCCCCCGCAAAAAAGCACATGGCCTGACCTTCACGGCTCATTTCAGTCCGCCCCGCAGAAAGCCGAACTTGGGTTTCAGGCATTACAATTCTAGTGGTAGCCACCATTCGTACCATTTCCCAAATGGAAACTGGTTCCATATCTTCCATGGGGGTTCCTTCTACCGCCACCAATGCATTGATCGGAACAGATTCTGGTTGTGGATTCAACGAAGCCAAAGCAACGAGCATCCCGGCCCGATCCTCCAACTTTTCGCCCATTCCGATGATTCCGCCACTGCAGACCGTTACATTGCTTTTGCGCACGTTGTCAATGGTATCCAATCGATCCTGAAATGCCCGTGTGGAAATTACATCTTTATAATAGTCCTCTGAAGTATCCAAGTTGTGATTGTAAGCATACAATCCTGCTTCGGCAAGGCGTTTGGCCTGATTCTCGGTAAGCATGCCCAAGGTACAACACACTTCCATATCAAGTTTGTTAATGGTTCGTACCATTTCCAATACTTGATCAAATTCGGGGCCATCCTTTACATTACGCCATGCAGCACCCATACACACCCTAGAACTTCCTGAGGCTTTGGCACGAAGTGCCTGTGCTTTTACCTGTTGCACGGTCATTAAATCGTTGCCTTCGATGTCGGTGTGATATCTCGCTGCTTGAGGACAATAACCACAATCCTCAGGACATCCTCCGGTTTTGATGGAAAGTAAGGTTGAAACTTGAACGGTATTTGGGTCGTGATGCTCCCTATGAACCGTAGCCGCTTCGTACAACAGTTCCATTAAAGGCTTATTGTAAATCTTCAGTATCTCTTCCCGTGTCCAATTATGTCGTGGTGCAATCATGGTTAAAATTGTATATCAAAATCAAAAATAGACCTTATTCCTAAAACAGTACAATAATATCCCCTTAAAAAGAAGCCAACGATGACAAGTGTCAGGTTGCTAGCTGAAATCAATCATCCTTTGGATTTCGCAAAAGTACACTTACAGCATTTCCTCCAAACCCTACTGCATTGACCATGATTCTACGAATAGATGTTGTTCTGGTTACCTGTTTGAAATATGGCACGGAGATATATTTTTGATGTTGCATCATCAAAATGCCCATCTCCAAACTCAAAAGTCCTGAAGCTCCAAAGGTGTGACCGACTTTCCATTTGTTGGTGGTTAAAAAGGGAATGCTTTCACCAAAAACCTGTTGAATGGCTCTGTATTCCGAAAAGTCACCCTTAACAGTACCGGGAGTATGCATAACTATGGTATCAACTTCCTCCGGATGTAGTTTCCCCAAAGCCATTTTCATGGAGTCTTGAAAGCATTGTGCTTCAGTGGAAATGGAAACATTGTGTTCCAAAGGCTCTGTAGCGAAGCCCACACCTTCGATAAAGGCAAGTGCATCTGGATCCTTCCCTTTTTCCAGGCATGCCATAGCCGCTCCCTCTCCCAAAACCATGGAGTTTTGTTTTTTGTTTAAATCCAGAGCTTGGCAAGGATATCCCTCAAAAGACTCAGAATGAGCCTGTGTGTTGAAGTTTGAATAGATCTTCAAGGCTTGCATCTGGGCGATGGTGAAAGGGGTCAAAGGAGCTTCGCTTCCCCCTACCAAAAACTGATTGGTCATCCCACTTTGAATCCAGGCTACAGCATTTAAAAGTGCATGCAACGCCGTAGAGCAGGTAATGGAATGGGAAATCTCCGGGCCTTGGGATTTCAAATCATGGGCCACCCAAGAGGAAATATTTCCCAAAGTGGTCGTAGGAGATGAAAGGGTGGCAGATTTTCCATGCTTTAAAAATTCCGCATGATATTTTTCAAAAAGTGAGGTAGCACCTCTCGAAGATCCTATATTCACACCAAAATTATGGGAATCCTCCCATTTCGAATCTCGAATGGCCTGTTGTGCCGTATGAATGGCAAAAAGGACGGTGTCGTCCAAATTCTTGTATTTAGAGTCAGAACTCCGCAACGCCTTAATAGCATTTTTAACCGATTCAGGGAGGGGCGCCGCCCAGACTTCCTGAGTTCCAATTTCGGTTTTGGAAAGTTTGTGTTTACCGTTTAAGTACGAATCCCAAACTTCCCCTGGGGTACTTCCCAAGGCAGAATTTGTACGCAGTGCAGTTATGGAAATGGGTTCTTTGAGCATCTGAATCTATACAATTTCGATTGCCCCCTCAATGGAATTATATATCTGTTGCAGTTGCTCATCTTCAATCACATAAGGTGGTAGTACATAAATAGTATTTCCTAAAGGCCTCAGGTTTACCCCATGATCCATAAAATATGTATATAGACGGTCGCGCAACTTTCCATAGCGATCCATTTCCGTCATTACATCAATGGCAAGAATAACACCCATGCTTCGCGCTTCTTTTACTTTTGGGTGATGCCTAACTTTTAAAACAAACTGTTCATGTTTTTGGGCAATGTATTTTCTTCGTTCCAAAATCTCGTCCGAACCTAACAGCTCTAATCCAGCAAGGACAGCAGCACACCCTATAGGGTGAGCGCTAAATGTATGGGCATGGAAAAATCCCTTGGTAAGCTCATCGCTGTAAAAAGCGTCAAAAACTTTTTGCGAACAACTTGTAATGCTCAGTGGAAACATTCCGGCAGTCAATGCCTTGCTCAGACACATAATATCCGGTTTGTTCACTAGATAATCCGAAGCAAAGTTTTTTCCCGTTTTTCCAAATGCGGTCATAATCTCATCGGCAATAGACAATATTCCGGCTTCCCTACATTTTTTTATAATAGCACCCAAGCCTTTTACCGAGTGAAACTTCATCCCTGCCGCCCCTTGCACTAGGGGTTCAAAAACAAAGGCTGCGCAGCGGTTTTCGGTATATATGGTCTCCAATTGGGTTAATATGCCATTTAGATTTTCCTCATTTGGAGTGGGAATCCGAATCACTTTCAACAAAAAATCTTCAAAAGGCCCGTTATAGACCGAAAGTCCCGAGGCGCTCATTGCCCCAAACGTATCTCCATGAAATCCTTCTTCAAAAGCAATGATTGTGTCCCTCTTTTCACCTTGGTTGTAATAGTATTGAAGGGTCATTTTTATGGCGGCCTCTACCGCAGTGGAGCCATTATCATTGAAAAAAATCTTGGCCTGATTGTTTGGTAAAATTTTCATCAATTCTTCCGAAACCCGAACAGCCGGCTCATGTGTAAATCCACTGAACATCACGAAATCCAATTGCTTCATCTGCGCTGTCATTGCCGAAACAATATGCTCATTGCAATGGCCGTAAATGGTAGAATACCATGAAGCGATTCCATCAATATAGGTTTTGCCTTCTTCATCCCACAATAAGGCTCCCTTAGCCTTAACAATTCCTTTGGGAAGCGCCGCCGTCTTATGCTGGGTCAAAGGATGCCAAAGGTGTTTTTTGTCCCTGTCTGATAATTTTTCCAATGTAGTGGGATTGATCAAACGTCTCAATTTATCTATCTTGCAAAGATGGGAATTAAAACACAAAAAACGCCATCCTAAAAGTGCTTAAAAAAGCGGTGTCTTTTCTTACTCTAGATTATAAAACCTTGAATTGGAAAACGGTTTTTTTGGTGTTGTTCCTACTTGCTTTTTTTATCCGGTTACCGTTCTTCTTCAGGGATTATATAGATCGGGATGAAAGTACCTTCATCATTGTGGCTCAGTCCTGGGTCGATGGCCACTTGCCGTACACCCAACTCTGGGACCTTAAACCTCCCATTACCTTTCTGTTTTTCGCACTGATCATCAAGATTTTTGGAAAGAGTTTTTTGGCTATCCGTTTCTTTGGAACACTTTTAGTAGCGCTAACGGCATTGTTTACGTACGGTATTGGAAGATGGGCGGCTTCCAAAAAAGTCAGTTTCTGGTGTGCTATTTTCTGCGTGCTGCTGCAGAGTTTGTTCGGGAGCCTTCAAGGGGTGATGTCCGAGCATATCAGCATATTCTTTTTTACTGTTGGGGTATATCTTTTGCTTTCAAAGGAAAGCAGGTTTTGGTATCTGACCATCGGAATTCTTTTTGGATTGTCCGTGATGTCAAAATTGAATATGGCCTATCCCTTGCTTGCACTAGGTATTTATTTTATTTGGAAAGCCTCTCAAGAAAAAAAAATAGGGAAATATATAGCACGGCTTACGATTATGGGTGTTGGAACGGCACTATTAATTGTTCTTACCACACTTCCCTATTATTTGGAAGGAGAACTTAGCCTTTGGTGGCGGTCAATTTTCGAAGCTCCCTTGGCCTATTCAGGATCCAAACAACATTCCATCTGGAATACGCTTCCAATTGTATTTGTGGTATTGATACTCTTCATTACTGGGTTCAAAACCAAAATTATTGATTCTAAATCTCAACATTTACAACTCTTAACCATTGTTGTCTTGGGTGTACTGATTTCTTTTATGCAGGCTGGCAAGGTCAATGGTCACTATATGATTCAACTATATCCATTTTTACTTATTCCAATTGGAATCGCACTAAGCAAATTACCTCAAATAAGAAGCCCGTATCAAATGCTTGTTGGTCTTCTCCTAGTACTCCTTCCGATGGAATCGTACCTGGAATATGCCAATATTGTCTCCAACAAATCAGAAAAGGGATCTTTTTTCAACGGGGAAGGCTTTGATGTTCCGAAATACATCAATGAAAATAATATTGAGACCCAAAACATCTTCTTTACCGAATATCATATCGGATATTGGGTGCTTGGGAAAAATCCACCTACAAAAGCAGCCACGCATCCTAGCAGTATTACCCGTGATGAGCTTTTCCCATTTATGGGAAATGCCAGAAAGACTGCAATGCAAGAACTGAAATACATTCTTGATGTTGTTCAACCCAAAACCATTGTAGCACGCAGCAAGAAAAAAATCTTTGACAAAAAGCTGGTCGACCTGAATACCTATATTGACACCTATTTGGCTGAGCATTATACCTTGCTTGCTACCATAGATCGTGGACTTATCTATCAACGATTAGAATGATTCAAGGGCGGGCCTAAATTCTACGGCGTATTTTTTTACAATTTCCTTATCGAAGTTTTCTTCCTCATTAATCCTCCCCAAAAAGAAAACTCCTGTTTTTTTAAGAATGATATTTTCCGTAGTAGGGTGTTCGTCCCCGCTAAAGATAATTCCAATCTCAAAATTCCTTTCTTGAAGCTTTTCTATGGTCAATAACGAATGATTGATGCTCCCTAAGTAGTGTCTTGAAACCACAATGACCTTGTAGTCTGGCCCAATTAGATCAAAAACCGTGTCATGGTCATTTAAAGGCACCAACAGCCCACCAGCACCTTCGATGACCAAATGGTTTTCAGTATGGGGCGGAGTGATCTTATCCAACTCAATGGAAATTCCGTCAATATCGGCGGCACCATGGGGACTCATTGGAGTGTTGAGCGCATAGCTGTTTTTATGAATCTTTGTTTTTGGATTGGAAATGAGTTCTGCAATCTTATGACTATCGGAATAATCCAAATCCCCGGCCTGCACTGGCTTCCAATAGTCAGCCTCAAGTGCTTCTGTGACAATGGCCGATGCAATGGTCTTGCCCACATCGGTCGATATTCCTGTGACAAATAGTTTCATCTTGTAGGTCGGGTTATGAAGTTACATTGAAGGCACTTATACTTCAATGGTTCAAAAAAAGGGAAAAGCATATAGAAAATATTCTTTCGGGAATAATAAATTTCCGATTTGGTAGCCTTACAGTTTGGACAAACAATAGGTCTTCCTTCTGCATCTGTGGCGTAATTTCGGACCTCATCATAAATCTGCTTGGCTCTTTCCCTATCAGAAGAATATACCTGAAGTTTTACCCCTCCAATGGCGGAGCTGATCAGAGGATCAGAGTTGATTGTAGTTTCATCCCTTAAAAAAACAGCAATTCCCTCTGCTTCCAATCTTCCTTTAATAATCTGTACATCCGCCGGAAATTCGAAAGTCCCTAAGGTGTGAAATTCTTGATTCATTTGTCCAACAGGTTTTTCACCAGTGACAAAATTCGGGATATTTCTTCTTTTGTATTGTATGAATGCAAACAAAATCGCAGTCGCTCCTGTCCTACTTTTACGGTAGGAGAAAGTATGGGCCTCACATCAAACCCTTCTGTCTCTAACTTTTTAGACAACTGCTTTACCCTTTTATTTCCCGGAACCACCAAACAGTGTATGGCTGAATGACTTTCTATGAAGTTTTTTTGTATTTCGAGCTCAACCAACTGTTCTTTAAAATAGATAATATTGTTTTGCAAATCCGTATGGTCGTCCGCTCCTCTTTTCTCCAAATACTTATAGGCCGCTAGGATGCAAGCAATGGTATGCGGTGGTAATGCAGTTGAATAAATCAAGCTTCGTGCAAAATTTATGAGATAAGACTTCAGCTTCTCGCTTCCCAATACCGCGGCCCCATGATTTCCCAATGCTTTACCGAAGGTAATGACGCGGGCAAATACTTTTTTTTCAAGTTGGAGCTCACAGACCATGTCTTTTCCGTTACCAAAGATTCCAGTCGCATGTGCTTCATCAACAATCAGATGATACCCTTTCGCATTACAATAGTTGGCTAAAGCTTTCAAATCAGGGGTATCCCCATCCATGGAAAAAACGGATTCAGTGACCACGTAGATTTCAGTATTGCTGTCTATATTTCGACTGCGCTCAATATGACAGCTTAAATCCTCGATATTGTTATGGGCGAATTTGTAGCTTTTTGCATTGCTCATTTGTATGCCATCACGGATACTGGCATGCACCAGTTCATCATAGAAAATGATATCCCCACGTTGTGGAACACATGAAAAAAAACCAATATTGGCGTCATAACCAGAGTTGAATACTAAAGTGGCATTGGCCCTGTGGTGTCTCGCTAAAAACTCCTCCAGTTCTTGGTACAGTGCGTGGTTACCGGTGAGCAATCTAGACCCCGTGGAACTGTTTTTAGTAATTTCACTGCTTTCCAAAAGTTGATGGCCTTCCTTTGCGATTTCGTCCTTTCTTGAAAGTCCCAAATAATCGTTGGAAGAAAAATCGATAAGATTCCGAGATTTAGGCAACTCCCTGAGGGCATCATCCAATCTTCTTTTTTCAAGTTTTCGTTCCAATTTTTGGGGAAGTTTGGCCATGTGCCAAATGTACTATCTTTATTGCTATTCAACAGTAATGATAACTTACAAACAAGCATCGACCGAAGCGGAACTTCAGCAGATTTTAGAGCTTCAACGAGATAATCTACCACAAAATTTATCTCCTGAAACGCAACAAAAAGAAGGGTTCTTGACTGTTGAGCACACATTTGCTGTTTTAAAGGAAATGAATGATGTATGTGGACATATTATAGCTGTGGCAAATCAAAAAGTTATCGGTTATGCACTTTGCATGCACCCCAAATTCGCAGACACCATAGCGGTTTTAAGGCCCATGTTTGTCGAAATCAACAAAGCGATTGAAGGGAAGACCAATTATATGGTCATGGGACAAATCTGTGTGCACAAAGCATTTAGAGGTATGGGAATCTTCCGTGGCCTGTATATCACAATGCGCGAAAAGCTTCCACAAGGATTTGATTCCATTATTACCGAGGTAGATACTAAAAATCTTCGTTCATTAATAGCGCATAAGGCAGTAGGGTTCAAAGAACTAAAAAGATATCAATCAGGAAAAAAGAATTGGTCACTTATCGTATGGTCATAAAAAAAGACCACTGTAGAGCGGTCTTTTTTTTATTCTTTAGGTAATCACCCAGTTAATCCGCCAGTACGATAACCTTATTGTCTTTCATTTCGATTGTTCCACTGGTGATGGACAAAACGGTCTCACCATTCGGTCCTTTGGAAAATTTATTTTGAAAATCTTCCTCAATGGTGATATCCCCCTGCACTTTTACATCGCCCTCTTGCAAAAGGGAAACGATAGGTGCGTGGTTTTGCAACATTTGAAATTCACCATTAACGCCAGGCACGGTTACAGAAGTTACCTCTCCTGCAAACAATGTGGCTTCCGGTGATACAATTTCTAAATACATCTATTCCGTCGTTGGTGATTAGGCTTCCGCCAACATTTTCTCTCCTGCCTCAATGGCGTCTTCAATAGTACCCTTAAGGTTAAAGGCAGATTCTGGTAAGTGATCCAATTCACCGTCCATAATCATATTAAAGCCTTTAATTGTGTCCTTTATATCTACAAGAACTCCTGGAATACCCGTAAACTGCTCTGCAACATGGAAAGGCTGGGACAAGAAACGCTGTACCCTTCTTGCTCTACCTACCGCCAATTTATCCTCTTCTGAAAGTTCTTCCATACCAAGGATAGCAATGATGTCTTGAAGTTCTTTATAACGTTGCAACAACTCTTTTACACGTTGTGCACAGGTGTAATGATCTTTTCCTAGAATCTCAGGAGTCAAAATCCTGGAAGTTGAATCCAACGGATCCACCGCAGGATAGATACCCAACTCAGCAATTTTACGGGAAAGTACCGTAGTAGCATCCAAGTGGGCAAATGTGGTCGCAGGAGCAGGGTCGGTCAAGTCATCCGCAGGTACGTAAACCGCCTGTACCGATGTAATGGAACCTCTTTTGGTTGAAGTAATCCTTTCCTGCATCGCACCCATCTCGGTTGCCAATGTTGGTTGGTAACCCACCGCTGAAGGCATACGTCCCAAAAGTGCGGATACCTCTGAACCGGCCTGGGTAAATCGGAAAATATTATCTACGAAGAAAAGTACATCCTTGCCCTGTCCGTCACCAGCTCCATCACGGAAGTACTCAGCGATGGTCAATCCGGAAAGTGCTACCCTTGCACGAGCACCAGGAGGTTCGTTCATCTGACCGAAAACGAATGTCGCTTTTGATTCCTTCATGGCCTTTTTGTCCACTTTGGACAAATCCCATCCGCCTTCTTCCATAGAATGCAAAAAATCATCACCATACTTGATAATTCCTGATTCCAACATCTCACGAAGCAAATCGTTTCCTTCACGTGTTCTTTCCCCCACACCGGCAAAAACAGATAGTCCACCGTGTCCTTTTGCAATGTTGTTGATCAACTCCTGAATCAATACGGTTTTACCAACACCGGCTCCACCGAACAATCCAATCTTACCACCTTTGGCATAAGGCTCAATCAAATCGATTACCTTGATTCCGGTAAAAAGTACTTCCGTAGAAGTGGAAAGATCCTCAAACTTGGGGGCCTCCCGGTGAATTGGCAGTCCGTTGTCTCCAGTTTTCGGCAGGTTTTCCATCCCATCGATAGCATCCCCAATCACATTGAAGAGACGTCCGTAAACCTCTTCCCCAATCGGCATTTG
>JANQRD010000137.1 GCA_028284725.1 Allomuricauda sp. | reverse complement strand
CTTAACACAACAAAAAACGGCGCCTACCACAAAGATAAGCGCCGCCAATGGACTAGTGTTTAGTCTAGTTGAGGATTTGTAATGCGTGTTCTTTTGCCTTTACCTTGTCGATTACCTTTTCCACGACTCCATTTTCATCGAGGACAAAAGTGATTCTATGGATACCGTCGAATTCGCGACCCATGAATTTCTTGGGGCCCCAGACGCCAAAGGCATCAATGACTTCATGATCTACGTCGGCCAATAAGGGATATTGAAACCCAAACTTTTTACTGAAGTTGGACTGTTTTTTTTGGGAATCCTCACTTACCCCCAACAATTCGTAACCTTCATTTCTTAGCTGATCATAATTGTCATTTAAGTTACAGGCCTCCGTGGTACAGGTAGGGGTATTCGCTCTTGGATAGAAAAAAACCACCAATTTTTTTCCTTTGTAATCGCTCAAATTTATCGTATTTCCATCTTGGTCTTTTGAGGAAAATTCAGGTACTTTATCCCCTACTTTTAAGGTGTTCATATGAGTTTTGAATTTAATTTTATTGTTTAATTTATTTTTGCTAAAGTTAAACAAAATGACGAAACAAGACAAGGTAAATTTTGCAATAAAAACGTTGGATAAAATTTATCCGACAATTCCCATTCCGCTCGACCATAAAGATCCCTACACACTTTTGATTGCAGTGCTGCTTTCGGCACAGAGCACGGATGTTAGGGTTAATCAAATAACCCCAATTTTGTTTGCCAGGGCTGATAATCCCTATGCCATGGTAAAATTGAGTGTGGATGAAATCCGAGAGATTATAAAACCTGTTGGCTTGTCTCCAATGAAATCAAAAGGAATTTATGGGCTTTCCAAGATTTTGATTGAAAAATATAATGGTGAGGTGCCTAAGGACATTGACCTATTGGAAGAATTGCCCAGTGTGGGCCATAAAACTGCCAGCGTGGTGGTGTCCCAAGCCTTTGGCATTCCTGCCTTTCCCGTGGATACACATATTCACAGACTCATGTACCGCTGGGGATTCAGTAATGGAAAAAATGTGGTGCAGACCGAAAAAGATGCAAAACGGCTGTTTCCAAAAGAAATCTGGAACAAATTGCACTTACAGATCATTTGGTATGGAAGGGAATACTCTCCAGCTAGGGGATGGAACTTGGAAAAAGATATCATTACAAGGAAGATTGGGCGAAAAACCGTCCTTGATGAATACCATAAAAACAAAAAAAGCCGCTAATTGCGGCTTTTCTATCTCATTTTGATATCACTTTTAGTTCAAAGTGACTTCAAATTTGCGTTTTTTGCTTTCAACTACGTGAATTGACTTTGAAAAGCTCAACAAGAAATCGATGGTTTCTTGGGAAGCTCTTACCGATTTTACGGTTTTTTGTTCTTCAGAGTAAATGTTTTCCATATTCTAGCATTAATGTTACAATTAGATAACGCCGCTAATATGGAAATATTGCTGTGTTCGATAGAATGCAGATTAATTCGTTAAAACGATATTTTTGCGGTCTACGATTTTTCTTAAGTTAATCAATGCATAACGCATTCTTCCTAGAGCAGTATTGATGCTGACCCCAGTGTTTTCGGATATTTCCTTGAAACTCATATCCTTATAGATCCGCATTACCAAAACTTCCTTTTGATCTTCTGGCAATTCTTCAATCAACAAGGTCAAATCGCTATCAATTTGATTTTTGATGATCTGTTTTTCCGCGTTCAGCTTCTCATCTTTGATTACGGAGAAAATATTGAAGTCGTCGCTTCCTTCGAATTTGGGCATTCGCTTGTTCTTTCGGAAGTGATCGATGATCAGGTTGTGCGCAATTCGCATTACCCAGGGCAAAAATTTACCTTCTTCGCTGTAAGAGCCCCTTTTAAGCGTTTTAATCACTTTAATAAAGGTATCCTGAAAGATGTCCTCTGCAACATCCTTGTCCAATACTTTGGAGTAAATAAAACTGGAGATTCTTTGGTTGTGTCTGTTGATAAGAAGTTCAAGGGCTTTTTCGTCGCCAGAGATGTAATTCTTAACTAATATCGAGTCGTCAATCTGTAGTTCCATACAAATTACTTTTTTGGTTAAAATTAGTGACCTTCCTTTTTCAAGAAGGGCTTAGAGTTATTAGCGTAATTTTAAAAAAGTAATTATTTCTGTATAGGCCTATCAGCTTTTTAATTACATCTCAAATATAGAAAAATAGCTTGCCCACGAAAAAACTATGTTGTGATTTGGGCATTTTTAGATGTTAACTGATACAATATACGTATTAACTGCAGGGTATTGTATCTTTGGAACCCTAATTTTAACATATGGCCACTATAAAAAACGCGGATCCCAAGCGAAATATTATCATAAAAGGTGCCAAACTGCACAACCTCAAAAATATAGACGTTGTTATTCCGAGAAACAAGTTGGTGGTCATTACGGGACTTTCGGGTTCTGGGAAATCGAGTTTGGCTTTTGATACACTTTACGCGGAGGGACAACGACGTTATGTGGAGAGCCTCTCCTCATATGCGAGACAGTTTTTGGGGAAATTGGACAAACCCAAGGTGGACTATATAAAAGGTATTGCCCCGGCCATTGCGATTGAGCAGAAGGTAAACTCCACCAATCCAAGATCTACGGTAGGTACCACAACGGAAATCTATGATTACTTAAAATTGTTGTACGCTCGTATCGGTAAGACCATCTCCCCCATTTCTGGAAATGGGGTAAAAAAGAATACGGTTACCGATGTCATCAACTATATTAAGCCACTTGAAGTGGGTACCAAGTTGCTGTTGTTGGCGCCCATCACTATTAAGGAAGATAGGGAGCCGCTAAAATCCCTTGAGCTTTTTTCCAAACAGGGCTACGCCCGTATTAAATACAATGGTGAAGTAATCCGAATTGATCAGGCTCCTGATGATATAGGCAGAAGTTTTGATTTAGTAGTTGACCGGGTTATTGTGAAAGATGATGAAGACTTCTACAATCGTTTGGCCAATGCAGTGGATAATGCTTACTTTGAAGGAAAGGGCCAATGCGCCATTGAAAACTTGGAAAATGGGGAGGTAAAAATATTTAGCAACTTATTCGAGCTAGACGGCAAGAAATTTTTGGAGCCCAATGTGCATCTTTTCAGTTTCAACAATCCTTATGGCGCCTGTCCAAAATGTGAAGGCTATGGGGATGTCATTGGGATTGATGAGCATCTGGTGATTCCCAATACAGCATTATCTATTTTTGAGAATGCTGTTTTCCCCTGGCGTGGTGAAAGCATGGGTTGGTATCGTGACCAACTGGTGAATTCCGCCTATAAATTCGATTTTCCCATTCACAAGCCTTGGTTTGAATTAAGTGAAGCGCAAAAGCAATTGGTCTGGGATGGCAATGAGCACTTCATCGGTATCCACAGATTCTTCGAACAACTTGAGGAAAAAAGCTATAAGATTCAAAACAGGGTCATGTTGTCCCGCTACCGGGGAAAGACCAAATGTCCCGTCTGCAAGGGAAAAAGACTTCGTAAAGAAGCCGATTATGTAAAAGTAGGAGGATATTCCATCTCGGATTTGATTGAACTTCCCATTAAAAAACTGATTCCCTTTTTTGACGAACTGCAACTCTCAGAACATGATGGAAAAATTGCAAAACGCTTATTAAAGGAAATCACCACACGTTTGGATTTTTTAAGTAAGGTCGGGCTGAGTTATCTCACCCTAAATCGAAAATCAAATACGCTATCGGGAGGTGAAAGTCAGCGTATCAATCTGGCCACTTCTTTGGGAAGTAGTCTGGTGGGCTCCATGTACATTTTGGATGAACCCAGTATTGGACTGCATCCCAAGGATACTGAAAACCTGATTGAGGTGTTGCTCTCCCTTCGGGATTTGGGAAATACGGTCATTGTGGTAGAACACGATGAAGACATTATGAAAGCAGCAGATGAAGTCATCGATATAGGCCCAGAAGCAGGAACTTTAGGTGGCGAAGTGGTAGCAACTGGAAGCTTGGACAAGATTCTCAAAGCCAATTCCCTGACCGCGGATTACTTAAATGGCACAAAGGAAATTGAGGTGCCAGCAGAACGGCGTAATTCCAAGAACCATATCCAAATCATCGGAGCTCGGGAAAACAACCTTAAAAACATCGATGTTACCTTCCCATTGAACATGCTTACCGTTGTAACAGGTGTTTCCGGAAGTGGAAAAAGCACCCTGGTCAAAAAAATACTGTACCCGTCCATTTTAAAAGAAGTGGGGGGTTATGGTGAAAAAGCTGGACAATTCACCAAAGTGGAAGGGAAATATGCACACATAAAGCATGTGGAGTTCGTAGATCAAAATCCTATCGGACGCTCCTCGCGCTCTAATCCCGTAACCTATATCAAAGCATATGATGACATCCGTGCACTGTTCGCTTCACAAAAACTGAGCAGGCTTCGTGGGTATCAGGCCAAACATTTCTCCTTCAATGTCGATGGAGGTCGCTGCGAAAAATGTAAAGGAGAAGGTGAAATTACAGTGGAAATGCAATTTATGGCGGACGTGCATTTGGAATGTGACGTTTGCGATGGCAAGCGCTTCAAAAAGGAAATCCTTGAAGTGCAATTTGAAGGAAAAAGCATCGACGACATTCTCAATCTAACCATTGATGAAGCCATTGATCATTTCAAAACACATAAACAACAAAAGATTGTAACCAAGTTACAGCCGTTGCAGGATGTTGGATTAGGCTATGTGACCTTGGGCCAGTCCTCCTCCACCCTTTCCGGAGGTGAGGCACAACGAATAAAATTGGCTTCCTTTTTGGTAAAAGGAAACACTAAGGAAAAAGCCTTGTTCATCTTCGATGAACCCACTACGGGATTACATTTTCATGACATCAAAAAACTACTTCGCTCTTTTGATGAACTGTTGGACAAAGGACATTCCGTATTGGTCATCGAACACAATATAGAATTAATCAAATGTGCCGATTATATCATAGATCTTGGCCCGGAAGGTGGGGAGAATGGAGGGTATTTGGTTGCGGAAGGCACTCCTGAGGAACTTATCCAAAGCACAGCATCGCATACCGCTCGATATCTCAAAGAAAAAATTTAGAGTCGTCTTCCCCAATGAGCAAGGAAAAAGAAAAGCTACTAAACTTTATTCTGGGCACGGTACCTATCTCTAGAATCGATGGACAGGAAATTGTGGACACCTTTCAACCCAAAAGTTTTGAAAAAGGAGAATTACTGTTAGAGGAGAATCATTTTGGGGATGACTATTTCTATCTTGAAAAAGGGCTAATGCGAACCTTTCTGTTTAATTTGGAGGGCAGCGAGATAACCACCGATTTTTTTACTGAAAACAATGTGGTGTTTGATGTCACTTGTTTTTTCAATCGGGTTCGTTCCGAAGTGAACATCCAAGCCGTGACCGATTGCCAAGGGTATCGGATTTCCTATGAACAACTGAACACTCTTTTTCATAACAAACCCGCTTTTCGGGATTTTGGCCGTGCCATCTTGGTGAAGGAATTCATCGCTTCCAAAAAACGAAGTACTTCCATCATCAACAGAACGGCAGAGGAACGCTACAAGAATTTATTGGAATCCCGCCCTGAGATTTTAAAGTATGCCCAACTCAAACACATAGCTTCCTATTTAGGTGTTACGGACAGCACTTTAAGCCGATTGAGAAAAAAACTATAACAACCGCATTTCTTGCCTTATGTCAAGTCCCGTTCCATGGGTTCGTCGGAATTTTGCTGTAAAAGCAATTAAAAATGACAGCCTCTATAACTTATGTGTCCCTCGGTTTTGTATTGACCACTGCGTTGACCCTCTGGTTTTTCTATAAAGCAACAAAAAATGCCAGGCTCATGCTGGGCATTGGGCTTTGGATGGCTGTTATAGCTGCTTTGGGGCTTTCTGGATTTTTCACAAATACACACGCACTTCCTCCAAGGTTTCTTTTTCTATTGGGTCCTGGGTTCCTTGTTGTTCTTTTTGCTTTCCTTTCTCCGAAAGGAAGAAAATTTATAGACAGCTTGGACCTAAAATGGTTGACAATACTGCACAGCATACGGATTCCCGTAGAATTTGTACTATATTTTGTGTTCTTGGAAGGCTTGATTCCCAAGTTGATGACCTTTGAAGGCTACAATTACGATATCCTTTCAGGAATAACAGCTCCTATTATCTATTTTGCCGTTTTCGCCAAAAGTTGGATGGGCAAAAAAGGACTTTTGTTATGGAACATAGCTTGTTTGCTCCTGTTGTTCAATATCCTTACGATTGCGTTATTGAGCGCTGTGACTCCTTTTCAACAGTTGGCATTTGACCAGCCCAATATCGGTGTTGCTTACTTTCCATATGTATGGTTGCCAGCGGTGGTCGTTCCCATTGTACTGTTTTCACATTTGGCAAGTATAAGGCAATTGCTTTCCAATAGTATTTAAGGCTCAAATCAAAGCATCCAAGCTCTCCTTTTTAGCGACAATTTCATTGTAAAACGCTAAATCTCGTCAATTCAAACACCTTGTTTGTCAAATACTAGGTGCTTTTGGTGAATTACAGCCCACCTTCTCACCTCCATCTCCTTATTTTCATGAATTGAACCTTAGGTACTTTACTTCATTAAACATTATAAAGTATGGCATAAAATTACAGAGACCCAAAACCCAATACGCAAACCCATGTTCTTCAAGTTGCCTACAAAGACACAACTCAAAAAAAGTATAAGATGGTGCCTCTTCATATTTCTCAGTGCCATCTGCATTAGTGCCCACAAACCTGATTACCCAGACTCAAAGCCAATCACAATTCCAAATGATATTTCCGAACCAAGCGTCTTAGTTGATCGAGAGGGCTCAATGTATGTTCCGGCAATTGCCTTGGTCAAGGAAGGAGTATTGGATACTAGTGGAGAAGTGGCTCCCTGTACAAGGATTACCTATACATATTACGTGACAAATCAAAGTACTGCGGGCGAACGCTTTGAATTTGTCACCTTGGATGATCCTACAATATTCGGAATGGGGGGACAGAGCCTAGATGGTAATTCAGGAGATGTGAACGGAAACAACTTTCTAGAGGTAGGTGAAGTATGGACCTTTACCGCTGACTATGACATTACCCTCAGTGATAGAATTGCTGGCCAAGTAACGGCAAGTCAAGCGAGGGTAGAAGGAAGTGCAGAGTTCGGATTGGGAATTTTTGATGATGACTCTGATGATAACAGTCCGTTCGAAGATGATTTTACGGTGGTTGACATCAGTACCTGCCAACCAAGGGTTTCCCTTACAAAAACAGGACTCTTGGATCCAGTGGGTTTTCCTCCCTGTACCACAATTGAGTATAGTTTTACCGTTACCAATGAAAGCGTCCGAGATAACCTTCAGGTCACAACTTTAAATGACCCAATACTCAATAACGGTCCCATTACCGGGCCTCTTGGTGATACAGGTGGGGATGGAGTAATGGATGTAGGAGAAGTGTGGGGTTACAGAGCAACCTACACCTTTACCCAGGACGACTTGAACTTTGGATATGTGGACAATCAAGCATCTGTTACCGCTGCTATAGTGGGCGGATTACCCGGTGATTCCGTATCAGACCTTTCACATGAAAGTGATCCATTATTGGATGGCTATACTAGGGTGACAGATATTATCAACTGTCAAAACCCAGTTGTTCTAATGCTGCTTACTGTAAACTCATTTCCTGACGCCGACAATGATGGTTGTCCTGATGCTGTCGCTTACACTTACACTGTCCAAAATAATGGGAATGTCGATTTGAATATCACCTCTTTGACAGATGATTTGGGAAATAGTATCACTTTGCCCAACCCAAACCCTAACGACCTGGATAGTGATGGAATACTCGACATTGGAGAAGAATGGGTCTATACATCGCAATTTGATATTGATCAAGACGACATTGACAATTCTCCGTTGGAAAACCAAGCAACCCTTCTTACAACCATTGCGGGATCTGGAACTCCAGTTCCGGCAGAATTATCCCATCCCACAGACTTTACAGATGAAGGGGTTACATCCACTAGTCTATCGGGAACCTGCCCTGAACCTGCCAGTATTGGACTTATTAAGGAACTTGATACTTTAATCGATATGGATGCCGATGGATGCCCCGATGCAATCCAATACACCCTTCGGGTGCTCAACAAGGGAAATATAAATATGACTGATGTCGTTGTCAATGATCCCAACCAATTGGGGCCCAATGTGCCTGGGCCTTTTTCAGAAGATATAACCGTGGACGGAATATTGGAAGTAGGTGAAGAATGGGTATACATTGGAACGTACGATATTGATCAAGCTGATGTAATTGCTGGCAGTGTAACTGGCCAAGCTGAGGTGTTTGCAGATCCCATACCGGGAGTGACCATTTCTGACCTTTCACATCCCAATGATTTTGATGATGATGCCTTTACATCCATAAATGTTATGGGTACTTGCCATGACACCGTTGCTGTTGGCGTGACCAAATCTTTTGTTCAAACTTTAGATAATGATATGAATGGCTGTGACGACCAAATTAGATATAGCATTGTAGTGGAGAATCTTGGTGGTATGGATCTTTTGGTAACCGACCTTGACGATCAGCAGCTTGGTAACATTATTGCTGGACCATTTGTGGAAAGTAGTAACCCAGATGGTGTTTTGGAAGTAAATGAAACCTGGGCTTATACAGGGATATACAATATCACCGTACCCGACGCAACATTGGGCAGTGTTTCGGGACAAGCAACTGTAACCGCTCAACCTGTTGGAACCACCGTGGATATTACAGATAATGATTTCCTCCTTGTCAACATACCAGGAGCTTGTGCGGATGGTCCAGCAATTGCAGTTGTGAGGAGTGCAACATTAGATGATATGGATGGTGACAACTGTAATGAAGTAATCCATTTTGTCATAGAAGTGACCAACGTTGGAGGATTGGACCTAACCAATGTGACCCTTGATGACTCACAGTTGCTTGATCTTACAGGACAACACACTGGAGACGACGATAACGACGGGGAACTTGATCAAATTGAAACTTGGATTTATAATGGTACATATAACATTACCCAAACCGATATCGATTTCGGGAGCGTAGTTGGTAGTGCAACCGCGGAGGCAAATCCCGTGGGCAACAATGCCGTTCTAGTCTCGGATGATTCGCATCCATTCGATCCAGGGGATAATCTTGACAATAGCATTGACGTTTCCGGCGCCTGCGATGATACAGTAGCTATTTCCATCACCAGACAGGCTATCCTACAAGACAATTTTGGTGATGGTTGTGATGACACCATTCTATTTACGATCACAATAGAGAACCAGGGGAACGCCGATTTGGAAAATGTAATGGTTAACGACACCCAACTGGGTGGCAATCTATCCCCTACCCTTGATGGTGATGGCGATGCCCTATTGGAAAGTATGGAGATTTGGACCTACAGCGGTCAATACGATATTGACCAAGATGAAATTGACAATTCTCCGCTTTTTGGTCAAGCTGAAGTTTTTGCGCAGCATGTGGGCAGTACTTTTCAGGTAACCGACAACGCATCAAACAATATCGATGTCTCCAATGCCTGCGATACCTTTTCAGCAGGTATTACTTTGCTACAAGTTGCCTCTATTTCGGATTTAAATGATGGTAATTGTCCCGATACCATTAGTTATTCCTACACGGTCCACAACCCTGCTGGGAATGTGGATTTGGATTCCGTAGTGCTAATGGACAATTTTTTCGGGCTCATAAGTGGTCCCGATTCCGGGGATGTCAACAACAATGGTAGATTGGAGGCTGGAGAAACTTGGGTGTATTCCTCTCCCACGCACAACATCACCCAAAATGATATTGACAACTCCCCTTTTGACAACTTTTCCACTGTTTCGGCCGAACCTGTTGGCACCAACACCGTTATCACTGATATGTCACATCCTTCAAATCCTGCGGAGGATGGTCCGACTTCGAGCGATATAGACCAGGCGTGTGCTATCCCCTTAAGCCCTTCCATCGGTTTAATCAAACAAGCGGCCCCTTCCTTGATCGACTTTGACAACGATGGTTGCGATGACACCATAGTATATACATATTTCCTCCAAAATTTGGGAAACGAAGATATTATCAATATAGTTTTTGATGACCCTATGTTGGAAAACACGAATCCAGTCGTCGAATCGGGAGATATTGGAACGGACAATATACTCGGAGTTGGTGAAACTTGGATTTTTGAATCTTTTAATTACGCCATTACTCCTACAGATAGTAATGCAGAAGAAGTAATTACACAAGCAACAGTGACCGGATTGTCTTCCGATTCCAATACTGAAGTTTCCGACTTATCAGATGACAATGAATATCTTGAAAATGACCCCACAAGAACTTCGGTAATAGGTACATGCCCCAATGACACTGCCGAAATAGGACTCATAAAAACAGCAAGCCTTTTTGATTCCAACGGAGACAACTGCGACGACTCCATCCTTTATTTCTTTACCGTTGAAAACCTTGGGAACGTTCCACTGCAAGATGTGCTGTTGGAAGATAACGATCTTAATGCTTCATTGAACCAGCCTAGCAGTAGAAGCCTCAACGATGACGAAATCCTGGATGTTGGGGAGCAATGGTCTTACAATTTGATTCACCCAATTTCCCAAGCTGATATTGATAGGACTTTTATGGAAAATCAGGCCATGGTCACTGCATTTAGAACCGATCTGCCCGATACTATGGTATCGGATTTGTCCCATGAAAACCATTATTCAGCAGATGGACCCACCATAACGAGTACTGTAGGAGCATGTGTCAACAATATGTCGGGTATAGGTTTGATCAAAACAGGAAGACTCACCGATGGAAACAATGACAGTTGTCCGGAAAGCATTCAATATACCCTTATTGTTGCAAATCTTGGAAATCTATCCCTTACAGGAATCACCTTGCGTGACGATTTATTGGTCAGTCCTATTGAAGGGCCTATTTCTGGTGACGATAATGGCAATGCGATTCTCGACCCAGGGGAAGAATGGGAGTATACTGCTTTATATGGCATTACCCAGGAAGATTTGAGCACCGAACAGGTAGAAAATCAAGCTACCGTGACCGCAAGTATAGTAGGGGAACCTACTTCCCTTGTAAACGATCTTTCCGATGGCGATGGCTATGCTGAGGACACGCCCACAACCGTTTCGGTCTCTGATGCCTGTGAAGATGAAGAGAATATCCAAGATTCAGATTTTAGAATTTTTAACGGTATTTCTCCCAATGGCGATGGAATAAATGACTTTTTCCACATCAGGGGAATAGAAGAATATCCTGATAATAGCCTACAAATCTTTAACCGATGGGGGGTTTTGGTCTATAATGCCAATCAATATGGTACTGGAAACACCCTTTTTGGGGGTATTTCCTATGGTAGGGCAACTGTTGCCGAGGAGCGCGAACTGCCCAGTGGAACCTACTTCTATATTTTATCATTCCCAACCGAAAACCCAGGCAAAGAGAGTTATACAGGATATCTCTACATCAATCGGGATTAACGGTACCAATATCATCAATGTCAATGAGGAATCTCAATTTTTGGACTACAGACCACTCGTGCACAAGAATGTTGTTTTTTGTGCCTTTTGTCTTTATAAGCCTTTGTGCCATCGGTCAACAAGACTCGCAATACACACAGTATATGTACAATACACAGGTTATAAATCCCGCGTATGCCGGGTCTAGGGAGACTCTAAGTATAGGGATATTGGGGCGTACACAATGGGTAGGTCTGGAGGGATCACCCGAAACGTTGACTTTTACCGCTAATGCGCCCATAGGTTTGTACGATAACATGGGATTGGGGTTATCTGTGGTCCATGACGAAATTGGACCGGCTGTGGAATCCAATATCACTATGGATTATGCTTATACCATAGACGTGTCTACTACAGAGCGGCTATCCTTTGGTTTAAAAGCGGGTATAGATCTCTTGGATGTTGATTTCAATAAATTGGACCGCTTTGACCCGAATGACCCCAATTTTCAAAACAACATTGATCAAAAATTACAACCCCAGATAGGAGCCGGACTTTATTTTCACTCAGAAAAGTTTTATGCGGGCGTATCCGTCCCCAACTTTCTTAACTCCAAACATTTCGATGAAAGCACGTTAGAAAATGGAAATAGTGAGAGCATTGCCATTGAACGCTTGCACTACTTTATGATTTTGGGACATGTTTTTGATTTAAACCGTAATCTAAAGTTCAAACCTGCGACCTTGGTCAAGGTAGTGGGTGGGGCCCCCTTACAATTAGATCTATCAGCAAATTTTATGTTTAAGGAAAAATTTGTTTTTGGAGCTTCCTATAGATGGGATGCATCTGTAAGTTTCATGACAGGGTTTCAAATTTCAAATTCGATTTTCGCCGGATTGGCTTACGATTACCAAGCTACCGACATTGAAATCTACAGCAATGGATCTTACGAAGCTTTTTTACGGTTCGACATATTCCATAAATCGGATAGAATCATGATTCCAAGATTCTTTTAAAAAAGGTATATGAAGGTTAACGGACTTGACAAAAGAATATGCACAATACTACTTACCATTATAATATGTGGCATAGTTAATGGCCAGAGGAGCAGGTTAAAAAAAGCAGAGGAAGAATTCGACAAGTATGCCTTCATCGATGCACGAAAAATATATCTAAAGGTTGTCGAAAACGGGTATGAATCTGCACAAGTGCTTAAAAAACTAGGAGATACCTATTATTTCAACAGTGAATACGGAGAAGCGGTCAAATGGTACAAAAGATTGGTAGATCACTATCCGAATCAATTAGAAGCAGAATATTACTATAGAGCTGCACAGACCTTCAAAAGTATTGGTGAATATCATTTGTCCAAAAAAATGATGGGCGAGTTCGCTTCACTATCAGCCATGACCAGCATTGCAAAAAACTTCATGAAAGATTATCCCGCACTAGATAGTTTGGTCGATTTTCAGTCCAAAAAATTTGAGGTGGAGAATGTAACGAACGGATTGTCGAGTTCCGATTTTGGCCCGTCCTTCCATCAAGATAAAATAGTATATGCCTCTTCATCAGCTAATACAAAAGGAGACAAAATACATGATTGGACAGGCCTTCCCTATTTGGATTTATACGAGGCCAAGATAAATGAAGAATGGAAATTGTCCGATCCCGTACCGCTCACAGGCGACATTAACACCCCTTATCACGAGTCTTCCGCCACCTTTACAAAAGACGGTAAGACCATGTACTTCACGCGAAATAACTACAGTAAAGGGAAAAGGAAAAAAAATAAGGACAGACTTGTAAGCTTGAAAATATACAAAGCCTCAAAAAATGATGACGGATCTTGGAGCAACATACAAGAACTGCCCTTTAACCATGATTCATATGGTGTTGCCCATCCCGCATTGAGCCCAGATGAAAAACGTTTGTACTTCTCTTCAAATATGGAAGGGACTTTTGGAGCATCGGATATATGGTATGTGGATATTTTGAATAATGGGCTCTATGGAACACCTGTGAACCTGGGACCTGAAATCAACACAGAGGCAAGGGAAACATTTCCTTATGTCAGCAAAAACAATAACCTCTATTTTTCGAGCGATGGACACCTTGGGCTGGGAGGTTTGGACGTATTTGTAATTTCTCTCGAAGAAGAGGGTGAATTCAAAAAGGTCACAAACCTAAAAAAGCCAATTAATAGTAACAAAGACGATTTCGGATTTATTCTAAATGAAGATATGCAAATTGGATATCTTTCCTCTAACCGTGATGGCGATGCAGGCAGTATTTCCGATGATATTTATAGAGTATGGGAAAAATGTGGCGAGATTCATATTGAAGGAATAATTTCCGATGCAAAGACAGGCAAGCCTATATTTGGTTCGCTGGTAATATTACTGGATGAGAATAACACAGTAGTAGCCACAACAGCATCGGACTCGGACGGCCGTTATGAGTTTGAGGAACCCCTGGATTGTAGTAAACAATATGCGATACGGGGTGAAAATGATCTTATGGAATATGTTCCAACGGAAAAGACCATTACCACACCCCGTGGCTCACATCTACTTAAAGTAAATGTAGAGTTGGTCCCACCAGACTGTGCTGTCAACGACTTAGGTTGCAGATTGGATCTACAGCCTATTTACTTTGATTACGGAAGGTATAGCATAAGAAAAGATGCGGAGGTTGAACTGGCCAAAATTCTTCAGGCCATGAAGGAATACCCGCAAATAAGAATCCATATAGAATCACATACGGACTCCAGGTCTAGCTACAGCTTCAACTTAAAACTATCGGAAAAAAGGGCTCGATCCACAATGGAATGGTTGATTCGCCAGGGTATAGATCGTAATAGGTTATCCGCCAAAGGCTACGGAGAATCACAGTTGCTGAACAATTGTTCCAATGGAGTAGAATGTTCCGAAGAAGCACATCAACTTAACCGCAGATCTGTGTTCATAATTAAAGAATAGAATTTTAATTTATGATTTTCGAGTACTTAAATTTTAAGTTAATTCCAAGCCATAATCAGGTTTCTATCAAAAGGTATTCGGATAATCACCAGGGTGCCTAAAGGTTTTCCATCTTCTGATTTCTTATCTATAATGGTCACCAGTTCGATTTTACTGTTGGAGTTATGGTACATATTGAGACGTTCTTTGGTCACCTGCAGACCCCGTGATTTTTTCTTGTTCAAAAATGATTTTTTAGGAGCATTGCCCCTCCCTATCCCATTGTCCTCTACCTCGCATATCAAAAAGAGATCTTCAATCCGAAACCGAATCTGTACCAACCTTTCGCCTTCTTTCTTATTAAGAAGACCGTGAACGATTGCATTTTCAACAAACGGCTGAATAATTAAAATAGGTATCTCTATTTCCTCCACATTGACATCGGGAGCGATATCTACCGTGTATTTGAACGAATTTTGAAACCGTAATGTCTCCAGTTCCAAATAGTCTGTTAAAATGTTGATTTCTTCAGAAAGTAGAATATCCGGTTCCATTGAACTTTCCAAAACGTTTCGAGTCAGTCTTCCAAATTTGGTCAAATAGCTTAACGCTGAAACCTTGTTCTCACTGGTTATTAAATGCTGTATGGAATTAAGCGCGTTGAAAATAAAATGTGGGTTAATTTGGGCTCTAAGTGCTTTGTTCTTGTTTATTACTGCTTCTTTTTGATATTTGAGCTTTTCGGTATAATCCAATAGCGTTTTATAAATGAAACCAAATGTGTAAAAAATAATTTCTATCGTAAAACCGATGAGCAAAAAATAATTATTTTCCTTAAAAAGCTGAATTGTAGAGCTTTCTGCGCTTAGATAATATTGAAAAAAAAAGGAGGCGGTATAAAAGAAAGCGGCTATACAGAGAATATAACTCAAAGCATCTTTACTGTTAATACTGACATATGTGATACAAAAAACAGCTATAAGAATAATCAAAAAAATGTGGTGAAAATGATTGATGTAAATGCTGACCAGATAGAATTCTTCATGGAGCATATATAGATTTAAAAGCATCAAAAGAAAATCACAGCACATCACAAAAATTAGTGGAAAGTAGATGAAACGATACCTGTGTGCAACGTCTATAAAATTCATGCTGAACCAGATGTAAACTATATTAAATATAATTTTGACCGACTGGGTAAACTTTAGTGAAGCTATATTGTTTTTGTCGAAAAGCCAATCATCCAACCCCAAAGGTTCAAAAGACAAATAAAGCGAAATCAATGCCAGATACAGGGCATAAAACAAAAGGAAATAGGTCTGTTTAAAATACAGATAATAAAAAAAGGTAAAAACAAAAATGATAAAGCAAATCCCTAGAAAAACAAATAATGGAGTTTGTGTTTTGTAGGTTTCGATATCGGAATGTGAAATAGCGGAAATGCAATCAAACCGCCAGTCCGAGAGTCTTTCAAAACTTGATACCTCACGGGCCTTGATATAAACATACTTATTGTCAATTAAAGTATTGCCCTCTAGAATGATTTCCATGAAAGCACCCTTCTTCTGTGATTTGCTGTCTTTATTGTACCTCCCTATAGGGATTTTTGTAAGGATGGATCCCCTTGAGATATAGAGCTCACCAAAATCAATCGGTTTAAATCGGAAATACCAGATGCTATCGGTCAATAGGGTTCCCAAGTTGTTCGAGAAATCAATCCTTAACCAATAAATGTCAGCCGGTCTTGTGCTCTTATGTTCACGGGTAACCGATTCAAACAAATGCTGTCCATTGACTAATTCTTCAATGGAATGTTTGTTCGATTCTGATTTAAAAATGCAAAAATCAGCACTTTTCCATGTACCCTGCGAATAAAGTTCGCTACCTACCAGGCTGCAAAAAACCAAGAGCAGCTTTAAAAACCTCGATTTCAATTTTTGCTAAGTTTGGTTTGACCTAACTAAGACAATCTGAATATTGAGGTTTTGTTTTTGAAAAAGGTACGCTCTTGTCCAAAAGCATATTCCAGCTTGGAGGTTATTATTTCGGTCTTATTATTTCATTACACACACTTGAAATTAGTGTTTGTTTCTGCATTAACAAAATTGTTTTTCTTTTTATAAGCTTGAATTGCTAAGATTTCAAACGTTGAGAAGTATTTACAGTTCAGATATTTTCATTGCACCATATATTATTTATACATTCATAATGAGTGCTCTTTCTGTACTTTACAAAAATAAAGTGTTGATTTACAGTAAATTAAATTGAAAATATTTTTTTGGCACGCTGTTTGGTATTTACTTTTCGGAATGTAAATAGTTGCATTCGGAACTTAAAACCTTATAGTATGAAAAAGTTAGTACTTATTATAGCAGCGGTCCTTTTTGGAGCTACGGGTTCCAAGGCAACCACTATCGAAGATAATACTTTTGTGACCAGTACTTATCGATACGGGAACTCATTCATTTTTGTGGAAAATGGGGTGACTTTTTCAGTTTATCCCGACGGTGAGTTCGATTTTTACATGGACAACCAGGTAAACGTAGGAGTCGGTGCCCGATTTGGAAATGTAGGTATCACATTTAACTCTGGATATAACTACAATCCCTTTGTTCAATACGATGACTACGGTGCAGTTATTCAGGTGGAGAACATTCCGATTTATTATGACTTCTATGGTCGTGTTTCCCAAATTGGAGGTGTGGACATCTGGTACCGAAATGGTCGTGTACGTAGAGTTGGGGGTCTGAACGTTTTTTACAACGGAGGTGTGTTTAGTCACTGTACAGGTTTCATCAACGTGTATAACAGACATTATGTGTATAGACCTTTCCACAGGTTCTTTGTGAGACCGGCGGTTGGATTCTGTAACGTGTATTATACTCCTTACCGAAGATTCTACAGACCACTTCGATATACCTATTTCAGGCCTTATCGATACAACCATAGGAGAGCTTATGCATCTATAGGTAAAACATACCGAAACGATAGATATTTCCGAAGGGATAATATCTATAGGAATGACAGAAGAGTAAAAGTCCGTGACAACAGTGTTCGAAGAAGAGGTGCGGATTATGGTAGAAGCAACCGATATGTTGACAATGGCAATCACAGAAAAGGAAATGCTGTAAGCCGTTCCAACAACAAGGTGCGAAGAAGTTCAGGTGATGACGGATTTGTGAGGAGAGGTGATTCCAAAAAACGGAATAATGCTGTGAAGCGTTCTAACGATGTTGTAAGGAGAAATTCAGGAGGAGAAAGAACGGTAAATCGTGGTGATTATAAAAAACGAAA
>JANQRD010000136.1 GCA_028284725.1 Allomuricauda sp. | reverse complement strand
GTTAACACAGAATTCATCAACAAATTCCATAAACCCTTTTGGTTATTGAACACGGCTCGAGGAAAATGTGTGGTGACCAAAGACTTGGTTGACGGACTTAAAGAAAAAATCTTAGGTGCTGGCCTGGATGTACTGGAATACGAAAAAAAGTCATTCGAAAACATGTTCGCGCAAAAGCCCAAAGCCTTTAAGTACCTACGTAAGGCCAAAAATGTGCTGTTGACCCCCCATGTGGCCGGTTGGACAGTGGAAAGCAAGGAAAAATTGGCACAGACCATAGTGGATAAAATCCAAGCTAGATTTTGTTAAATTTAATGGGTGAAGAAGACCATATTCGTTTTTTCAGCCTTGATCATTGCCTTACTTGCCCTGTTTCAGCTGAGCAAGTATGCCTACATTTCGGGAGATATTTCCATTGAAATTGCCATCGCGATAATTGCCGTGGTCTTTTTTATTATTGGGATTTATATCAATAGGCGAACCCTTCGTAAAGACCGATCTTCCCCACAGATTGTGGACCATCAAAAAATCGAATCTCTGGGAATCAGCAAAAGGGAATACGAAGTATTGGTGCATATCTCCCACGGATTATCGAACAAAGAGATTGCGGAAAAACTCTTCATTTCAGAAAGTACCATAAAAACCCATGTCTCCAACCTACTTGTAAAGTTGGATGCCAAACGCCGAACACACGCTATTCAAAAGGCCAAAGACCTCCAAATCCTGTCTATTTGATTCCTTTTCGCACTTAAGTACCATGGTTTTGGTACTTTAGTATGACCGCCTTGCTTGCGGTGATATTTACTTTTGCCTCAACCAGTTAAACAAATACGTATGAAAAAAACAGTAATCAAGTTTGGACTTTATGGAGCCCTTACCATTTGCATTCTTTTTCTAATAAGTTGGTTCCTTTTATCGGATCTACCGTTCGGCACCCAGGAGATTCTGGGGTATGTCTCCATGATCCTCTCCTTGGGATTTGTCTATTTGGGTATTAGACATTTTCGGGACAAGGAAAATGAAGGGAGGGTCAGTTTTAAAAAGGCTTTGGTAATCGGTATTCTAATCAGTTTGATAACCGCCCTGGCGTTTGGGATTCTCGATGTAATCTATACGGAGATCCTGAATCCTGATTTTATGAACGAATATTACGATGCCACGGTGGAGAACATGCGAAACTCCCTACCGCCCGATGAGTTTAAAGTACAATTGGCGGAAATTGAGGCACAAAAGCAGCTATTTTCGAGCCCAATTTTCTCCTTCGCATTAATGGCCTCCACGGTTTTTGTGATCGGTTTTATTATTTCGCTAATTTCAGCATTAATCTTACAACGAAAATAGTTTCGATATGACCATAGATGCCGAGACACCGGACGAATACATCAGCAAATTGCCGGAAGACCGTAAAGCTGCGGTTTCCAAACTTCGGGAAACGGTACGAGGGAATCTGCCCAAGGGGTTCGAAGAATGTATCAGCTATAAAATAATCGGTTATGTGGTGCCACATTCCACTTATCCCGATGGATACCATTGCAACCCGAAACTCCCGCTTCCGTTCATCAACATTGCGTCCCAAAAGCACTTCGTTGCTTTGTATCATTCGGGAATCTATGCGGATAAAAATTTGTTGGATTGGTTTGTAGGTGAATATCCAAATCACGTAAAAACCAAATTGGATATGGGGAAAAGCTGTATTCGGTTTAAAAAGATGGAAAACATTCCTTATGACCTAATTGCACAGCTTTGCCAAAAAATGACCCCGGAAGCTTGGGTAACATTATACGAGAAAAACATTAAAAGATAAACATCATGAAAAACAGAGTAACTGGAATCGGAGGTTTTTTCTTTAAGACCAAAGACCCAAATAGCATCAAAGAATGGTATAAAACCCATTTAGGGCTCAACACAGATCAATACGGCTGGTCTTTTTGGTGGAAGGATAAAGAAGGTAACGATTGTGTTACGCAGTGGAGCCCGTTTAAAGAGGATACCACCTATTTCCAACCCAGTGAAAAGCAATTTATGATGAATTTTCGGGTCGAAAATCTAGTGGAGCTCCTCGCAGCACTAAAAGAAGAAGGCGTAACTGTGGTCGGGGACATGGAGGAATACGATTATGGCAAGTTTGGATGGATTTTGGATCCCGAAGGTAATAAACTGGAACTCTGGGAGCCTGTTGATAAAGCGTTTCTTTAAGTATTGAATTATTTGCTACTTTTAGAACACGTTTAACCAACATATTAAAACCATGTCTGAAGAAAACAAAGACTTAGGAGATAAAGCTGAAGAAGCTTTTGACAAAGCAAAAGAGGCCGCTAAAGATGCTGCCGAGGATGCCAAAGAAGCCGCTGGTGATTTTAAGGATGAAGCCAAAAAGACCGCAGAGGAGTTCAAGGAGGGCTTGAAAGATGTAGGCGGGGACAATAAGAAGATCCTAGCTGGGATTTTGGCGATTCTTTTGGGCTCACTTGGTGTACACAAATTTATTTTGGGGTATAACAAGGAAGGGTTTATCCTTTTAGGATTTTCCATTGTTGCCTATATCTTGGTCTGCTTTGTTATTGGAGCTTTCCTAGCATGGATTCCAGGTATTATTGGCTTAATCGAGGGGATTATCTACCTCACCAAATCGGATGAGGAGTTTTACAACACCTACCAAGTCGGCAAAAAGCCCTGGTTTTAAAAAATTTAGCCAGAGAATATCGCTCTGGCTTTTTTATTTACTTTTATCATCGTAATATTGCAATATAAAATTTTATTGTATATTTGTACGACAATGGGAGCTTCGAAAACACATATTTTCTCTGTATCACAAAATGAACTGGCACAAGCGGCCAAAGTTCTGGCCCATCCAGCGCGTATTGCCATTTTGGATTACATCAGCAAGCAGGAAAATTGCATCTGCAATGATTTGGTGGATGTTATAGGTCTCTCCCAACCCACCATATCCCAGCATTTAAACGAAATCAAGAAAATTGGACTGTTGAAGGGAACTTTTGAGGGGAAAAATCTTTGTTATTGTATAAATCAGGAGCGATGGGAAGAGCTACAACATTCTTTCCATACCTTCTTTTCAAATATTAATCAAAACTGTTGTTAATTATGAATACTTCAGAATTTTTGTCTTTGCTTAAGCAACATCAAGAAAAAAGCTTACTCTTTGAGTACGCAAATGATAAATATGTTGGTGCCAATTATCATATCACAGAGGTGAAAAATATCACCATTGATACCGTGGATTGCGGTTCTGGCACTAATTACTGGAAGGAAACTGTGGTCCAACTTTGGGAAAGTCCCAAGGAAAAGGGCAAGAAAGAGTTTATGTCGGTCTATAAAGCCTTGTCCATTTTGAGTAAAGTGGACAACATCAAACCCATGGTAAAGGATGCCGAAGTTAAATTTGAATATAGCAATGCCGATTTCCATACGGCACAGCTTTTTGTTGATGATTATAATTTGGATGGTAAATCGTTGATCATGAAACTCTCTGTTGAAAAAACAGATTGCAAGGCCAAGGCGACCTGTGGTGTAGCCGATAAGACCGGTGAGGTGCCAGAAGAAGTGGCCGCATGTTGCGATCCCGACACGGGTTGTTGTTAATCGAACGGATGGAAATAAGAACCATGCAAACCTCGGATTGGAAACAAGTTTCCCAAATCTATGCCCAGGGCATAGCTACCGGTTTTGCAACTTTTGAGCAAGACATTCCAAGTTTTCAAAGCTGGGACCAAGCCCATGCCGATCAATGCAGATTGGTGGCCGTAGAAGCTGGAGAGATTTTGGGGTGGGCGGCTTTATCTCCAGTTTCAAGTCGTTGTGTGTATGGCGGTGTCGGTGAAGTAAGTGTGTACATTGCTGGCAATAGTCGTGGGAAAGGAGTGGGAAAATTGCTAATGCAAAGGCTTATCGAGGAAAGTGAAAAAGCAGGGTTCTGGACATTGCAATCCGGCATCTTTCCTGAAAATAAGGCCAGCATTCATCTACACGAAAAAGTAGGCTTCCGCTATATTGGCAAACGGGAACGTGTCGGAAAACTCAATGGAAGTTGGAAAGACAACCTATTGTTCGAAAAACGGAGTAATATTGTAGGAATAGATTAATCATCAAATCAAAAACAATGAAAAACGTATTGGTACTCTGTACTGGAAATTCGTGCCGAAGCCAAATGGCCCACGGCTATCTTAACTACTTTCAGGATTCGCTGGCCAATGTATACAGTGCCGGCATTGAAACCCATGGGTTGAATCCAGGGGCCGTGGCAATCATGAAGGAAGACGGTGTCGACATCTCAAAACACACCTCGAACCACGTCGATGAATATGAAGGTATTGACTGGGATTATATCATCACAGTTTGTGATCATGCCAAGGAAAATTGTCCGTTTATCCCTGCTCAAAATGCACAAAGGCTCCATCAAAACTTTTTTGATCCTTCAAAGGTTGAAGGAACAAGTGACGAAAAACATGCTGCATTTTTAAAGACACGGGAGGAGATCAAGGAATTCTGTCACGACTTTGTCAAGGAAGAATTGTTGAACTGATTCCGCAAAAAACACATTAATAGGTGGCAGTAGGGTTATTCCCTTCTGCCATTTTTCTTTCCAGTTCGGCCTGGAATTCTTCCATTACCGGTTTTACGGTACTCTCAGGGAGGTCGGCAATCTTTATGTACATCAACCCATCCACAGAGTTATTAAAAAGCGGATCTACATTGAATGCTACCACCTTAGCATTTTGCTTGATGTATTTTTTGATCAACACAGGTAAACGCAGGCTTCCGGGTTCCACCTCGCTAATTAGTTTGTCAAACTTGTTCAAATCGGCTTGGGTCTCATCGAAAACGAACTCCTTATCGGCATCTTTCAACTGTACCTTGAATTCTTTCTTTGGACGCACATATTGGGCCACGTAGGGATCCCAGTAGTTGGATTTCATGAACTCGATCATCAACGATTTCGAGAAATTCGAAAATTGGTTGCTAATACTTACCCCTCCAATCAAGAATTTATGCTCCGGATGTCTAAGCGTGGTATGAACAATCCCCTTCCATAGCAAAAACAAAGGCATGGGTTTCTGTTGATATTCTTTGACAATGTAAGCCCTTCCCATTTCGATGGATTTTTCCATCATTCCATACAGTTCAGGCTCAAAGCGAAAAAGGTCCTGAAGGTAAAAACCGTCAATACCGTATTTCTTAAAAATTTGGGATCCCAAACCCATTCGATAAGCCCCAACTATGGCTTTTTCTTCATCATCCCATAAAAACAAATGGTGGTAATAGGAGTCAAATTCATCCAAATCAATAGCGTTGTTGGTTCCCTCCCCCACCTCACGGAAGGTGATTTCGCGCTGACGCCCAATCTCGTTCAGAATGAAGGGCATATCCTGTTGCTGAGCTAAGTATACTTCGTAATTCTTGCTCTGCAGCATACGACAGTCCTTTTCCCTAAGCTTGTCAATCTCCCCTTGTAATACCTCGGCCCGTACTGCTGTAGCAATTTTTTTGGGAGCTTTGGGAATCTTTAGTGTGGTCGGTACCTTGTCGATCAAACGCTCTTTTTCGAATACGTTGGCAAGCAAGTAAGTTTTTTTGCGAAGTAATTCTGTAAAGGACTCCAATGACTCCTCTTCTTGTTGCGCTGCAACGGAAATCGGTTGTCCAATGCGGACCTTGATGGGTCTCCGACTTTGGGAAGTCAGTTCGGAAGGAAGTTTTGCCGTCCTAAATACATCATTGATTTTGGAGAGCCTATAAAACAAGCGGCTGTTCCGGGCGTGGAAATAAATCGGAACCACGGGAACCTCAGCTTTCCGAATCAATTTAATGGCCGCTTCTTCCCATGGTTTGTCCACCACCAGCTTTCCGTCCCGGTAAGTAGACACCTCCCCGGCAGGGAAAATTCCCAACGGGTGTCCTTCCTTTAAATGCATCAATGCGTTTTTAAAACCCATGATACTGCTTTTGGCATCCTTATGGTTTTCAAAAGGATTTACCGGCATAATATAGGGCTTCAAAGGTTCGATACGATGCAATAGGAAATTGGCTATGATCTTAAAATCGGTTCGCTGCTGAAGCATCAATTTGAGCAATAGTACCCCATCTATTCCTCCCAGTGGATGATTGCTGATGGTAATGTAGGCCCCGGATTTGGGAAGTCGCGTCAAATCTTCATCGGGAATCTCAAAATCAATTTCGTAATGGTCCAGGATGGAATCCAAAAAATCAGGCCCTTCAAGGTCTTTGTTTTTGTTGTAGAACCTATTGATGGTAGTAATCTTGGTAGCGACCATTAAAAGCCATCCCACAAAGGTGCCCAAGAATCCGTACCTGTCAAGATTAATGACCTTTGCTACCTCTTTCGCAGAAACCAACCCCATACAATATCAATTAGGTAGCCGTAAAGATAGAAAATTACCGATATTGGAAAATCAATTCTGAAGGGAGTTCCGTGGTCGTTATTTTACCACCAACTGAACTGTCTCTTTTCCACGTTGTTCCACCAAAACCGCCCTTCCATTTTGGAGGGTTTTGACAGCTTCATCATCAAAATGTCGGATGGTGTAAAGGGATACATCTTCATGACAAATTACCTTAAATCTTCCCTTGAGCTCATTCAGCATGGATTGCAGCCCATTAAACTTGTTGTCCAAACAAACGGAAAAGCTAATGGCCGAGTTTTGGATCAAGTCCACTTTCATTCGATGGTCATGGAAGAGCTTAAATATCTCGCTGATATTGTTTTCAACAATAAATGAAAAATCCAGTGAAGACAGTTTTAATAACACTTGATTCTTCTTCACGATAAAACAAGGAATCTTGGGTGAGATATCCGTTCCCTTCCCAACTATTGTACCATTTCCTTTTGGATTTACAAAGGACTTTACGTGTAGGGGAATCTCCTTTCGCTGCAGAGGCTGAAGCGTTTTTGGATGGATTACCGAAGCACCATAAAAAGCCAATTCAATGGCTTCCCGGTACGAAATTTGATCAAGCAGTCGGGTTTCATCAAAATTTCGTGGATCAGCATTCAAAACACCAGGTACATCTTTCCAAATAGTAACCGAATCCGCATTGAGGCAGTACGCCAAAATAGCTGCAGTGTAATCCGATCCTTCCCTACCCAATGTAGTTGTAAAGTTGTTGTCATCACTTCCCAGAAAACCTTGAGAAATATTGAGCCTGGACAAATCCACTTTCGCGGAAACCTCCTGTTGGGTGCGTTCCCAATTTATCCCGGCATCCCGATAATTGTTGTCGGTTTTGATAAGCTCACGAATGTCTTGCCAAAC
>JANQRD010000130.1 GCA_028284725.1 Allomuricauda sp. | reverse complement strand
GCACCAAATAAAAAGCCCAAGTACAATAGCTTGGATGAAGTAGACCCTGAATTGTTGGAGACCTTCAAAAAGTTGGGCATCTCTTTGGACGAGCAAAAGAAATTGGCTGGAGTGGCCGTGGACATTGTGATGGATTCCGTTTCCGTGGCAACCACTTTTAAAAAGACCTTGGCTGAAAAGGGAATTATTTTCTGTTCCATTTCCGAGGCCATTCAGGAGCATCCCGAATTAGTCAAAAAACACATTGGTACTGTGGTACCCCGAAAAGATAACTTCTATGCAGCCCTGAATTCAGCGGTATTTTCCGATGGATCGTTCTGTTACATTCCAAAAGGGGTAAGATGTCCTATGGAACTGTCGACTTATTTCCGGATCAACCAAGCCGGAACGGGTCAGTTTGAGCGAACTTTGGTCATTGCGGATGAGGGTAGTTATGTAAGTTATTTGGAAGGATGTACTGCACCTTCCCGAGATGAGAACCAATTGCACGCTGCTGTGGTGGAACTCATCGCATTGGACGATGCAGAAATCAAATATTCAACCGTCCAAAACTGGTATCCAGGGGATAAGGAAGGAAAAGGTGGCGTCTTCAATTTTGTGACCAAACGTGGACTTTGCGAGAAAAACGCCAAAATTTCTTGGACACAGGTTGAAACGGGATCGGCGGTGACCTGGAAATACCCATCCTGTGTGTTGAAAGGGGACAATTCGATTGGAGAATTTTATTCCATTGCCGTGACCAACAACTTTCAGCAGGCCGACACTGGAACGAAAATGATCCATTTGGGGAAAAACACCAAGAGTACCATCATTTCCAAAGGAATTTCTGCAGGGCAGTCCCAAAACAGCTATCGCGGATTGGTGCAGGTGAACAGCAGGGCAGAAAATGCGCGAAACTTTTCACAATGTGATTCCTTGTTGATGGGGAACCGATGTGGTGCACATACTTTCCCATACATCGAAGCAAAAAACAAGACAGCTCAAATAGAGCACGAGGCGACCACCAGTAAAATTGGGGAGGATCAGATTTTCTATTGCAATCAAAGGGGAATCGATACGGAAAAGGCCATTGCATTGATTGTAAACGGATTCAGCAAGGAAGTGCTGAACAAACTTCCTATGGAATTTGCCGTGGAAGCTCAAAAATTATTGGAAATCAGCCTTGAAGGCTCAGTTGGATAAAATCAAATTAGGTATCGAATGTCATGCTGAGCTTGTCGAAGCATGCTAGGATACATCAATCGGAAATAAGAATGCTACAGATAAAAGATTTACACGCAAGCGTAGAGGATAAAAAAATCCTAAAGGGCATTAACCTTGAGGTAAACCCTGGGGAAGTCCATGCAATTATGGGCCCCAATGGTTCAGGAAAAAGTACGTTGGCCGCGGTTATTGCCGGAAAAGAAGAATTTGAAATAAAAAAGGGAAGTGTCTCCCTTGAAGGAGAGGATTTGGAAGAATTGGCTCCGGAGGAACGAGCGCACAAAGGCATTTTTATGTCGTTCCAATATCCCGTTGAAATTCCGGGGGTTTCTGTGACCAACTTCATGAAAACGGCCATTAACGAATCAAGAAAGGCAAGAGGTATGGAGGATATGCCGGCCAATCAGATGTTGAAATTGATTCGAGAGAAATCTGAATTGTTGGAAATCGACCGCAAGTTTTTGTCCAGATCCCTTAACGAAGGCTTTTCTGGTGGTGAGAAAAAACGAAACGAGATTTTCCAAATGGCGATGATGGAACCGAAGTTGGCGATTTTGGACGAGACCGATTCCGGTTTGGATATTGATGCGCTCCGGATTGTGGCCAATGGGGTGAACAAACTACGCGGGAAGGACAATGCCATTATCGTGATCACACACTATCAGCGATTGTTGGAATACATTGTGCCGGATTTTGTACATGTATTGCACGATGGAAAGATTGTGAAGTCGGGCACTAAGGAACTGGCGCTCGAATTGGAAGAGAAAGGATACGACTGGATCAAACAAGAGACAGTAGTGTAAAGGATATAAGATTTCAGACATCAGGTTTCAGGAAATTGATAACTGAGCACTGATAATTGAACACTGATAAGATGGATTTAAAAGATAAGTTACTCTCTTCGTTTTTAGCCTTTGAAAACAACGTGGACTTGGATCATCCGGTGCACGAGGTTCGTTCGGAGGCCATCAAAAATTTTGAGGCAAAAGGCTTTCCCTCAAAGAAAGAGGAGGCCTGGAAATATACATCCCTGAACAACATCCAAAAGGTTGACTTCAGCATTTTTCCTAAACAGGAGAGTGCTTTGGAGTACAGGGACATCAAAAAATATTTCCTACATGAAATCGATACCTACAAAATTGTATTTATCGATGGGGTGTACAGTTCTTACCTTTCGGAGACTACCCACGATGGGGTGGATGTCTGTTTGATGAGTGCTGCATTGACCAAACCACAATACAAGCAGGTGATCGATGTCTATTTCAATAAAGTGGCATCGAAAGATGAATCGTTGACTACGTTGAACACCGCTTTCAGTAAAGAGGGTGCCTACATCTACATCCCAAAAAACAAAATGCCCAAAAAGCCGGTTCAGATTATCCATTTTTCAACCGGAAATGAGGCTGCGTTGATGTTGCAACCCCGTAATTTGGTCATTGTAGAGGAGAATGCTGAGGTACAGATCATAGAGCGGCACCAAAGCTTGACGGAAAATGAGGTGTTTACCAATTCGGTTACTGAAATTTTTGCCGCCAAGGATGCCATAGTTGATTACTACAAAGTTCAGAATGATGCAGATACCGCATCCCTGATCGACAACACTTATATTTCCCAAAAAGATAACAGTGTGGTACGCGTGCATACCTTCTCCTTTGGTGGAAAATTGACGCGTAACAACCTCAACTTCTATCAAAATGGGGAACGCATCGATTCCACTCTAAAGGGTGTGACCATCTTGGGCGAAAAACAGCATGTGGACCACCATACCTTGGTGCACCATGCGCAGCCCAATTGTGAAAGTCATCAGGATTACAAGGGTATTTTCGGGGAGCGATCTACTGGGGTCTTCAATGGAAAGATCATTGTGGACAAGATTGCTCAGAAAACGAATGCCTTCCAACAAAACAACAATATTTTGCTCAGCGATAAAGCGGCCATCAACACCAAACCCCAATTGGAGATTTTTGCGGACGATGTAAAATGCTCGCACGGATGCACCATTGGGCAATTGGATGAAGATGCATTGTTCTATCTACAATCACGAGGGATTCCCAAAAAAGAGGCGACGGCGTTGTTGATGTACGCTTTTGCCAACAATGTTTTGGAAAGCGTCCGTATTCCTGAACTAAAGACCCGAATCAACAAAATTATCGCCAACAAGCTTGGCGTGCGGGTAGGTTTTGAACTTTAATGGGTTGTAACCATTTCAAAGGAAAAATGTTATGATTCAAACCTCTATCGATACAACTACCATTCGAAAAGACTTCCCCATCTTAAATCGGGAGGTCAACGGTAAGCGTTTGGTCTATTTGGACAATGCGGCCACTTCGCAGACCCCTCAGCAGGTTATTGATGTGATAGTGGATTATTACCAAAATT
>JANQRD010000129.1 GCA_028284725.1 Allomuricauda sp. | reverse complement strand
GCTTGGCAATTCTGCCATCTCTGCAATTCCACCTGCGTTATCAGAAATAGGTCCGTAAGCATCAACAGCCAACTGGATTCCTGTGTTTGCCAACATCCCCACGGCAGCAATCGCGATACCGTAAAGTCCAGCGAAATGGTGCGAAACCAAAATAGCGGCTGCAATCAAGATGATCGGAATAGCTGTGGACATCATACCCACACCCAATCCTGCGATAATATTTGTCGCCGATCCCGTTTCGGACTGGCGGACTATCGAGTTTACTGGTTTTGTACCAGTACCAGTATAATATTCAGTAACCTTTCCAACAGCCAGACCTGCAACCAGTCCAGCAATGGTAGCCCAGAAAACGCCCATGGACGAATATTCTTTTCCACCTTCTATCCAAGCTTCCGGCAACATGCTATTGATCAAGAAGTAAGAAGCGACCAACATCAAGGCAGCTGAACCAAATTCCCCAATATTCAATGCGGTCTGCGGGTTTCCACCATCCTTCACCCGAACAAAGAACGTTCCGATAATGGACATAACGATTCCCACGGCAGCCAAAGCCAATGGTAAATACACTGCACCCAATCCGTCAAAAGTGGCTTGGAACTCAGGAAGGCCGGCAAATACCGCACCCAATACCATAGTACCTATTATGGAACCAACATAGGATTCAAAAAGGTCAGCACCCATACCAGCAACATCACCTACATTATCTCCTACGTTATCTGCAATGGTAGCAGGGTTTAAAGGGTGATCTTCGGGAATACCCGCTTCAACCTTACCTACAAGGTCAGCACCCACGTCGGCAGCTTTGGTGTAAATCCCACCACCTACACGTGCAAAAAGTGCAATTGAGGAAGCTCCCAAGGAAAAACCGGAAAGTACGTTCAAGACTTCGCCAAGTGCCCAACCTTGACCACTGTAGAGCATGAAAAGCCCGCTCAAACCAAGCACTCCCAAACCTACAACACCAAGGCCCATAACAGCTCCACCGGCAAAAGCCACTTCCAAAGCTTTTCCAAGTGATGTTCTGGCTGCATTTGTGGTTCTCACGTTGGCCTTTGTTGCCACTTTCATTCCGATGAACCCGGCTAAAGCCGAACAAATGGCCCCAACAATAAAGGAAACGGCCACCATGCCATTGGAACCTTCTTCATTGCTTCCCTTGAAGAACAGCAAAACGGCCACAGCAATCACAAAAACACTCAGTATCTTGTATTCTGCCTTCAAAAATGACATGGCTCCATCGGCAATATTTTTCGCTATCCGAGCCATTTTATCATCTCCTACCTCCTGTTTTGAAACCCATACGTTTTTAATAAATACGTACAACAAGCCCAAAACACCGAATGCGGGCAGAAACTTTACGATTAAATCCATAGTTATTTAGTTTTTTTTAAGATTTTTTTTCAGTGGCAGCAAAAGTAGTAAAATACAGACGAATAAAAAAAACGCACTTTGGCCAATAAATACGCATGAATTTTGGATGAAAAACTTCCTTAAATTGTGAAGGTGCGTTTCTTTTTGTGCTCACTTTCTTCGTAGCGCTTTACACACTTGTGATAGATTTCGATGGCCTCCTCAACATCGCCCCATCCTCCTGTGTCGACCTTTTTTTCCTCAAGGTCTTTGTACACTTTAAAAAAGTGCTCAATCTCTTTTTGACGATGCGGATTGATATCGGTGATATCATCTTTTTTGTTCCAAACTGGGTCGCTTACGGGAACACAGATAATCTTTTCATCGGGTCCTTTCTCATCGGTCATATGGAACACTCCGATGGGCTTCACTTCCATGACGACCATTGGGTAGGTAGGTTCGGTACCCAGCACCAATACATCCAGGGGATCTTGATCTAAAGCAAGGGTCTCCGGAATGAATCCGTAATCGCCCGGATACATCATTGAGGAAAAAAGGGTGCGGTCGAATCGAATTTTGTTCAGCACAAAATCATACTCATATTTATTACGGCTCCCCTTTGGGATTTCGATAAGCACATCAAACGTAACTTGTTTTTCAGCCATGTGAGGTCTAATTTTTTGCAAAAATAAACAGCATAAAATGATTAGAATGAATAAATCGCTGTCTTTGTATTAATTAAAACTTAAATCCGAAGCTTCCTGTTATCCCAAAAGGACGGGCATCTGGATTATCCAAATAGTTTCCACGGAAGTTAAAATCGATTCGGAAAATTTTAAAAATGTTCCCAATTCCGAAGGAATATTCCCAATAGATTTGATCCTCTGGTGAAATTAGGGGAATGTTCGTGGGTGAACTCAAAGCGATGTTTTCATCCGAAAGTTGCCCCCAAGCTCCGCGCAACCCAACAATTTCCCTAAGGTTCCAATTACGCAGTATGGGAATCCTTGAGAACAGTCGGCCGTTGAAGTTGTGTTCCAGATGCACGGTGGCATAGGTGTCTGTCACAAACTCATAGAAATCGAGGTTAGGGAAGGTATTATATAAGGAAAACAAAGTCTGGTTCCCTGGAATCACGCTCAACAAGCTCAACGGCACTTCACCAAAGGTCTTTCCCAATTCGATACTGCTTGTTAACCTTCCAAACCCTCCAATCTGCCAGGGTTGCCTATAGGAGAACTGGAGGCGCTCATAATCAAAATCACTTTCCAGAAATCCGCTTACACCTTTGGTGTAATTAAGTAAGATTGTACTATGGTTGTCGTTGATATTGACGCGTTCCACCCCATAACCAATGGTTCGCTTGCCAGGGGTATAGATGAGTGTAGTGTTGATATCGAACTGTTTTACTTCTGAAGAAATCCCTGTTGGGGAATCAGGATCTATGTAATCCAGGCTAAAGGCATCTGGCAGTGCCGAACTCAATGTTCGGAAAGACCCCCCCAATCGTATCCTGAAATTCTGGACTGGTTCCATTTCAAAATTAAGGGTGGAGAGATTGATGTTCGTCAAACGATCATTGGCCCCAACTGTGACCAGGGATGAGGATGCAATACTGCGCCCCAGTACGTCATTGGTACTTGTCAGGCTCAGTCCAAGTTGTTCAATATCCCGCCTATTACCGCCAGACAATATCAAACGAGTCTTTCGATCCAACAAAAACTTAGCGGAAAAACCATGCTTAAACTTTTTATCCGTAAATCCATAGGCCATGTAACCCTCCAAACGCCAAGTATCATTCTGCCCAAAATAGGTTCGTGCACCAGCCCTTAAACGCACTCCCTCGGCATCGTTAAATCCAAAGGTGCTGTAAATATCCCCAATGTCGATGTTCCATTTATCTATTTCGATATACCCCGAGCCCAAAATGCTCACAATATCATAGTAGGTTCTAAACTTGGGCACGGTTTTCAGCGTATCCAACAGCTTAAAAATCCCCGATTCGTCATCGTTAAGTGTCTCCAAACGGGCATTTTTCCAAAAAGTACTGTCCCTGGCAAAAATGCGGGGATCGTAGGGGTCGGCTTGGGTTTTATAGAATACTTCTGGGCGAGGGTTATCAAATTGATAGTTATCGTAGACCGTTGTACGCTTCCCATAAATCCCTCTGGATTTTTCCTTTTTCGAAAAGCTGAAATCACTCAACATATAATCCCGCTTCAGCAAAAAGACCGAATCATTGACCACATCGAAATCCTGTTCAATATAAATTTCCTTCACCCAGTTGATATTGGCACTTTTGGTTACCTGCATATTGATCTTTTTGATCGCATAAGTGGTATCGTTTACCCAAAAATCACCTTTAAAGGTGAGCTCATTTTTACGCCGTGGGTAGTAGATAATATTGTAGCACCATTTGTTATCGATATAGGTGCTATCGGACAATATATAATTATAGGTATCCACCCCTGTTTTGGAGAGCGGACTGGTAAAGCTCTTGTCGAAAAACTTAAGGTAGTTTTCGTAAATATCGTAGTCTGAGTAGAGATCCTCCACAAATGCCGTTATGGCCTGATTACCACTAAACCCCGAGTTTTTGTTGCCCAAAATGTCCTCCTTCTCCTTTTCAATAAGGTTATCGCCGTATACCTTGGAGAACGATTCGTTCAAAAACATGGGCAGATAGGTTTTTCCGGTGATGCGCGAAGTGTCCAGATTCTGGAACATAAACTCCAACCCTTTGAACAGCTTGCTCTTGATCAGGGCACTATCGATGGTGTTCAGGTCAAACTCAATTTTTTCATATTTATCATATTGGTACTGTTTGAACTTGCGCACCCCATTTTCCCGTTTTTTTGCCCAGATTTTCTTTAAAATATCTATGGCAGGGTTGTTCTTTTTGGATTGCTTTCCGGTATACACCACAACTTCCTTCAACTGTTCGGTTGATTCCACCAGCACAATCTCCATGTTGTAGTTTACCTTTTGCGGCAACTCAATTTCCTTAGTTTCGTACCCAATAAAAGAAACCAGTACAGTATTGTAGGTTTCATCCGATTCTAGGTAGAACCGTCCATTATCATTGGTAATGGTTCCTTCGGAAGAGTTTTTAAAAATGATATTGGCAAAAGCCACTGGTGAGCCAGAATCATCCAAAACGATTCCACCGACCTTGGTTTGCGAAAAGACAAAAGCATTGCAGGTTAAGAGAAGAATAAAAAGGAATCTTTTCATGTTTTGATAAGTACCTCTTGAAAATCCCAGATGGAAATCCAATAGCGTATGGTCGAATTTGGTTTTAAATGTAATTTTTTATCAAAAACTATTCCTTAAAAAAAAGCCCCATCAACGTCTTTTCCGTTGAAGGGGCTAATATATGCTTTAGAGTGTAAAGCTGGTTATTTGTATAACACTTTCTTAACAGCTTTGATCACATCTTGATGGTTTGGTAACCATTCAGCCAATAAAACTGGGGAATATGGCGCCGGTGTATCGGCAGTGTTCAATTTTACGATAGGTGCATCCAAATAATCAAATGCCTTGTCCTGGACATGATAAATGATTTCAGTGGCCACATTGCCAAATGGCCAGGCTTCTTCCAGAATCACCATTCGATTGGTTTTTTTCACGGAATTGAGGATAGCATCGTGATCCATCGGACGTACCGTGCGCAAATCGATAATTTCGCAACTGACACCCTCTTTTTCAAGTTCATCGGCCGCTTTGTAGGCTTCCTTAATGATTTTTCCGAAGGAAATAATGGTCACATCCGTTCCAGTTCTTTTGATATCAGCAACGCCCAATGGAATGGTGTACTCTCCTTCGGGGACTTCACCTTTATCACCATACATCTGCTCAGACTCCATAAAAATGACTGGATCATCATCGCGAATGGCAGATTTCAAAAGTCCTTTCGCATCCGCTGGATTGGAAGGCACCACTACTTTAAGCCCAGGAGTGTTGGCATACCAACTTTCAAAAGCCTGTGAGTGCGTCGCGGCCAATTGTCCAGCAGAAGCCGTTGGCCCCCTAAAGACAATAGGGCATGGAAACTGTCCGGCAGACATTTGTCTGATCTTAGCGGCGTTGTTTATAATCTGATCAATTCCCACCAAAGCGAAATTGAAGGTCATAAATTCAATAATCGGTCGGTTCCCGTTCATCGCGGAACCAACTCCTACCCCGGCAAAACCCAATTCAGAAATCGGGGTATCAATCACACGTTCCGGTCCAAACTCATCCAACATGCCTTTTGAAGCTTTATAGGCTCCATTGTATTCGGCAACCTCTTCACCCATTAAATAGATAGAATCATCGTTTCGCATCTCCTCGGACATCGCCTCGGCAATCGCTTCCCTGAACTGTAGTGTTTTCATTAAATACTAAAAGATTTAGTTGATGTGCATAAAAATGCAAGCAAAAATAGCAAAAACCCTTTGAACAATACGGTGTGGAAAATCAAAAAAAGGACAAATGTTTATTATGCATGCATAATAAATTTCCAATTTTATAGCTATCTTTGACGCGTTAAACCTAAAGAAACTATGAAGATTTTAGTTTGCATTAGCAACGTACCGGATACCACTTCCAAAATAAACTTCACGGAAGGCGATACCAAGTTCGATACAAACGGTGTACAATTTGTGATAAACCCCAATGATGAGTTCGGATTGACCCGAGCCATGTGGTTTAAGGAAAAGCAGGGAGCTGCTGTCCACGTAGCTACAGTTGGAGGCCCACAAACCGAACCTACCATCCGGAAAGCCCTGGCCATCGGTGCCGATGAGGCCATCCGTATCAATGCGGAACCAACAGACGGCTTTTTTGTCGCCAGACAATTGGCAGAGGTTGTTAAAAATGGTGAATATGACCTTATTATTGCTGGAAGGGAATCCATCGACTACAACGGAGGTATGGTACCAGGAATCTTGGCCACATTGCTCGATATGAATTTTGTGAACACTTGCATAGGTCTGGAAGTTGATGGGAACAATGCCACAGCAATGCGCGAAATTGATGGTGGAAAGGAAAAAATCAGCACCACGTTGCCATTGGTGATCGGAGGACAAAAAGGACTCGTGGAAGAGAGCGATCTGCGCATTCCAAACATGCGTGGCATTATGATGGCCCGAAAAAAGGTGCTTAATGTGGTTGACCCTGTGGACGCACCAAAGCCCACCCAAGACCAAAAATTTGAAAAACCCGCCGCCAAGGGGCCCGTTAAACTGGTCGATGCTAAAAACGTTGGGGAATTGGTCAATCTATTGCATAACGAAGCCAAAGTGATTTAAGAATTTAGAAGCTAAAAAAATGTCAGTACTCGTATATACAGAATCCGATAAAGGAAAATTTAAAAAGAATGCTTTTGAAGTTGCGTCCTACGCCTATAAAGTGGCTCAAGAGCTTGGGGAAACCGTTACTGCAGTAAGCATCAACGCTGAGGATGATGCCTCGTTGGGCGCTTACGGCGTTTCCAAAGTCTTAAAAGTGACCGATGCACAACTGGATACTTTCAACGCAAAAGCCTATGCCAATGTGTTGACCCAGGCCGCCAAAGCCGAAGGAGCCCAAGTGGTCATTGTCAGTTCCAGTGCGGACACCAAATTCTTGGCACCCATTCTAACAGCCAACTTAAATGGAGGATATGTCCCCAACGTAGTTGCGGCACCAGAAAGTACTTCACCTTTTGTTGTAAAACGTACAGCTTTCAGTAACAAAGGTTTTGCACATACCGAAATCAGTTCCGATGTAAAAGTTATTGGCGTGTCCAACAACGCATATGGTGTGCACGAAAACAGTGTTTCTGCTTCAGTAGAGGATTTCAGCACTACTTTGGGCGATTCCGATTTCACCACCAAGTCTGTTGAGGTTGACAAAGTGGTCGGAAAAGCCACTATTGCAGATGCTGATATTGTAGTCTCTGGTGGTAGAGGTCTTAAAGGCCCTGAAAATTGGGGCATGATAGAAGAACTTGCCGAGGTTTTGGGTGCAGCGACTGCCTGTTCCAAGCCGGTATCCGATTTGGGATGGCGTTCTCACGGCGAACACGTAGGCCAAACAGGTAAGCCGGTGGCAAGCAACCTTTATATCGCCATTGGCATTTCGGGAGCCATACAGCATTTAGCAGGGGTAAGTGCCTCCAAAACCAAAGTGGTCATCAACAACGATCCCGAAGCGCCTTTCTTTAAGGCAGCCGATTATGGTATTGTAGGTGACGCCTTTGAGGTGGTGCCCAAACTCATCGAAAAATTAAAGGAATTTAAAGCCCAGAACGCTTAATTTTTGTTAATTTGTCCTTTGCAAGGGGCTGTTCAGATAACTGGTAGTGCCACTTATTTGAACAGTCTTTTTTGGTTTTAGGAAGGTAATATGAGTTTAGTACGGTTAAAAATAAAGGGGATATCTTACAGCCAAACACAAAATGGTGCCTATGCCCTTATTTTAAATGAAGTTGAAGGAGATCGAAAACTTCCCATTGTCATTGGCGCTTTTGAAGCACAGTCCATCGCCATCGCCCTCGAAAAGGAAATAAAGCCACCCAGGCCTTTGACCCATGATTTGTTCAAGAATTTTGCAGATCGGTTCGAAATCGTGGTCAAGCAGGTCATTATCCACAAATTGGTGGATGGTGTGTTCTATTCCAGCATCATTTGTGAGCGTGATAAAGTAGAGGAAATCATCGATGCGCGTACAAGTGATGCCATTGCATTGGCGCTACGTTTTAATGCTCCGATATTCACGTATAAGACGATTCTTGATAAAGCAGGGATCTTTCTCAAATTTTCGTCCAAGGAAAGCGACGAAAACGAGGATGATGACAGTATTGTAGTGGATGAAATCCTGCAAGAAGGTGAGACTGTGGAAATCGAATCCGGTGCCTCGTCCCAAGGCTATCGTGAGCTATCATTGGAAGAATTGCACAAAGAGTTGGACAAAGCAGTTGCCAACGAAGACTACGAAAAAGCTGCTAAATTACGGGACGAAATCTCCAAGCGAAAATAACCAACTACATGGGGGAAAAAACCAAGGGTTTTCTACTATTACTATTATTTATTTGTACGACCACTTTCGGTCAAAATGTTCTCCCCGCTGATTCCTTGAATGCCACGGTGGACACCACTATTATTAACGATATCACCGAACAACAAACTCCCGAACTGATTCCGAATCAAGGGTTTACCTTCAACGGATTGTGGAGGGGCGCTCTTGGTATGGCAGTGTTGATTTTGATTTCATTTCTTTTCAGTGCCAATCGAAAGGCTATTAATTGGAAGACAGTCGGCATCGGACTTTCCTTGCAACTGCTCATTGCTATTGGCGTGTTGAAAGTGCCTTTTATACAATTGTTGTTTGAAAAAATTGGACAAATATTTGTCAGTGTTCTCGATTTCACCCGAGCGGGAAGTCAATTCCTGTTCGAAGCTCTGGTCGTGGACATGGACACTTTTGGGTTCATTTTTGCCTTTCAGGTGCTGCCCACGATTATATTCTTTTCGGCCTTGACCTCAGTACTCTTTTACTTAGGTATTATCCAAAAATTGGTGAAGGCCATGGCCTGGTTGCTTTCCAAAAGTTTGGGCATTTCAGGTGCGGAGAGCTTGTCCGTTGCAGGTAATATTTTCTTGGGACAGACCGAAGCACCCTTATTGATCAAGGCGTATCTCGAAAAAATGAATAAGTCCGAAATCCTTTTGGTAATGATTGGGGGCATGGCGACCGTTGCAGGCGCCGTATTGGCTGCCTATATCGGATTTTTGGGAGGGGATGACCCTGCGTTACGATTGGTTTTCGCTAAACACTTGTTAGCCGCATCCGTTATGGCCGCTCCTGGTGCAATCACCATTTCCAAGATTCTATATCCCCAAACGGAAAAAGTCAATACGGACGTAAAAGTTTCTTCCGAAAAAATAGGCTCCAATTTGTTGGATGCAATTTCCAACGGAACTACCGAAGGCCTAAAATTGGCTTTGAACGTAGGCGCCATGTTACTGGTGTTTGTGGCCTTCATCGCCATGATCAATGGTATTTTGGGCTGGGTTGGCGATTGGACTACCTTCAATAATTGGATTGCCGCCAATTCTCCTTATGACAGCTTCTCATTAGAAGCTATTTTGGGGACTGTTTTCGCTCCACTGATGTGGTTGATAGGGGTGTCCACTGAGGATATGATGCTCATGGGTCAATTGCTGGGCATTAAACTTGCCGCAAGTGAATTCATTGGCTACATTCAGCTCGCACAGTTGAAGGATATGACGAATAATCTGCATTTCACCTACAATAAATCGGTGATCATGGCCACCTATATGCTCTGTGGCTTTGCCAACTTTGCTTCCATCGGTATCCAGATTGGGGGTATCGGTTCCCTGGCTCCTGGACAGCGCAAGACCCTTTCTGAGTTCGGTATGCGTGCTGTGTTGGGTGGTTCCCTGGCTTCCTTGCTTTCCGCTACCATTGCTGGAATGATTCTAGGCTAAAAAGGTGAAAGGTATTTGGGTAGCGGGTAAAAGGTTATATATAACTCAAGCCATCAAACAAATTTAAAAATCAACCTCGAAATGATAAATCATTGTTGTAATGAGAAATTTTCGAGAGTTAAAGGTGTGGCAGGATGCCAGGATATTGGTCAGGGATATCTATCTAATAACAAAAGTACTTCCGGACACTGAAAAATATGGCCTGACATCTCAAATTCAACGATGCTCGGTTTCCATCACAGCCAACATTACAGAAGGTTGTGGCAAATATTCCAATAAAGATTTTGTACGATTCCTTCAAATAAGTCTCGGCTCAACATATGAACTGGAAAACCACCTCATCCTCTGCGAAGATCTGGGATTTATTCCATCAGAACAGATATCCCCAATCATCCAAGAAGTACAACTCCTCCAAAAGCGAATTGCCGCACTGATCAAATACAACAAACAAAACCCTTAACCTTGATACCTTCACCTTTCACCTTTCATCCTTCACCCTTAATCCATGACCTTGATACCTTCACCATTCCACCCATCACCCTTCACCCTTCAACCCTTTACCCTACACCAAATACCCTTCACCCCTATCGTTAATAAAATATAACAACTCATTGCACTACCCCCTTTACCATTCACCCATTAACTTTTACCTTTAACCCATTATGAAACAATACCACGACTTACTAAAGCATGTACTGGAACACGGAAACCAAAAAGGCGACCGCACAGGAACAGGAACATTGAGTGTGTTTGGATACCAAATGCGGTTTGATCTCTCACAGGGATTTCCTATGGTGACCACCAAAAAATTGCACTTAAAATCGATCGTACATGAGTTGCTTTGGTTCTTAAAGGGTGATACCAATGTAGGGTACCTGCAGGAAAACGGGGTACGTATTTGGAACGAATGGGCCGATGAAAATGGCGATTTGGGTCCTGTATATGGCCACCAATGGCGCAATTGGAACAGTGAGGAGATCGATCAGATTAAAGAGGTGATACATACCTTAAAGCACAATCCCAACAGTCGACGGATGTTGGTTTCGGCTTGGAACCCTAGTGTGCTGCCCAATACCGCAGTTTCTTTTTCTGAAAATGTGGCGAATGGAAAAGCCGCCCTTCCCCCCTGCCATGCATTTTTCCAGTTTTATGTAGCGGATGGAAAACTTTCGTGCCAACTATACCAGCGCAGTGCCGATATCTTTTTGGGGGTACCTTTTAATATTGCCTCTTACGCGCTGTTCACCATGATGATGGCCCAGGTATGTGGTTATGAGCCCGGGGAGTTTATCCACACCTTTGGTGATGCCCATATTTACAACAACCATTTCGAACAAGTGGAGTTGCAATTGAGCCGTGAGCCCCGCCCCTTGCCCACCATGCGATTGAACCCCAAGGTAAAGGACATTTTTGCCTTTACTTTTGACGATTTTGAGCTGCTGAACTACGACCCGCACCCCCATATTAAAGGGGTTGTGGCGGTTTAGAGATATTCCCTAGACATACTCCGTATTTATTGTTAGAACCACGTAAGATTTGATTAAAACCAAAATGTATAAATGGTACGCTGACGATACAGAGTTTAGAAGTGAAAAACGACTTATCAAACCAAACATATTTGTATTTGGTGGGATAGTAATTTCGCCAGAGGAGGATAGAAAACTTCGAGAAATAATTAAAGAAGTAAAATCAAAATACACATATCCTGATCTTCCTGTTAAATGGAATTTTAAAGACCTAAAATCTGTTTATAAAGAATTCAATAGACTTGATCAATATAAGGGGTTACTAGAAAATTCTTACGAGTGGAGACGAGAGATTTTTGAAAAATCACTCGAAGTAGATTATAAAGTAGTCATTTCTATGCTGGAGAATTTTCAGTACATTAAAAACAACTTGAAGAAGATTAAGGGGGAGCTTAACTGTATTCTATTTTCCAATTCTTTGATGCGGCTGGGGCTATTATGTAAAAGAATTAAAGCTCGTGAGTTTCAAGTCATTTTAGACTGGCCAGAAAATGGAAACCCTACACCTTTCAATCGCACTTATTACTACGGATTTAATAGGGGTAAATCAAAAGATGGCATCGAATTTCATTGTGGCCAATTATCAAAACTTGGGTTCCAAGAGTCCGTAATGTTTACTAAAATGACCCACTCCAACTCTCTTCAGTTTGCTGATTTGGTAATCGGAGCTTTCAAAGATTTCTGTTATGCACACATGGCAGGTCTGCCAAGTTCATTGGGCAAAGACCTTACCGAAGTAATAATTGACAAGTATGACAAATACAATGGGAAAATTCAAAATATAGGTGTAAATGTACCATCAAACAACCCTAATTTGAAAACGAAAATGTCGCAAATTCTAAATGAATATATGGAGAAACTAAATACATAATTGGTTACTGTAAGAATTTCTATTAGAAATATCACCCTACACATACATAAGACTATTACCCCCTCAAAACCCCAACAATCCCTCTGATCGCTGCCACCACATTCTGGATTTCCCTTCGGGAAAAGGTGTCCTCCTCCACATAAAACAGTAGTTCCACGGCCAAATCCAATTGCCGTGCTAAAGCTTCGGAAGAACCATAGCTTTCTTCAATTAGCGCTGTTAATTTTACGAGTTGTGTTTCATCAAACATATATTCACCCTTTACCTTCCAGCCCTCCAGCCTTAACCTTTTATCCTTCACCCAAATACCTTCCACCTTTTTAACTTTCACCCTTTTCCCTTTACCTCTACCTAAATACCTTTCACCCCGCACCTTTCCATTATTAGCATCCAAAGATGAAAAACCTTCTTCAAAACACTAACCCGATATATCGAACTTAAGGAGCTTTTCTATTTTTAGTACCTTCAGGGTGTTATGAATGGCTTCAAAACATACGTATTGACCATTTTTGGGGTTTTTCCCTTGATTTTGGGCTGCACCCAGCAACCAAAAACTCCCGAAAAAAACACAAAGGATACATATCAAAGCAGAAAAATTGTGGATCTGTCCCACGACTATTCCAAGGAAACCATCTATTGGGTAACTGCAAAGGAATTTGAATTGGATACGGTCTTTGAAGGGCAAACCGAAAAGGGATACTATTACTCCGCCTACAACATAGCCACCGCAGAGCATGGCGGCACCCATATTGATGCCCCGATTCATTTTGCAGCCGGAAAACAGACCGTTGATGAAATTCCATTGGATCGATTGGTGGGACCTGCCATAAAAATTGACGTGTCCTCCAAAGCAATGGACAATCCCGATTATTTGATCAGCATTCAAGATTTTTTGGATTGGGAGGCCGAACTTAACCAAGAAATTCCCGATGGAAGTATTGTTTTGCTGCAAACTGGTTTTTCAGCGTACTACCCCGACAAAGTGAAATATATGGGTACCGCCCTAAGGGGTAACGCTGCTATAAAATTGATGCATTTCCCAGGTTTGTCCCCAGAAGCGGCAGAATGGCTGGTCAACAACCGAAACATTAATGCCATAGGCCTTGACACACCCAGCATCGATTATGGGCAGTCCCAATATTTTGAAAGTCATGTGGTACTGCTTTCCCATAACATCCCGGCCTTTGAAAATTTGACCAACCTTGATCAACTTCCAAAAATTGGATTTGAGATCGTGGCCTTACCCATGAAAATCAAAGGGGGAAGTGGTGCCCCGCTTAGAATCATCGCACTTTTGGAAGAATAAGCATTCAAAAAAAACACCCAAGCTTTCACCTGGGTGCTCATTTCAGCAAACAATTAAACTATAGAATCCACTCTATTCATTTTCTTTTTCATGCTTGCCTAAAACTATTTTACCCGGGTTACCCGTATTGAATTGGAAACAGCATAGTAACCTTCCAGCCCGGATAACAGGTTGCCATCAGGTTCCAGCCCAACAAGTCCTTCTTCATAGGTGATATGCCAGATCAAGCAAATCCCTTCACCAGCATCATCAAAATTCACCCCTTCCACGGCCTCAAGTGTTGGCGGCAAGCCCAAGATTTTGTTCTTGTCGTCCGTGATTACCCAACGTTGTATGCTTCCGTTCAATTTGGTGTCATCCAACGTAATTCCACTTACCATGTCTGGTGTCCCATCAACAGTGAAGGTAAAGGGACCACCAATAATTTTGCCGGCGTGCAATGGGTTTCGATTCACCACAACAAAGTTGGAAAGGGCAAAATTTCCGGAGAGATCGTTCAGGTTCTGTCCACCCTCCAATCCGGAAAGTTCCCCGGAATAGGTCAAATGGAAGATATAACAAGAGCCAACACCCGCGGCATCAAAATCCACACCCATTACGGCTTCCAAGGTCGGCGGTATTCCCAAAATATTCTTGGAATCGTCGGTGATCACATAAGTCTGTGCGGCTCCAGTAAGTTCTGAATCATCCAACGCTATGGTGCTCACCATATCCGGGGTTCCATCTACAACAAAGTCGTATGGCCCTCCGGAAAGGGTTCCCGCATTCAATGGATTTCGGTTCACTATCACAAAGTTGGAAAGGGCAAAGTTACCCGACAGGTCGTTCAGGTTTTGTCCTCCTTCCAATCCAGACAAATCTCCAGAGTATGTCAAATGGAAGATATAGCAAGAGCCTACTCCAGCTGCATCAAAGTCAACTCCTTTTACAGCATCTAAAGTTGGGGGTATCCCTAAAATGTTCTTGGCATCATCGGTGATCACATAGGTCTGTGCATCACCAGTAAGTTTAGAATCATCCAAAGCGATGGTGCTCACCATATCGGGCATGCCATCCACAACGAAGTTGTAAGGGCCACCGGACAGAACTCCAGCGTTCAGACCATTTCTTGTCACTGTTAAGCTATTGGAAAGATCGTACTCCCCAGAGAAACCACTGGTGTTCAGTCCAACTTCCAGTCCTTGAAGACCATCTTCATAAACAAGGTGCCAGATCAGACATATTCCCGTCCCAGCTTCGTCAAAGTCCACACCTTCCACAGCTTCCAAGGTCGGGGGAAGTCCCAAAATGTTTCCAGCATCATCCGTAATGACATAACCGCGATTGCTGCCCACAAGGTTGCTGGCGTCCAAAGTAATACCGCTCACCATGTCGGGAATTCCATCGACCGTAAACGTAAAGGGGCCTCCAGAAAGGGTTCCAGCTTCCAATACCACAGGGTTGTCATCATCCGCATCCCCCTTACAGGAGGCCAAAATAATCCCAACGCCCAATACCAATAGTAAAGATTTTAAGTTGCTCATTTTCGTGTTTTTAAATTTGTTACACAAATGAAGCAGGAAGTTGTTGCAGAACTATCACATAAAAATCAAAAAACCTTATATGTTGTTTATCAGTGTTTTACGTTAAAAATGAGTCATTTTTGTAAAGATTTGGCGTAAAAACAGACTTTTTTAAGGGATTCCATCAAAAAATTGTACGGAACGGTGAACTTTCCGTGATATTTTACCCTTTAATTCGCTGTATTATGAAAAAAGTGTTGATCATTGAGGACGATATGGAGATTATCCATCTCTTGAAAATTCACCTTAAAGATCTTGGTTGTGAGGTACTGACCGCCAATCGCGGGGATATTGGGTTTCAAAAAGCTGTTAATGAAGCATTGCACCTTGTGATTCTTGATATCATGTTACCGGAGATGGACGGCATCGAAGTTTGTCAAAAAATTAGGGCTAACGACATCAAGACCCCTATTATGATGCTCACGGCGCGTTCCGAAGAAATTGATAAGGTGTTGGGATTGGAGATCGGCGCGGATGACTACTTGACCAAACCTTTTAGTGTTCGCGAGTTCATTGCCCGGGTAAAAGCGATTTTCAGAAGGCAAAAAATGGACACGGTACCACCTACAACAGAAAAGAATCCCAAGTTAATGGAGTTCGATATTCTTTCCATTGACGTGGACATGCGCAAAGTATTGTTGGATGGTCAAAAAGTAGAATTATCTCCGAAAGAATTTGAACTATTGGTGCTGTTGTCCTCAAACCCTGGCAAGAGCTATGATCGCACCAAGCTTTTGAACATGATTTGGGGCTATGATTTTCAAGGGTACGAGCATACGGTGAATTCCCATATCAATCGGTTACGTTCGAAAATTGAACCCGATATGAGCAATCCGAAGTTTATCCTGACCACTTGGGGCGTGGGATACAAATTCAATGAGGAACTTGCTGAAGCCTGACCAAACCAACAACCATGAAAAACAGTATACTTTCCGTTCGATTCATCCTAAAACTCACGCTTTCTTTTTTGGCTATTTTATTGCTGGCTGGAATAGGTTATACAGTGACTTCCATCTACCTATCCAATAAATATTTTTATGAGACCACGCAACGGTTGCATGCGAATCTAGCCCAAGATCTGATTGAGGAAAAATTTAGGGACACACAACCTTTTGATTCCACAGGGACGGTGAACAAAGCACTTTTTGGTGATATTATGCACGATATGATGGCCGTGAACCGTGCCATTGAGGTCTATCTTTTAGATATGGACGGCTATGTGCAATATTCCGTGGTACTGGATCATGATGCTCCGGAAACCAAACAAAAAAGGGTAAATCTTGCCCCCATAAAGCAGTTTATAAAGGAACAGGGCAGCAATTATGTTTTGGGTGATGATCCGAAGGATTTGACAAAACAGACCATCTTTTCCGCGGCACATTTCAACAAAAATGGACATGAGGGTTACATCTACATTATTTTGGCTGGAGAGGATTTTCTGGCTGCCCGAAGTGATCTCTTCAACAGTTATTTTATGCGTGTGGGACTTGGCGGTTCTATTTTAACACTCATCTTTGCCACACTGTTGGGGGTACTCGCCATTTGGTACCTTACCCGCAGTCTGAGAAAGATCATTTATGCTGCCAAACGTTTTCAACAGGGCGATTTGGAATACCGTATTGAAAATGCGGAAAAGACCGATCTGGCCAATGTCGCCAGCACCTATAACCACATGGCCGACACCATTTTGTCGGACATTGAAAAAATAAAGTCGATCGATCAACTGCGGCAGGAGTTGATTGCCAATATCTCCCACGATTTACGAACACCACTATCCATTATACAAGGCTATATTGAAACACTGCACATGAAAGACAGCGAGCTTTCTCCGGAGGAACGGGCCGAGTACCTCACCACCGTTTCCCGTAGCAGTGAACGCCTCTCCAAACTGGTCTCCCAACTGTTCGAATATTCCAAACTGGAGGCCAACCAGATCCAACCTGAAAAGGAACCTTTCTTGATCAGCGAACTGGCCAATGACATCCACCGAAATTATTCCCTACTGGCCAAACAAAAGGACATTGACCTTAAATTGTCCATGGCCGAAAGCGTTCCATTGGTTTTTGCTGATATTTCCCTGGTGGAGCGTGCCATTCAGAATTTGATGGACAATGCACTTAAATTCACTCCTGAGGGTGGTGAAGTAGTCGTAAAAATCCAGTCGGAGGACGACCATGTGGAGGTAACCATCAAAGATTCGGGGCCTGGAATCAAAAAAGACAATCAGGCTTTGATCTTTGAACGCTACCGACAGACCAAGACCGGCGAGCAAAAAGAAGGAGCAGGATTGGGGCTTGCCATCGTGAAGAAAATTATGGACATCCACGACAGCAGTATCAGGGTCTTCAGCAAGCCCAATGAGGGTACTTCCTTCAGTTTCAGTCTGCCCGTATATGCGGTGAGCTAAATCATTATTCGTTATCTTTAAGGTGTAAAACCCTTGTATGATTCTTACCGATTCCCTTCTGGATTTCTTTTTAGAAACTAGGAAACATTCTGAAGCTATCTGCCAACCACTTGAAATCGAAGATTATGTGGTGCAGCCTGTGGTGGATGTGAGTCCCCCCAAATGGCATTTGGGCCATACTACCTGGTTTTTTGAGGAATTTATACTGAAACCACATGCAGAAGGGTATGAAGAATTTGATGAGGATTTCTCCTTTGTATTTAACAGCTACTATGAGACTGTTGGGAAACGTGTGGTACGTTCCGACCGCGGGAATCTTTCAAGACCTTCTGTGAAGGAGGTTTACACCTATCGCAAACATGTTACCGAGGGTATAAAAACTTTTTTTGGTAAGAATCAATCCGATGAACTGAATGCGCTGTTGGAAATTGGAATCCATCACGAAAAGCAACATCAAGAGCTTTTGCTGACTGATATTAAATACATTCTTGGAAACAATCCCTTGTTGCCAGTTTATTCAGATACTTTTGAGGATCATCCAACGGAAACCCATGATCAAGATTGGATTTCCATAGAAGAGGGCACTTATTCCATCGGGCATAATGCTGAGGATTTTTGTTACGACAACGAGCAGGGCTGCCACAAAGTGTTTCTACATGCTTATGAGATTTCCAACAAACTAGTAACCAACAGAGAGTTCATTGAATTTATAGATGATGGTGGTTACCGACGTTTCGACATCTGGCATGCTGAGGGATGGGATTGGGTGAACCAAAACAAGATCAAAGCCCCCTTGTATTGGCACAATATCGATGGGAAATGGTATCATTATACAGCAAAAGGGCTTCAAATGGTGACTCCAGAAACTCCCTTGACGCATATTTCCTATTTTGAAGCTTTTGCCTATGCGCAATGGAAGGGTCTCCGTTTACCTACCGAGTTTGAATGGGAGGCCGCCCAGGCGTTTTTTCCTTGTGGCAAACGGTGGGAATGGACGGAAAGTGCCTACCTGCCCTACCCTAATTATCAAAAAGCAAATGGTGCCCTGGGCGAATACAATGGCAAGTTCATGGTGAGCCAAAAGGTATTGCGCGGGGGTTCTGTCGCAACTCCCAATAAGCATACACGCCATACCTACAGAAACTTTTTTCACCCCCAATTACGTTGGCAATTTAACGGATTAAGGTTGGCCAAATAATTTCGACACAATTCTTATGCGAAACAACGAAATTCCAACCTTTACCTCAGCTTTTGAGCAGGAGGTCTATGAAGGGTTGACGACATTCCCAAAACACCTATCCTCCATGTATTTTTACGACGAGGTGGGGGATAAATTGTTCCAGGACATCATGGCCATGCCGGAATATTACCTCACAGATTGTGAGTATAACATTCTGGATACCCACAAAAATGAGATTGCGGCACTCTTTAAAAAAGGAGGCGAACCCTTTAGTCTGTTTGAACTGGGCGCTGGGGATGGCAAAAAGACCAAAATTCTGCTGCGTCATTTTGTGGAGCAAAATATAACTTTCGATTATAGACCTATCGACATTAGTCAAAATGCATTGGATCAGTTGGAAAACACGGTGAAAGCTGAAATTCCGGAAGTGGAGATCAATACGCTGCAGGGAACCTATTTTGAAACACTGCGAGATATTGGAAATGCCAATGGAAGAAGGAAAATCATTCTGTTTTTAGGTTCCAACATGGGGAATTTGTTGCATCCCCAAGCTGTGGAGTTTTTGAAAAACATGCGCGAGACCATCAATGAAAACGATCTCATCTTTATGGGTCTTGATCAAAAGAAAAATCCACAGACTGTTTTGGATGCCTACAACGATAAAACTGGAATTACCGAAGCCTTCAACAAAAATGTTCTGGCCCGAATCAATAAGGAAATGGGCGGGAACTTTGATTTGGACAAATTTCTGCATTGGGAAGTGTACGATCCTGAAACCGGTACAGCAAAGAGTTATCTGGTAGCAAAAGAAGCCCAGACCGTTCGAATTGAAAGTTTAGAGCTTGAAGTACGTCTAAAGCGATGGGAAACAATCCATACCGAGATTTCCCAAAAGTATGATGATGCTGTTGTGGAATGGTTGGCAGATCAGGCCAACTTAAAAATCGTCACCGAGTTTACGGACGCTGAGCAACAGTTCAAAAATTATGTCTTTAAAAAGTAGGTAATGAAAGCGATTTGGAACAATACCGTACTTGCGGAAAGCGATGAAACCGTGGTGATTGAGAACAACCACTACTTTCCGGCCGAAAGTATCAAAAAAGAATTCTTCAAGCCAAGTGATACACATACCACCTGTTCTTGGAAAGGTGTGGCATCGTACTACACGCTACATGTGGATGGCAAAGAAAATGTGGATGCCGCCTGGTACTACCCTGAGACCAGTGACCTCGCAAAGTCCATCAAAGGGCGTGTTGCCTTTTGGAAAGGAGTCACCATTGAGGCATAAGGCCCCAACGGCGACAATTTACTGTTATTGATTAAAGTTCTAGAACCGCGTTCTCGGTACCAGCATAATCGTTCCACTGGTAGCGATCAGCTTCTGCATCATTGACATAGGCACCATCTACCAAGTATCTAAACTCATATGAGTTCTCTTTAGGAAGATCGAAAGTTCCCTTAAAAGTTCCGTTTTTCAATTTTTTCAAAGTGCTCCCCTTAGGGTTCCAGTTGTTGAAATCTCCAACTACAGCTACTTTTTTTGCTTCCTCCGCAGGCACTGTGAATGTAACTTTACATACAGGCTTGCTTTTCAAATATTGTTTCTTTATTGCCATGGTACTTTAATTTTTTAATTGAAATTAGACGCAAAACAATAGATAAAACCTTTTACTTACAATAAGTTAAGTTCGATTTATCATATTGATAAAATGAGCCTTACAATAAGATTACTTTTACAAAATTAGAGTCTGATTTTTTTAGAAAAATGATTTTGATCAGCTAAGACCTAATGATATCCACAATGGCATCTATCTCATTTTCGGTGTTATAGAAGTGAAAACTGAGTCGAATTCCGTCACCTCGTTGGGAGCAGACCACATTTTCTTGGGCAAATTTGCTGAATAATTGTCGATTTCCTTTGATGTTAAAAATGGTGCTATGGTGGTTTCGCTCCACAACTGCCTTTTCAAGAAGCCCCAGATTGGCAAACTCCATTTTGGCTTTATGGGAAAGCTTTGTGAGATGATCGGCAATATGGTTGATACCAATGGTATCCAAAAAATTCAATGAGAATTCAAGGCTCCCGAAATTCAAAGAATCCAAATGCCCTGGCTGCAAATGCTGACAGAAGGAAATATTTTCCCGAGTTGCACCGATCTCATCGAACGATCGACTGCCTATACCTTTTAAGTCAAAGTGCTCCTTTGCAACATCCTTGACCAAAAAAAAGGCATTACCATACCCTGCCAACAACCATTTGTAACCACTTGCTCCCAAAATATCAATCCCTGATTCCTCAAAATTGAAGGGCTCGGTACTGCAAAACTGTGTGCCGTCCGCAATGATCAAAAGATGCGGGAAATCTTTTTTTAGTTGTTTCAGAAATTCCAAGTCCACCTTAACCCCATTGATCCACTGTACCACACTTAGAGCCAGCACATCTACATTTCCCTTTTTTACTTTCTTGTGGATATTGGTTTCCAGGCTTTCATCGATTTTTACAAATTCTATCTGGAAACCTCTGGTCTCAAAGGGCCAATTTACGGAGGGATAATCGTTTTCGAGCAGTAGTATTTTTTGTGTTTTTGGCAATCCCTCCAAAAGCAGGTTCATGCCCAAACTAAAGTTGGGAACCAAGGCGACGTTTTCGGGTCGGCAATGAAAAAATTTGCCCAAAGTTTCCTTGATGCTGGGCATATGCTCAAAACTCTTGACCTTCATTGTGCTGCCGCCGATCAAATAATCCAAATCGTGTTCTTGCCTCCATTCCATCAAATCCTCATACAAAAGACCTGTCGCCGCGGTATTGGCATAAATACACTGGTTCAAAACGGGAAATTTCTTTCTAAGGTTTTGCATTGCCAAAGTTTTGGAGGTAATTCAATTATATTTGTTGATAAAGATAGCCATTCAATGTTATCAAGGAAGAAGCAACAAAATCCGGTTGATATCGAGCAGCATGAGCTTTTGGAAAATGCGCAGAAACGCATTCGCCAAAAAAAGAGGTTATTTTCCCATTTTGTCATTTTTTTAATAGGATGTGTCTTTTTGTTCCTGATCAATAAGATTTTTAAATACGGTGAGGAGTACGATTGGTTTGTTTGGGGAATCCTACTTTGGGCCTTTTTGTTCGCTCTGCACGCCTTCAATGTTTTTGTGACACATCGTTTTATGGGACAGGATTGGGAGCGAAAACAGCGTGAAAGACTCGTCGAAAAACAAAAACAACGCATTACCGAGATTCAAAAGGAAATAGAAACGGACTTTCCACTTTCCAAAATCAATAAAAAAAAAGATTCGTGAAGCAATTAATCATTATTGCTGCGGCCGGGGAAAACAACGCTCTGGGCATCAACAACGACCTCCCTTGGCATTTACCTGATGATTTTAAACGTTTTAAAGCCTTGACATCCGGGCATAAGATCATTATGGGCCGTAAAACCTTGGAAAGCTTTCCAAAAGCCCTGCCCGACCGGGAACATATTGTCGTGACCCGTGACAAAAACTATGTTCCAAAGTTTCCCTGCATTGTGCTTCATTCCTTGGAAGGTGCCATTGCCTTGGTTTCTGAAAATGAACGTGCTTTTATAATCGGCGGTGGGGAAATCTATCGCCAATCGATGGAACTTGCTACGGATATCGAGCTTACCCGCATCCATCATGCTTCTGAGGCGGATACCTTTTTTCCGGAAATCGATAAGGATATTTGGGAGTTGGTGCAGGAAGAACATCATCTGAAAGATGACAGGCACCAATATGATTTCACCTATCTCACCTATAAAAGGAAGTAGGTTAAAAGTCCAAATGCGCTACTTCCGCATCGACTCCATTAACCAGACTTCGCAGCACTTCAATATCTGAATTGGAATAAAAAACATGTTTAGCCGTATTATTGCTGGTGGTCAGTATTTGATTTTTTTCAAGTACCGCTTTGGTCTGCCTGGCGACGGCCTCACCCGAATCTATAATTGTCACTTGTGGGGGTAAGATTTCCTTCAGCACAGGTATTAAATAGGGATAATGCGAACACCCCAGCACGAGACAATCAATGTTCTCCTGCAACATGGGAGCCATGTATTTTCTTAAAAGCTCGTGTGTCTCTGGGTCATGGACTTTTCCAGCTTCAATCAACTCCACAAGCCCGACCCCTTCTTGTTCCAAAACGGTGATGCCTTCGGCGAACATTTTGGAAGTACTGTGGAACAAACTGCTAGAAAGCGTCCCCTTGGTTGCCAGAACACCAACTTTTTTAGTCTTAGTGTGCAAAGCGGCTGGTTTAATAGCAGGTTCGATCCCTATAAAAGGGACATTATAATTGCTCCGTAAAAAATCTATGGCATTTGTGGTTGCGGTATTACAGGCTACCACAATCAGTTTGGCACCTTGCTCCAGCAAAAACTCGGTATTCTTTATACTCAACTGCAGGATATCTTCTTTAGACTTTATACCATAAGGTGCATTCTTGCTATCGGCCAAATAGATGGTGTCCTCATTGGGCAGCAGTTTTTGGATTTCCCTCCAGATGGAGGTACCGCCTACCCCAGAGTCAAAGATGCCTAATGGTTTATGCATGTCCAAAAATAAGCTTAGCGGATGGAACAAAAAAACCGCTTAATCCAGTGAAGTAAGCGGTTTTAATTTCTTTTGAAGTAATTTTTAGAAGCCCAGTTCCTGTTTTACTGCAGGAAGCAAATCCTGTCCTTTGGCAACAATCAGGCTAAGTCCTGGACTGGCATCGATTACGTATTCGTAGCCTTGTGCGGCAGCAACTTTTTCGATGGCCTTTTTTGCACGATCGGATATTGGCGCAAATAGCTCTTGTTGCTTCTTCTGCATTTCCTGTACGGCAGCTTGCTCAGCCTCCTGAATATTTTTTTCAAACCCTTGAAGTTCCACTGCTCTTTTCTGGTTTTCCTCTTCAGATTTGGAAGTGGCTTCGTTGGAATATTGGGTGTATTTATTTTTAAGTTCTGTCATGGAACTTTCAATGTCCGCTCTGTACGTCTCTTGTAATTTCTTTAGCTCAGCTTGGGCGGCTTTCATCTCCGGCATTTCAGATAACAATTGCTGTACATTTATGTGGGCTACTTTGCTTTGTGCATTTACAAAACCAGTGGCCGCAACAAATAAAAACAAGGCTACAGCAGCGATCTTCTTTACATTTTTCATGATTCTAAGTTACTATTTTGAATGTTAATTTTAGTGTTTCAATATTATTGTTGTATTGAATCCTTTTCCTGTTCCTGCGCTTTTTTCCGTTCCTCCAATTTGGCTTTCCGTTTGGCATCACGCTCTTCCAATAATTTTTTTCTTCGTGCCTCGTACGCTTTTTTGCGTTCTTCCCGCAACCTCAACTGTTCTGCCCTTCGATCCTCAGCTGCCTTTGTTTTGGCGTCCCTAGCCGCCTCTGCATTGGCTTGTCGCTCCTTCAGTGCTTCACTTATTTCTTTGTCCTCCTCCGCTTGCTCTTCTTTAAACTTGTCGAGCCTACTCTTTTCCTTGGCTTTTTTGTTGGATTTACTCACCTTTCGAGTCCGGGCTATCTCCCTTAAAACCAAGTCACTGATGTCGTGCCTTTTTTCGGAGTACAACATTACGACATCTGCTGATTTATCGAAAATAAAATCGTATCTTTTATTTCCTCCTATTTTTTGAACCTCATTGAAAACCTGATCTTGGATTGGCTGAATCAGTAGTTGCTTTTGCAATACCAAGTCACCTTGGGGGCCAAATCGATCTTGTTGATAATCCAACATCTCAGTCTCCAAAATCTGGATTTCCTCTTCCCTTTCTGAAATGAGTTCATCCGTCAAGAGCACTTTTTCGGCCATCAAATCCTTCTTCATCTGCTCTATGGTGCTCTGCTTTAGCTCAATCTCTTGCTTCCATTTAAGAGCTTTCGAGTTCAATTGCTCAGTTGCATCCCGGTATTCCTCAACATTTTCGAGGATATATTCCATGTCCACATATCCGATGCGCACCCCCCGTTGGGAAAATCCATAAAAGGAAAGCAGTAAAACAATTAATGTTAAAAGAGCTTTGGTCTTCATTTTTTGATTCCGCATTTTACATAGAAAATATCATGCCAAAATAACTAAATAATTTAAAATGAGTTATTTAGAAATTAGAAAGACACTGTTTTTCCTTGGTTAAAACTGCTGCCCGATGATGAAGTGCGTTTGCCAGCCGCTCGGTCCGGTCGACCCTGGTCTGGCATCCCTATCGAACCCATAGCCAAAATCAATTCCCAAGAGACCAAATGCCGGCATAAATATACGTAGCCCCACTCCGGCAGATCTTTTTAATTCAAACGGATTATACTCATTAAAATTGTTAAACGCGTTTCCTGCCTCCAAAAAAGAAAGTGCATAGATGGAAGCTGAGGGTTTTAAAGTCAAAGGATATCTCAGTTCCAAAGAGAACTTGTTGTAAATGGTCCCCCCATCTTGCTCCGACCTCCCCGTAATCGGATTGGTAATAAATGGGGTCAGGGCACTGTTTTCATATCCCCTCAATTGTATTACGTCCCTTCCATCCAACGTGAAGTTACCGAGTCCGTCACCCCCAACAAAAAATCGCTCAAAAGGAACATCCCCTATATCGTTGTTATAGCTACCCAAAAACCCGAATTCGGCATTGGTGCGCAGTACCAGTTTGTCGACCAATCTTGTGTACCAATCTCCCCTAAACTTAATCTTGTAGAACTCCAACAGCTTGAACCGCTCTTCTTCCAATCGTTCCAATTCGTCACTTAATTCCTGAAACTCCAATTGTTCCTCAATGTCGGTTGTTCCAGTGCCAATCTCTAAAAGTCGTTCGGTAATCGTATCGATATCATCCCTTATCTGACCAAAATCCTTATTACTGAAAAGTGAATATGGTGGGGTAAATTTCGCAGTAAGCTCAAAGTTGGAACCTGTCAATGGAAATATTCTACTTGGTCCCTGAGAACTTCTTGATATTCCCAAAGTGTAGCTTAAGGAATTGGAACTACCATTACCAAAATTAAAAAGTCCGTTGTTGAAATCGTTGAAATCGTATAATTGATAGCTCAATGAATGGGAAATCGTAAAGAAGTCATCGGGCCATTGGACCCTTTTTGCCAGTCCCATTGAAACTCCTGTGATGGAAAAGCCCCTGTCTGGATCGACATCCAATCGACCGTTGGTATCGAAGTTTGTTGCCAGCTGTTGCGTTCTGGAAAGGGAAAGGTTAAAACGAACCGGTTTCTTCCCTCCTAGCCAAGGTTCTGCAAAATTTAAGCTATAAACACGGAATGTTCTACTGGCTTGTACCCGTAGTGCAAAGGTTTGTCCGTCCCCCATGGGGACAGGCTTGTAAGCTTCACCATTAAAAATGTTCTTTAAAGAGAAGTTACTGAATGACAATCCCAAGGTACCAATGAAGCCACCTCCTCCAAAACCGCCCTGCAGCTCAATCTGGCTTGATCCTGCCTCAACAAGGCTATACTGAATATCGACCGTACCGGCATTGGGGTCAGGGTTTTGGATATCGGGAACGATCTGTTCCGCGTCAAAAAAGCCCAACTGGCCCAATTCCCTAATACTACGAACGATATTGTCCTTACTGTACTTTTGACCAGGTCTGGTACGAAGCTCTCTAAATATTACGTGGTCGTTGGTTTTGTCGTTACCCACAACAGTGACATGATCCAAAAAGGTCTCCTTTCCTTCAATGATTCGAATTTCGAAATTGATCGTATCGTTGATTGCGGAAACCTCCACTGGGTTAATGCTCGAAAATAAGTATCCGTTGTTCTGGTAGAGATTGGTCAAATCCTCTCCATCAGGTTTGGTGTCGTCCGCTATCCGCTTTTTTAGTAAAACACCATTATAGGTAGCTCCCTTACGAATTCCAAGAACTCGGCTCAACTGCCTATCGGTATACACAGAGTTCCCGACAAAATTAATATCGCCAAAATAGTACTTATCACCTTCCTCAACCTTAATCTTAAGATCGATATTGTTCTCGTTCACCTTTACAAAGGTGTCGGAGAGAATACGAGCATCCCGGTAACCCCTTTCTGCATAGGTGTCCACTAAATTGGACAAATCTTCGTTGTAATCTTCCTCAATATATTTCGATTTCTTCCAGAAACGATAAATCTTTTTCTTTTTGGTCTTTTTAAGTGCTTTTTGTAAACGCTTGTCCGAAAGCTTGTCGTTTCCTTCGAAAACAATGTTTCTAATTTTGACCTTATCCCCCTTATTGACGTTAATTACCATGTTCTGGGTATTGGTCCCTGAGGTGTCCGCGGCCGTTGCAATGTTCACCTTGGCATTGAGAAAGCCCTGCTTTTTGTATTTATTCTGAAGATAGTTTTTGGTGTTGGCAATAAGACTTTCGGTAATCTTTTTCCCCTTTTTTAGGTCAGTGTCATTGATAATGTCCTCAATCTTCCGTTTTTTGACCCCATACACCGTAACTTTATTAAGGGTCGGGCGTTCCAAAATGTTGAGTTCCAAAAATATTTTGTCCCCCTCTATTTTAGTGTAGTACATTTCAACATTGCTGAACAGCTCCAAGCTCCACAGTTTCTTGATTACAGCACTGATATCATCACTGGGGATTCGAATGGGCTGCCCTACTCTAAGTCCAGTATACGTCTTTACGGTCTGCTCGTTGTAGCTTTGGAGACCGGTTACCGTCAAACCTCCTAAAATATAGTCCTTTCCGTCCTCAAGGGAAATATCCTGGGCGAAGCTTTGGCCGGCGAAAAGTAGGAGAAAGAGTAGTTTTAAGTATAGATGGGTGGCTTTTTTTATAATCTTAGTTGAGTTGTTCGCTAGTTTTTCCAAATCGTCGTTCTCTATTTTGGTAACTTAATATTGCTTCTACCAAATGATGCTCTCTAAAATCGGGCCAAAATACATTAATAAAATATAATTCGGCATACGCTATCTGCCAAAGTAAAAAATTGCTTATCCTGTGCTCCCCACTGGTGCGAATAAGCAAGTCCACATCTGGCAAAAAATGCGTGTAAAGATGAGTATTAATAACGGCTTCGTCAATATTTTCAGGTGAAATTATATTATTTTTAACTTTGAGACTTATCTCTTTTACGGCTGTTTTTATCTCCTCACGGGAGCCGTAGCTCAAAGCCAAGGTAAGTGTCATTCCTGTATTGTTCGATGTCTTCGAAATCACTTCCGAGAGCTCTTTTTGTGCTTTGGATGGTAAAGAATCAATATTGCCAATGGCACTTAATTTGATATCGTTCTTGTTGAGTGTCTCCAGCTCTTTTCGCAGAGAAGCCACCAGAAGTTTCATCAAGGTTTCCACTTCCACTTTGGGTCGATTCCAGTTTTCGGTGGAAAAAGCGTAAAGGGTCAAATATTTTATTTGAAGCTTAGCACAGCTCTCCACGGTCTTTCTTACCGCCTCTACTCCGTTTTCGTGCCCAAATATCCGAAGCTTGCCGCGTTGTTTGGCCCATCGTCCATTGCCATCCATGATCACGGCCACATGTTGTGGAAGTTTATTTTTGTTTAGGTCTTCTAAAGCGTGCATTTTATTCGAAACAATCCTGGCAGGGCTTGCGTCCGAAGGTATAGGTCAATGTTATACCCGAAAACACGTACCAGTCATCGCTCAAAATATTTCCGAATCTGAATTGCTCAAAGTTGGAGCCCTCAGGATTACTTCCGTCCAAATTGTCCGTAAAGGTATACCTGGCCCCAATTTCAGCTCCCAGAATCAAAAATTGATTTAGGCGAAACTTTGCCCCAACCGTCATTGGAATTGCAAAACTACCTTCTTTTTGGTTAATATCCTGCACCTGAAGGGCATCAAAATAATTAAAATCATACCGAAAATAGGTGAAACCCGTGTAAAGATAGGGTGTAAAGGCAGGTCCAAGCTTGTGAAGATTGTATTCAACAAAGTTAAATTCCAAGCCGACCGAGGCTTCCAAAACAGAGTTGTCTATAACATAATCCCTCTGTCTACGGGAAGAAATGCTCGATTTTGAATCATCTGCAGTAAAGGTTCCATAGGTAACACTGGCGCGCCATGCATACCTTTTACTTTTGTTCCATTTAAAGACCCCTCCAAATGCTGGTCCCGAAGGTAATATGTAATTGGTTCGACCTACATCACCAATCATATTGGCGCCACCCGCAAACAGACCAACTTCATAGGTTTGGGCGTTGGCTTTGAGCAAACAGCACAAAAAAATAGCCAAAACTATTCGCATACAATCCAAAAATTATTCTAATTAGGGGTAAAGGAAGGTCAATATCATCTACGGTTAAAAATGTTCTCCTTTGTTAAACAGTTTTTGGCTTCTTTTATTGTTTCGAAGGGTTCAATTGCGTTTATCTTGACCCCAAAGGAGTTTGTTGCGAAGCGTTTTTAAGAAACTTTCCGATTTGTACTCTATCATTTTAATGGTGAAGTCTGATTTTTTGATTCGTATTTCCTTTCCATTTGGGATGTCCGCAATTCGTGAATCCAAGGAGACCAGGTGGGTCTTTTCCCTACCGGAAACCTTTAACCGAATCTGGGTGTCATCCGAAATCACCAATGGACGAGCATTCAAATTGTGCGGTGCGATAGGCGTCAAAACCAGGGATTTCGCCGTCGGCGCAATTACCGGGCCTCCGCAGCTTAAGGAATACCCCGTGGAACCGGTCGGCGTCGACACAATCAAGCCATCGGCCCAATATGAGGTCAGATATTCTTCGTTCAAATAGGTTTCCACCGTAATCATGGAAGTAGTGTCCTTGCGGCTCACCGTGATTTCATTCAAAGCGAAGTTCAATTCCCCAAACTCGTCCAATTCTCCATTTAAGACAACTTCAACCAAAGAACGTTCCTCAATGGTATAATGCCCTGCCGTAAACTCCGTTACCACTTTCCGAACATCCTCTTTTTTAAAAGTGGACAAAAAACCCAATCGGCCCGTATTCACCCCTACAATAGGAATTCCCATATCCTTCACATAGGTCACCGCTCTGAGCATGGTACCATCGCCCCCAAAGCTTACAAACATATCAAAAGAACTATCCAGACCTTCGGTCTGAGAAAAGGTGCCGTATTTATAGCTTGAGATTAAATCCGCGACGAGCTGGCCAAATTCTTCCTCGATAAAAACCGTAGCATTCGCCTTTTGGAGTTCATCGAAAAGTTCAGAGACACAGGACCTGTCCTGATCCTGAAAAGTTTGACCGTAAATCGCAACTTTCATGCTAAACGTTAAGGTATTTTTCCAAATAGTCCGATCGTTGTTTCAAGTCTTCCAGGAATTGATCATCACTATTTCCGAAAACAATGGTGTAGTTATATCTTCTAAAGGTTTGTGCTACCTCATTTAGGTTTTGGGATCCCACTTTCAAGGTTATTTGTACCACATCATTTTGAGAGTCTGTAATAAAGGCCCCCAACAACCGGGCATTGTTGCCCTCAACAATTTGTGCAATCTCACTGAAGGAATAGTC
>JANQRD010000113.1 GCA_028284725.1 Allomuricauda sp. | reverse complement strand
TTGACAAAAAGAATTTTCTCTATCAAAATGATGGAAACGGCAATCTTTCACCCGTCAAGGAGGGAATTATCAGCAACGAAACTGGAGGTGCATCCAAAGGCCACTCATGGGGCGACTATGACAATGATGGGGATTTGGATCTCTTTATTGCCAACGGTACCTATAAGCCCAATATGCACAACTTTTTGTACCTGAACCAGGGTAACGGGGATTTCAAAAAAGACTATTTCGAGATTGTAACAAAACATGCGGATACCTCTGCAGGGACTGCCCATGCCGACTTTGACCGTGATGGGGATTTGGATATTTTCGTGGCCAATTGGGGCAGTGCTGATCAGATTAATCGGTTTTATGAGAATACAGCAACGGAACGCAACTGGATATCCATACGGCTAAAGGGTACCGAAACAAATTCATATGGCATAGGAGCAAGAGTTTCCGTGTTTTACAAAGAGAATGTGCAATACCGTTGGATGTATCCTGTGACAGGTTATGGTAGCCAGGACGATTACGAACTGCACTTTGGACTTGGAAAAACTGAACACATTGATTCAATGTTGATCGATTGGCCGAATGGACTGAGCGAAAAGCATCAAAACCTTAGGATAAACAAGCATTATTTGGCTACCGAAGGAGGAGGGATAACCTCAATAAATTGAGTGACGGACTACTTTAGTTCCTTTGCAATTTCCCGAATGGATTCCACCAATCGCTTAACATGGGAAAGTGAAGTTTCCGTGCTCATAAAGACCAAACGAAGATACCTGCTGCCTTTAAATAGGGTAGAGGTAAGATAGAATTCCCCGATTTCCAATAATCGTTTTCGAAGGGTAAGCTGTAACTCATCACTTGCCATATACTTAAAGCACAGAATATTGCTTTGTGGCATAACCGGACATTCAAAATCGGGTTGGCTCATGAGATAGTTATAGGCCATTGATGTGATTTCATATCTACTATCGATATAATCCACCAAACCTTTTTCGCCCAAGGCTCCCAAAACAAAGAATAATTTTTCACCTAGTCCGGGCTTGGTGGTTTCCAACGTCCATGCCAAAGAATCGAACCCCGGTTGGTCTTTTTCATGAAAAAGGTAACTGGCCTTGGTACCGACGTGTAATCCGGCATCGAGATGTTGATGATTTTTGACAAGGAGCGCGGCACATACGGAAGGTGTTTGCAATAATTTATGTGCATCCCAGACCAAAGAATCCGCGCGGGAAATACCCTTTAGCTTTTGCGAGTGTTTTTCAGATAATAGGGCACTGGCACCGTGTGCACCATCAACATGCATCCAAAGATGATTCTGCTCACAAAAATCAGCAATTTCGTCCAAAGGATCGTAAACCCCAACCGAAGTGCTGCAGGCATTGGCCACCAAAGCCATAGGGTGTTCGCCTTCTGATTTTATCTTTTTCATGAGAAAAGGCAATCGATCAGGTACAATCGCGCCTTTTTCGTCCGTATCGGTGAAATAAAGTGACTCACTTCCAAAACCCAATACACCAGCTGCCTTTGTCAAAGAATAATGACATTCCGATGGGAGAATAAGTGCAAGATGTGAAGGGTGTCCTTTTTTCCAAATATTTGGAAAAACCTTGCTTCGAGCCACTGCCAAAGCTGTTAGGTTGGCAATGGAACCACCATTGATAAAAGCACCACCTCCATAATCGAAACTATTTCTTTCATCAAGTTTCATGGGCATTTTTGGCCAGCCCACGTATTCCAACATCCAATTGATCAAAAAGAATTCAATGGCTGCCGAAGCCGGCCCCATTTCATATACGGACGCCACATTGTTGGTAAATGAATTTATCATTGCGGCGAATGAAGCGGAGTAGTGGGGAGGAGCACATTGATGTCCCAAATAGCCAGGATGGTGCAATCGCGTATGCAATCGTAAATAGTTTTCAAGGAATTTTTGGAGTTCAGGGCCTTCCAAACCTCCCTGCCTGATCCATTTTTCCAGTCCAAGCGAACTTATGATGGTATCAAGGGGAGGTTGATTGATAACGCGCTCATTTCCCGCTATCGAATGCTTAAAAAAGATATTCAAAGCAATAGCCACTGTAGATATATCTTGAATGAAATTCATATAAAATCGTTTATCGTAAATATACGATATATTATTTCGGATTGGCAATGCTCAAGAGGTTTTGGCATGTTTAAAATTGAAATATTGTGATTTTAATTCTGCTCTTTTTCTGAAGTATTATTTTATATTTGCAGTCCGATTTCCGGGATGTGGCGCAGTCTGGTAGCGTACACGCATGGGGTGCGTGTGGTCGCTGGTTCGAATCCAGTCATCCCGACAAGTAAAAGCTGAAAAGCCCGCGTAGAAAGTTTACTTTCTTAAGTGGGCTTTTGCTTTTAATATAAATTAATGCGAAGCTTTAATTTGCAACAACCTCTATCTCTGGATGCACGAAGTGAATCCAGTCATCCCGACTTTAACATTTTATCAACAAACAAAAATCTGATAAACTATTGATTGTCAGGTTTTTTTGTTTTGATATTCCATTCAGATTAGTCGATTTTGTTCAGAAATAATCTCCAAGGTTACCTATTCGGTTACCTAATTTTAAAGCACTTCTGCAAGCTCAATTTTTATAGGCATTTTGAAACTAGGTTCGAGGGCAGATGCCCCGATGAATAACAAAAATCTAAATTGACTAATAAGTCCCTAAAAAGGTTCGTTTTATAAAACTGATCTTAACGTATTGTTCAAAAAGTAGACAGATACTGTCTAATAATTAGACAGTTAAATTTGCAATCAAAATTATAAACCGTTTATAATCAGTTAATTGTTGTTCTGGTATAGAATTTGATCTGGTTAAGCCACTAGATAGTGCTGCCATCAATCAAACCAATCATTATGTTACGACACGGACTTTTGCTATTTTTCAGAAACATTAAAAAGGGCAAGAGCACTTTTTTGATCAATGTCGTTGGGCTATCCACTGCATTGGCCTTTTCAATGTTCATTACTCTGTGGGTATTGGATGAGTTGGGCATGGACAAGTTCCATGAAAAAGATGACAGATTGTACAAGGTACTGAAGAACGTCACCTCCGATGATGGAATTACTACCATGGAATACACACCAGGTCTGTTGGCAACAGCGCTCCGGGAAGAAGTGCCTGAAATTGCCCAAGCTGTTTCGGTCGTACCACCCACAAGATTTTCGAGTAACGGTACTCTTTCCTATGAAGAGGTTAAGGTAAAGGCAAATGGGCAATACGTAGGGAGCGGGTTCTTTGAAGTCTTCTCCCATAATTTCAAATCAGGCACGGGGGAAGCACTATTTTTGGGCAAATACAATATCATAATAACAAATTCCCTTGCTATTAAATTGTTCGGAACGGTCGAGAAGATTGTTGGGAAAACAATGAAATGGGACCATGAAATGCTCAAGGGCAGTTATACGGTGGTCGCTGTTATAGAAGATCTCCCACCGAGTTCATCGGAGGATTTTGATGTCCTTTTCAACTACAGTTTGTTCTTAGAGCAAAACCCAAAACTCAAGAATTGGGGAAATAGTGATCCGGCAACGTATTTGACTACTAAGGAGGGCATAGATATACCAGTACTTGAAAAAAAGTTGGCCAAGTTCATTAAAACTAAGAACCCCAATTCCAAAGAATCACTGTTCCTCCAGAAATACTCCGATGGATATCTACATGGCAACTACCAAAATGGAAAACCCGTCGGGGGCAAGGTGATCTATGTCCGTTTATTTGCCATTCTAGGTATTTTCCTTTTGGTAATAGCCTGTATCAACTATATGAACTTGTCGACCGCAAGGTTTGTCAAAAGATTGAAAGAGGTAGGGATTAAAAAGGTATTAGGGGCGAATCGAAAAACACTTTTTTTTCAGTATTTGGGAGAGGCCCTACTAATTACATTGATTTCGGCCGTTATTGCCACCCTATTGGTATTTTTGCTGCTTCAGTCATTCAACGAGCTTACAGGAAAGAATCTTGCGTTCCATTTCCATACCAGTCTGGTTTGGATAACTCTTGGGATAGTTATACTGACCGGTTTGTTGGCGGGCATTTACCCTTCCTTGTTCATTGTAGGCTTTGAGCCGTTGGGTTCAAGCAGAAAGACACTCCCCTTTAGGAATAGCGAAGTGCTGACAAGGAAGACACTGGTCATTTTTCAGTTTACAATATCGGTTATCATGATTGTCGGCGTTTTGGTAGTCTACAACCAAACGGAATTGGTGCTGAACAAAAACCTTGGTTATAACCGTGAGAATATTATTTACTTTGAAAAAGGGAGCAATCATGAAACTGGGGAGTATGAGCAGAATCTTGAAAGTTTCCTGAATGCAATCAGAAACGTTCCAGGTGTTGTCAGCGCATCAAATTTTAGACACAGCATCATCAATAGGGATGGCGGCACCTCAGATATTAATTGGCCAGGGAAGCCAACCGATTCGAAACTTGTTTTTACAGATTTTCCAGCTGGATACGATTTTATCGAAACCATGGGTATCAACTTAAGTGAGGGAAGTTCCATTTCGAAAGAACTCCATTCTCCCAATTCATCGGTCATTTTTAACGAAACGGCGATTGCCCAAATGGGACTTAAAGAACCTGTGGGCAAAAGGGTTACTATCTGGGGTGAGGAAAAAGAGGTCATAGGAGTGGTAAGGGACTTCCATTTTCAATCGTTTTATGAGGAAATAAAACCTTTATTTTTCGACTTCAGCGTCAATCCCAGAGCATCGAATATCATTGTTCGAATGCAAGGGGCCAGCCATGGGGAAATATTGGAAAGACTGGAAAAACTTTATCGGGAACACAACCCCGGGCTTCCATTTGAGTATTCCTTTTTGGACAATGACTATCAAAAATTTTATGAATCCGAAAAGAGAGCCTCTTTGCTTTTGCAGTACCTTGCTAGCATGGCCATCCTAGTCTCATGTCTTGGGATGTTCGGTTTGGCGGCCTTCACTACGGAGAGGCGGCGTAAGGAAATAAGCGTTAGAAAGGTTTTGGGTCAGAGCGCTTCCCAAATCATTGGGATGATTTCCAGAGATTTTGCAAAACTGATCTTGACTTCAATTGTAATAGCAACACCTATTATCTATCTTTTGGCAAAAGATTGGCTGTCTTCCTTTGCTTACCATATTTCTTTGGGAGTATGGTATTTTGTGAGTGCTGCTGTGGCCGTTTTTGTACTTGCTATGTTAACGGTAGGCCTACATGCGGCAAGAGCCGCCAGCATCAATCCCGCAATTTCACTTAGGGAAGAATAGACGAATCCTATAAATCGACGGTTCATTGGGACTCATTTAAAAAATACAACCCACTTTGAGTTTGGAAACTCAACTTAAATAGAAATAAATAACTGACAGATAATAGCATTTTTGAACGATTGTATTTAAAATGTTCCATAATAATTTTAAGTAAGATGATTTCAATTGCAATCATTTTGTATCATTTCATATTTTTTACTCCTGCGTAAGCCGATTGTTGTCTGTAATACGCTCAATCCGTAGACCTATTGGCAAAAAAATATAAAAGATTGGTTATCAGAGCGGTAAAAATTCAAACAGGATCCAGTCATCCTGACTCTCACATTTTTTTAATACTTTAAACCTGATAATCATATGATTATCGGTTTTTTGTTTTCCAACCTAAAAAAGTAACGGATGGCATTCAATGTAAAATTCGTTGGTGATACCATGGGGATTAGCAAGCAGTCCTTTGGGACCGTTAAGGATATTACCCTTCGCCACAACCCAATGCAAGATATCGAGAACAAGCGTTTTATCATCCCAAATGCGGTGATGGGAACCGAAGTGATACACAACTTCCATATCAATGATGAGAAGGTGGGAAACCAGGTCGATTTTGGGATTGGATGTTCTACAAATATTGATCAAGCCATAGGAATACCGTTCCCGCACAGGAAGGTGATAATCCGAAAAGAAGATGGCTAGATTTCTCAAAAAAAGATTGGAAAAATTGGGGACGGCACCTGGTTCGCTGGTGTTTGTGGGTACCCAAAAAGTGGACTCGGTCCACATGGAACTGGTAGCCTACAATTCTGAAAGGATAATGGAAACTGCAGGCATCGGTGCACATGAGCTTGGAAAGATACAGCAGCAAGGGTACGTTTCTTGGCTCAATATCGTGGGCATCCATGATATTGAGGTAATTGCCAAAATTGGAACGTGCTTTGGTCATCATCCCCTTT
>JANQRD010000048.1 GCA_028284725.1 Allomuricauda sp. | reverse complement strand
TCAACCATAACATGCCCACGGAGGTACTAACCACGGCAAGTGATGGAGAGGTGTTGATTACCAAAACCGTGTATCCGCCAGACGTTACGTCCACCAGTGCTTTGGGCAACGATATCTTAGCCCCCGCTGAACATAGTGCCATCCTGGAACTGCAAAGTCCTGACACGGGCAACCCCACAAGGCTACACCGTATTTCGGAACCAGTACAGTTGAGTACCTATGAGGATACTGACAATGATGGGGTGGCGGATACCGATGAGCAAGTGGCCGTGCAGCGTACCAACTTTCGTGATTGGGGAAGTAACGCCATTTTGCCCGAATACGTGCAGACCTTGAAAGGCTCTTATGATTCCAATACCAACACCTTGCAAGATCGTATCACTTATCATGACTATGACAGTAATGGTAATCCACTGGAGGTTTCAAAGAGCAATGGTACTTCCACTGCATACATTTGGGGCTATAACCAACAATACCCTATTGCAAAAGTTGAGAATGCCTCCTATGCACAGGTATCTTCACAAGTCAGTAATCTGCAGAACCTTTCCAATGCGGATGATGACACCACAGTAGGCACTACGGGTACTGAAGGTGCTTTGCGCAGTGCACTGACCAATTTAAGGAATTCCTTACCTGATGCCCAAGTGACCACTTATACTTATGATCCCATGATTGGGGTGACCAGTATTACGGATGCGAGTGGTTATACAATCTATTATTCCTATGACAACTTTGGAAGGCTCCAATATATCAAGAACAAGGACGGTGAGGTACTCGAGGGAACCAAGTATCATTATAAATTAGAGCCAATAACGGCCCTGACTGAAAGTTCAGAATCTTCGGTAGTCAGTGGGGAACAGGTTGTTTTTACCACTACCGCCGGCGGAGGTTCGGGCAGTTTCCAATATGAATGGACGGTAAGCAACGGGACACTAAATGAGTCTTTTACCACCTCCACGGGTGAGCTCACGGTTATGACCGGCAACGATCATGCACCCTCCTTTACAGTAACCTGTAAGGTGGTCGATCAGCAGACCAACGATTTTGTGACCACTACGACTTCGGCAAACGTGACACCCATCACGGAACTTGTGGTCAATGGGATGTACCTGTTGCCTGGCGGTTTCATTAAGGCGGTGGGCGATGTTGTTACCTATAGTGTAGATGTATCTGGTGGCTCAGGCAGCTATCAATTTCAGTGGACGAAGACCAACGGACAAACAACTTCCAATTACGGGGGCAACTCTGATTCCACCACGAGGACCATACAGAATGAAGACTGCGATGGCATGGGTGTAAGCTGCGTGGTTACTGATCTTATTACCAATGAGTCGATTACCAAAGGGGTATTGATCATTGTCAACTCAGGATGTCCTAACGAATAAAACCGAAAGCAATGAGAACAATCAAAAAAAGTATATCAATAGTAGCCATTCTTTTGGGATGGGCCATGGTTCAGGGACAGGTGAACCCTACTTCCACAGAGAACTATATACATTCAACGACATATAAAAAGGCATACCAGGAATCCCAATTGGATGGGGTACCCACAAATGATAAAATAGAGACCGTAAGCTATTACGATGGATTGGGCAGACCAGTACAGACCATTGGGGTGCGACAAGGTGGGAAAAATTCTGGAGGTAACGATACCGACCTGATCACTCCCTATGTGTATGATGCCTTTGGACGCCAGGTCATAGAATATCTGCCGCTGCCCATAGGAACCAACAATGGCAAATTGGTGCCAACTGCTACCGCCGATGTGCAAAGTTTTTACCATGGAGCCTATGCTGATGATTTTCCAACCCTGGGGGTATCATCGAGCAACCCATATTCCAGAAGGAGCCTTGAGGCATCACCATTGGGAAGGGTATTGAAACAGGCGGCCCCAGGAGAGGATTGGATATTGGGTAGTGGCCATGAGATTTCTTTCGACTATCAAGTGAATGGGGCAGGTGAAGTAAGGCGCTATCATGCCATAACACCTTTGGAAAATGGTACCTACGTGCCCTCATTGTCATTGGATGGTGATTACGGAGTCAGGGAACTGTACAAGACAGTAACTATGGATGAGAACCATAGTTCAGGTACCGACCATAGTACCGAGGAGTTTACGGACAAACAGGGAAGGGTGGTGCTGAAACGCACTTATGATGGAACGGCGCATGACACGTATTATGTTTACGATAAGTTCGGGAATCTCACCTATGTGGTTCCACCCAAGGCAGGTGAACAGTTAAACACCAGCTTTTTCAATGCATTACAATTGTTGATATCGACCGTGACCGTTGCGGATCAGGAAGTGCTGCTTTTGGAAGCTACCCAGGCTGTTGAACTTAAGCCAGGATTCCATTCGGTGGAAGGAAGCACCTTTACCGCGCGCGTCAATGACGTTCCCAATACCCTGCAAAATATGCTGGACGGTCTTTGCTATCAGTATGTTTATGATGACAGGAACCGGCTTGTGGATAAAAAGATTCCGGGCAAGGGATGGGAATATATCGTGTATGATCTATTGGATAGGCCGGTACTTACCCAAGATGCCAATCAACGTGAGCCTGCTACCAACGAATGGCTCTTTACGAAATATGATGCCTTGGGGCGGGTGGCCTATACCGGAATATTCAAATCCAATAGTTCACGGGACCAGTTGCAGGATCAGTTCAACACCAAATCCAATCCGAATGAAAATTACGAGGAAAAGGTAAGTTCGGGCACAGGGTTCGCAGGCACTTATTACACCAATGGCGATTTCCCTACGGCCATTACCACCACCGATGTGTTGACGGTGAACTATTACGATGATTACAGTTTCGATCGGGATGGTTTGAACCTTCCAAGCGCGAATGTGTATGCCCATGCACTCCTGAACTATAACAATGCCAATCCGCAAGACACCAAAGGGCTTGCCACGGGATCTAAGGTAAGGGTGTTGGGTGTTTCGGATTGGATTACCACGGTTATGGGGTACGATGAACACAGGCGTGAGGTCTGGACCGGGATACAGAATGATTACCTGGCTACCACGGACTATGTGGAGACAAAGCTGGATGATATCACAGCTTGGGTGCTGGAGACCAATACCCGGCACATTCGGTCGGGCAGTACGCTCACCACGGTTGAAAAGTTTACCTACGACCATTCGGGGAAGCTTATAAACCATACCCACAAAGTAAATAGTCAGGCGGAGGAACGTATTTCAGCCAACACCTACGATGACATTGGGCAGTTGACCAGAAAAAGAGTGGGTGGCTTGGCCAGTGGCAGCAATGAGTTGCAGGTGGTGGACTATGCATACAACATTAGGGGATGGCTAAAACAGATCAATGATCCCTCGGCTTTGGGAACTACCGACCTATTTGGGTTTAAGATTAACTATAATTCGGCCGACCATAGCGGTACGGCACTTTACAATGGCAATATCTCCGAGACCGAATGGAAAACGGCCAATGACAATACGTTGCGCTGGTACCGTTATACCTACGATGCCCTAAATAGAATAATAAAAGCAACGGATAACAATAATCGTTACAGTCTTACCAGTGTCAATTATGACAAGAATGGCAACATTACGCGTCTGAAACGGTTAGGGCACACAAATCAAGCAGCCACCAGTTTTGGCTCTATGGATGATCTCGTATATACTTATGATAGCGGTAATAAACTGACTAAGGTGTTGGATAACTATAACGACACTTATGGTTTTAGCGATGGGGCGGATACCACCACGGAATACACCTACGATGCAAACGGCAATATGATCACCGATGCCAACAAAGGCATTACCGCGATCAGCTACAACCACTTGAACCTGCCTACCAGCATTTCGATAAATGGTGCAGGGGGCAACGGTACCATTTCGTATATTTATGATGCCACGGGCACCAAGTTGCGTAAGACCGTGGGAAGTTCTGTGACAGACTATGCGGGCAACTACGTATACCAAAACAATAACCTCCAGTTCTTTAGCCATCCGGAGGGCTATGTGACCCCCGATGGCGGTAGCGGCTACGACTACATATACCAGTACAAAGATCATTTGGGCAATATTCGCCTAAGCTATGTGGACAACAACGGCACCACCGAGATTGTGGAGGAGAACAACTACTACCCTTTTGGCCTTAAGCACAAAGGGTACAATGAAAGTGTGTCTCCGTTGGGCAACAGTGTGGCGAATAGGTGGAAGTTTGGAGGTAAGGAACTCGATGATAGTTTTAATGATGCATTGGCTACTTATGACTTTGGCGCGAGGAATTATAATCCAGCTTTGGGTAGATGGATGAACATTGATCCGTTGGCGGAAATATACCATACGGATACTCCATATGCCTATGTACTTAACAATCCATTAAGTTATATAGATCCGGATGGTAGACAAGTTGTTGGAGTAAACAAAAATGATGCAGAATATTTTCATAATGTATTAAAACGAGTTTTTGCTGGTGATCAATTTGAACAGTTAAGAAGTTTGTTTACAAGAGGAAAAAATAACAACAAAAGGAAATTTGACAAAATCGAAGGTAGTTCCCTTAATGAAGCTCTTTCTGGGTTGGAAGGTGATGATTTAGCTTTAGCAGAAGTAGTAGTTAGTGCGATTAATTCTGAAGATGTCCATAAAGTTGAATTTATAGAAAGAACGGAAGATGTATCAACTGAAGGAAGCACAGCAATTGTTGATGATGCAAACAGTGCTGGAACAGAATTTCAATTATCTTTGAATAAAGATGGCAGATTACATGGTAGCCAAATAATTAATATGGCGGGTGGAGGTATTAATGCTCCAACGGAGCAAGGTTCGCATTCAGTAATTGTTTCGGATATTTTCCATCCTAATGGTATTGACGTTGTGAGTTTTCATGAGGTTTTTGGACATGGAATTCCAGCAGCGAAGAAAACAACAAGGAAAGCAAACAATGCAAATGCGATAAGAACAGAAAATCTTGTTTTAAGAGTTTTAGGTAAAGCCTCAAATCAGAGAGATGGATCAGGTGAAGATGGCAAAAACTTTCACAACGGGGGCAAGGTTAATAGTCATAAGGCTTTGCCTATTAAAAATTAGTGTTATGAAAATTTTTATTCTATTTCAAAGAGTAATTCTCATTTTATGCGTTTTTTCTTGCCTTGGCCAAGAAGAAGATGATTTTCTAATTAAGAGTAGGCAGAATTCCAACAAGGTTTTTGACTTTGTAAAACAAAAGGAAAACAATAAACCTTACGCTAGAATTTTACTTTCCATATCAGATTCACTTTACATAGTTGTTTCTGACAAAAACTCATCTTACACAGAAAGAATAATTGAGTTTAAGAATTCTTCTAATAAAATTAAGTTGTGTTCAAAAAAAACTATAGAAAAACCGAACGAATTATTACATGATGGATTTAAATGGGATAATTATCAACAAGAATTCATTAGTTTTAATTCCGAATTTTATAAGGATGGATATGAGGTAGCAACTGGAAGTAAGACATATTTTGTGATGGTTGATGAAAATAATAACAAAAGGGGTGAGGCAATCTTATCTGTTATTGTTAAACCTAATCCAATTGATTCAAAACTATATGGATTGCTGACTTCAAGGTTAGTTAACTTTCAGAAATGTTCCGAGGAAATGTAGAGTAATATAGTAAAATAGCCGTTTTTTCTAAAAACGATCAACCCTGGCTGTATCTATTGGTGAACAAATAAATCAGAAAATCAAAGCCAGTCCCTTGTATTTGGGGCTGGTTTTTTAGGTTAATTTGTTTCCCACCAGTCTCAAACTGGTAGTGGCGAGGAAATAGAAATTACTTCAAATAATTTCATATCAAATATCTAAAAAATTGTAAGGTAGCCGTCTGTTTCAGAATTCTTTAAAGTAACCTCGGATTCGGGTAATTATCAGACTGATCCTCAATGGTATTGTCCAAACAAGTGAAGTCTTTTTCCACTAAAAGAGAGAGCGCAGAAGTATCGTTCCAATCTACCGAATTGCTGTATCCCCCCCGCTCCCGCTAGATTGCATCTAGTGGGATAGCATATAAACGGATAATACCATACTAGGCCAGTTCTTTTAGAACTGGCTTTTTGTGTATGCGAACATTGCATTCATCAATTCTTTGGCGATATATTACTGGATATTGATCATTATTGTTTCATGAGCAGAAACTATAAGTTCCATAATCCATCGGGCGTCTATTTTGTTTCCTTTGCGACAGTGTATTGGATTGATGTATTTACCCGGCAGGCTTACTTTAAACTATTGGCCGAAAGTGTTGCATACTGCAGAAAGGAAAAAGGAATGGAACTGTTTGCCTACTGTTTTATGCCGAGCCATGTACATCTCATATTTCGGTCTAGAAACAATGACCCTTCCGGATTACTACGCGACATCAAAAAACATACTTCTAAAGAAGTATTGAAAGCTATCAAAGAAAATCCACAGGAGAGCAGAAGAGAATGGCTTTTGGAAATGTTTGAAAGGGCTGGCATGAAAAAGGGAAATGTTGGAAAATATCAGTTTTGGCAGCACCATAACAAACCCATTGAACTTTGGAGTCCTGCTGTTATCAAACAAAAGTTGGGTTATGTTCACAAAAATCCGGTCATATCAGGGTTGGTGGTCAACCCTGAGGATTGGAAATACAGTAGTGCCCGTAACTTCAATGGAGATACCACTATTTTGGAAATAGATGAAATAGGCTTTTTAGACGTACTTTAGTTCCACCAGTTGTAAACTGGCGGTAGCGGGGGAAATAGGCTTTTTAGACGTACTTTAGTTCCACCAGTTGCAAACTGGCGGTAGCGGGGCAACCCTTTTTCGGTTGCCGTTTTTTTATGGAGTAATGGAAATAGTGGTTTTTTAGGTTAGTTTGTTTTCCGCCAGTTGCAAACTGGCGGTAGCAGGGGATTCCAATATCAGAGAAGTCATCAATAAAAAGAAAGTAATTGTTTTAGCAAAGTTTTATCCAAACGATTCATTTACATATTTTGTTTTCTATGGCATATTTTACCAATCCGGCCGTATTCTTTAATTCCAATTTCAGTAAAATGTTTTGGCGATGGGACTCTACGGTATGTTTGCTGATATTCAAAAGATTGGCTATTTCCTCCGTAGTATGTTGATCGACGATCAAGCCAATAATTTCACGCTCCCTCCCCGTTATTTGCTCTTCCTTTTTCTTGTCTTTAAGGCTCAACAAAGCAATTCTGCTCATTTCCTGCGTAAAATAACTGCCTTCTTTCTTAATGGTATGGATCGCTTTAATGAGTTCTTCTTTACCAATGTCTTTCTGAACATAACCACTTGCCCCGGCCATGAGCATCTGTTTAATGAAAGCCGACTGTTTGTGCATGCTCAAGACCATAATCTTTATCTCGGGATACGTCTGGGCGATTTCCTTCGCCGCATCGATACCATTCTTATTGGGCATTTCAATATCCAATAAAACAACATCCGGTTTCAATCCCTTTAGCAAATTCAATAGTTCCAACCCATCCCTTGCCTCTGCAATAATCTTGATATCATTGACCCCTTTTAGTAAGGAAATTACACCCTCTCTAAATATTTTATGGTCGTCTGCAAGAATAACCTTAATCATATAACGGTATTTTTAAAGAAACAGTGGTTCCTTTTTTTGGCTCGGACTTAATACTCCATTTCCCCTTCAAGAAATCCAAGCGTGATTGAATGTTCTTCAACCCATAACCATTTTTTTCTGGCGCTTCCCTAAATCCGGTCCCCTTATCTACCACAACTACGGAAATTACATCATTTGATTCTGAAATCTTTATATTGAGAATATCGGATTTTGAATGTTTTACAACATTTTGTAGGAGCTCTTGAATAATGCGATATAGATGGAGCTTTAGGGACATGTCTATATCTTCCTCATTTATGTCGCATACCAATTTTGATGATATATTCTTATAGGTCTCAATATTTTCAAGAAGGGTTTGGATGGCAGAAACCAAACCAAACTTCACCAATTCTTGTGGCATCATGTTATGTGATATCCTACGGGTTTCGGCTATAGTTTTATCAAGTATTTCCAAGGATTTGTTCCAAGCCTTTTTGTTTTGTAGTTTATTTGAGTTTATCATCGATAACTGGCCTTTTAAAGTCGCCAGCATGGAACCAATACTGTCGTGCAGGTCCCGGGCAACACGATGTTGCTCTTTTATTTCGGTTTGCACCATTGTTTTAAAAATTTCCCTCTGATTGGCTAGGCTCGACCTGAACTTGAAAACAAAGAAACCCGCGGAAAAGAGCAAAAGAGCAATAATGGTAACTATTAAAAATACTCTAAGTGTCTTACTCTTTTTTAATAAATCCCGCTCTGTGATCAGGTTTTCCTGGGTCAATCTCAATATTTCATTTTCTTTTTCCTCTGCTTTGTATTTTTCCTCCAGTTCCTTTACCTGAAGTTTTTGGGATTCAAGGGAAACAGAATCCTTCCAATCTTCATATTTAATTCTAAACCTATATGCTTCCATATATTGGTTTTCCTCTGCAAGAATGTCGGCATATAATTTATAGATATCATCCTTGCCAAACGAAACATTTGCCCTAGAGGAAGTGTTCAAAGCCGAATCCAAGAACTTTTTTGCGTAACTAAAGTTTTTCTTGGAACTATAATTTGTGGCTAGATTGAAATAGGTATGTGTAAGACCTTGATAGTTGGCTTGGTCAGTATTTATTTTAAGTGCCTCATTCAAAATATTTATCGCCGCATCATACTCGTGTATATGTTCTAAAAGGGTCGCGTAGTTTTGGAGACCTAGAGATAAGTGATACGGATTGCCTATGGCTCTAAGCTCAGTCAAGGATTGTTCATGGAAGTTTTTGGATTTAAGGTTATCACCTTGATTTTTATATACAATCGCGAGATTGCCCAGGAGAGCGGCTTTTTTTAAAGGTTGTTTTAGGTTACCATCGGAGATTACTTTTAAAGCCTCCAAATAATAGTCTTCGGCCGCTTTCAAATCATTTGAAAGCCAAAAATTATTGGCAAGCATATTTAAGGCATCTATTAGTCCATTTTTTAGATCGTACCTCTTTGCAAGATTTAGCGCTTCAAATGCATACTTCGTGGAAGTCTCGGCTTCCAGACTTGAAAAGTAGGCCTTGGAAAGAGCAATTAGGGTATTTAGCCTTAACTTTTCATCACCCTCAAGAAAACTTGATTTCGCCGATTTTTTGGCATAATGCAGGGCACTGTCCATATTGCCCTTTTCGTACCAAAATTTTGAGAGTGCCGTAATCGCTCTTATTTTACTGGTACGCCAATTTTCTTTGGAGTTTTCAAGGGAGTCCCTGTTTAACAAATAACGTTGCAGATGGACTAAAACAGAATCGGTGGGCATTGCGTCTATTACGCTCTCAATGAGTTCTTCGGGTGTTTGTACAATCTCCTTGTCCTTTGAGGGGTCGGTGGTTTGAGCGCTCGACTTTCCGAATACCAATAGTGAGGTGATTACAAATAGTATCAAACCCAAAGAACAACTATGAATTTTTTTTGGAACTGCACTCATGCTCAAAAACTATACTTTCCCATATTTAGCTTAAAATAAATCTCCTTGTTCAATGCAACGTAATTCCCTTTGTTTGGCAAAAGACAATATATCTTATCAGTAAAGATATCTATATTAAAAGCTTCTTCTTTGAGTCTGACCTTTTTGACCTTTTGGGTTGGTGTGAATTCAAAGTTGTCGCAAAACCGTAAGAATATGGGTATGGCATAGGAAGGTAGTTCTTCTTGCAAATAGGCATTTAAGGAGTTCAACTCTTTTTCAGTCCAATCATAAGCAGCTTGGAGTGCAAGCATTCCGGCTTTTCCGTCCGTCAAAGGTATCCTTACCCCGTACACCGCGGAAATAATAACACCCGGAAAAGCATTGACTACTTTTTCGACCTCCGTGGTTGCCACATTTTCGCCTTTCCAACGGAACGTATCCCCAATTCTATCAATGAATGTCACATGCCTATATCCTATATTTTTCATGATATCACCTGAATTGAACCAGGCATCTCCATCCTTGAAAACGTTTCTCAAAATCTTCTTATCATTTTCTTGTTTGTTTACATATCCGCTTAGTGGAGTCTTTTTATTGATTTTGCTAATCAAAAGGCCTTTTTCTCCCAATCCACATTTTATACAGAAACCATCGTCCCCATATTTTGGTAGCTCTTCCTTCAAATCAAAGTGGATAAGGCTATATTTTGCTGGTGTCCACCCCACGGTACGGTCAAAATTAAAGGTGTTGGTGAAGGCTATATTGCCATCGGCGGATCCATAGAACTCCATAACGCTATCAATTCCGAATCTTTTTTTGAAAGGTACCCAAATCTCAGGCCTCAATCCGTTTCCAATAATTTTGGTGATTGTATTTTTTTCCTCTCCGATTATTTTGGGCGTATTGTTCAGATATCTACAGATCTCTCCAATATAAATGAACGATGTCGCACGAAATTTGTGAATGTCGCTCCAAAATGCCGTTACGGAAAATTTCCTTCTTACTGCCAAAGCGGCCCCATTTGCAGCTGCAGAAGCCCAGGCCACCATCAGGGCATTTGAATGAAAAAAAGGTATGGGAACATAAAGGGTATCGGACTTGGAAAGATTTAGATTCACCTTTCCAAACCAATAATACAGTTGAAGCCATCTACGATGTGTCTGTATGGCGGCCTTAGGGAGACCTGTGGTGCCGGAAGTGAAAATGTTGGCAAACCTGTCCTTGGTCTGTATGAATCTTGTGGTAGGCGGGTTTTGATCCTTTTGGATACCTACAAGTTTGTTCAGGTCGATACAATTCTTAGGACAATTCTGTTTCGAGGAATTCCTTTGCCAATGTATAAGAAAATCAACTCTAAGCCTGGGAATGACCGATTCTAGGTTTTCATAAAGACATTCCGAAACGATTATATGTCTTTGATGGTCCAGACCGATACTATGTGCCAATACATTTTCCTTTTGGTTGGGATTTATCAAGGATGCAACCGCCCCAATTTTGGACAAAGCTCCCACTATGAACAAAGTTTCTGGTCCATTTTCTATGAAAACCACGACCACCTCATGCTTGGCTATGCCAACACTGAGAAAGTAGTTCGCATATTGATTGATTCTTGAATTAAATTCGGAGTGCGTCAATGTAACATCTTCAAAAAGAAGGGCTTTTTCACCTCGGTATTTTATAGCGTTGATTTCCAAAATCATACCCAAGGAGAGCGGGTCATCATTTTTTATCTTCAAGGCTCTAATTATATTGAGAAATATGTGGATTAATCGCGGTGCTACCTTGGCCAGTCCCAGCGTGATCTGGTGTACACCGATTACATCTTCATCTTTTTTTCCAGACATCTGTTTGAAGTATAAATCATTGGATATGGCATATATGGTGCTGTTGATATATATTTCTTTACCACACTATTTTTTTATATGAAGAAAAAGATTGATGCCAAGGCTTTCCTTGGAAATTTCAATTTTATGTTCTTGAATTCCTGCTTTTTTCGCCAACGCAATCAATTCCTTGTCCGTTCTGTAGTTTAGGAACCACTCCCCAAAATCCATGTAATCTTCTGTTGGATTTCCTTTTTGGAAATTTCCCAAGACCAGCTCACCATTTTCTTCAAGGCAATAGACCAATTTTTTCAGTGCCATTACAAAAGCTTCATCATTAAGGTAATCGAACATGCCCGATGACCATATCGCGTCGTACCTCCTTATGGGTGTATATTTAAAAATAGTTTCATTAATGAAGGATATCCTTTCCATGGAAACCCCGGCTTTCTCAAATAGCTTTTTCGCATAGGTAATGGCATTTGGGTCATATTCAACCGTGTCAATTTGGATATCTGCATCAGGATTATCTTCCAAAAACTCCAATAGATCCCTGCAGGGTCCCCCCATCAAACTCAGAACATTTAGAGGTCTTTCCTTTTGTGCCAACCAGTTTTTAAAAAATTCTTTCCTGTTCCTTACCGCATTGGGAGCTGACCGGCTTTGAAAGTACCGATCCCATTTAATGAACTTTTCATGGGGATTTAAATGATTGGTGTAAATCTTATCTATGATTTCGTAGTCCCCAGCATACCCATGGGGTTTTACGCAGACCAAACCCTGTAACGTTTGGCTGGTTGTCATTGCCTCACCAAAGGCTTTCTGGAGTAGATGGATTTCATTTTGGCCAATTTCCCCTTTTTTCTTCTGTGCCCCAATTTCTCCCATCAGTTGGGTCATTTTTGGGTATTGGGTTGCATCAGGACCGCTGGTTTTCGTAAGCTCGTTAATAAGAGGTAAAAAATCTTCAAGGATTGGTTTGGAAATCAGATTTACACTTTTGGACTTGTTCATTTTTCAAATGGTTACAATATTACTTTTGAATGTGGATTGAGGAACTTTCTTTGAATCTTCACAGATAATGGGTCAACATCCCATGTCCTTTTTAGACTTTGTTTCATGGGCCCATTCTTTGGTGGCTTCGTCCAAGGCGTCCTCAAAAAGTTTTTTATGGACATTACGATTGTACCTAAATATTGATTTTAAATAATTGATCCATAACATCTTTTTGTCCCTATTATGCTTGATGTGCACTTCCCGAGCCCCTTTTTTATGAGCGATAAATCCACTGTTTTGATAATTTGACATCCTTTAATTTTAATAGTTAGCCCAATTCGCGTAGACGGAATATTTCATCGTTTTGGGCACAAACGAAATTCATTAAAAGTTCGATAAGATGAATTCTAGTAAAGTACCACTTGGGTATAGTTGTTTTCTGCTAGTGAGCAGTATTGATTGGTGATACTTATCTCGTTTTTGGTGCTAGTTGAGCAGCATATGCCGTCACTGACCATAATATCAATTTAAGTCAATTTCCAAACGGCTGTAGTAGTTATCAGCCATATTCAATTAGTAAAAGACCATGGTTGGTGTAGCCCTAAAAGAGAAGAAGTTTACCTAAAAATATAATCATGAAATATCTTAAAGTCTTGTTGTTATTTTTGTTAATTGCTTCTTGCGGTAAAGATTCTGGGGAAGAACCATTTAGAGATTGTCCGGTGGGTGAAGAATGTGAATTTCTTGAGTAGATGGACATTGGAAAAGTTCCTTCCAGGTGGAATTAATACAAATTGGGAACTTTGATTTTGGATGGTCTCGAAATGTTCTGGTTTTTTTGGACTTTCGATGAGAAATTTTGACAGGTCTGCATTGTGAGCGGATAATCAAAAGTTAGCACCCTTCCCCGCTCCTGCAAAATTTGCATCTAGTAGCTACATCATAAACATTAAACCAGTCCCTTGTTGGTCAAAAATCGTGGGCAGTCAGTTTATGTGAAAAATACAAAATCAGATTTCTATTATCAAATTATAAGGCTTTATTTATCAACCCAATTTTTGCAAAAACACGGTGACTTCCAAATAGTGCTTTCCAGTCCTATAGTTTTTTCTTTTTGTGAAATTTAGATGAATTATCTCCCCAAATCCAGACTTTGTTTCAATGGTATATAATGCTTTCAAGATATTCGTGTAACTACCCCTGAAGACAAAATTATAGGAGATATGGTCCGTCCCATTAAATTGAAAAACGTGAGGAGGGTTAAAGTCAATTACCTTTAGGCCATTGAGAGCCGCTTCTCTATTTATGGTCCTTAACAGGTTGTTTTCCATGGAAGTATTGCCCAGATCCAACTTCCGAAGTATGGAGTCCAGGTACATCTCTTTTTTGGAGAGTAGGGCCAATTGTTGGGGAAGGTTTTGAAACGATTCCTCCTCGGCTTTTAGGGAAAGGTATTCGTTCCTAAGGTTCAACGTCCTACGAATTGCCAGTTGGTATGATACCGACAGTACCAAAAAAAACAATAGGGTAAGCACTATGTTCTTCCTTTTAGGGTTTTGAAACATTGATCCGTAGCTTAAAGGTTGAACTATTTCTGCTTTGGTAATCGTAATCCATGGTCTCCGCGGAGCTTACCCATTCCAACCCTTCCAGTTTGGTGATCCAACTTGAAAAATCTTCGGGCTCCTGGCAGGTTCCCAATACTTCAATGCGATTTTTGTGTAGCTCGATTTGCTTTTTTCCCTGAACAGGTTTCAGAAGCGGTTGATACACAATTTCAGACAGCACAATACTTTTGGGAACAGTTGCCCCCAACTCATCCAAATAGAAAGAACTTCTGGACGTTGAGCCCGACAGCACCACATCCACTTTAGTTTCTTTTTCCTCCACACGCTGACTTAGTGCGGAAAGGGCTTTTTTATTTTCAATATCTAGGGCAAGATGTTCCGATGAGTTTTGTACAGCAGAATGATAGTGACTGAAAAGTAAAAAGTTGCCAAGCAAAATCAGCAGAATAATTGTCAAGAATGATCCAAGAAGTAGTCTGAACATTCTGTTCGACCGAAAAGATAATGCGTAGTTTTGGTAGACATCCCTGAAATTTGAATTTTCTGGGATAGGATTTGCCAAAAAATTTAAAACTCCGGCAAAGGAAAGCAATTCCGAATGTGCTACTTGCAGACCATTGATATTGTAGGTGGTAATTTCGTCGGGAACGGTTTTAGAAATTTTGGAAATGCCGTTTTTTGTTGGATCAAGGGTCAATTGTTCTGTGTTTGTTGAAAGCTTTTCATTTTGAATATGGGGAAATAGTGTTTTGAGCGTACCAGGACCAAGTGAAAACCCTGCCACATTGAATTTTAGCTCTCCAAGTTGGGCAAGAAGTTCATTCAAAGTATCTTTTTTTACGACACTAAGGGTGATATTGTTCCCAAATTTAACGATTTGAAAATAGAAATTGTCGAAGTTAAGGCCAGGGAATTTTTGGGACACTAGGGCTTCATCATCCATTCGGGCATTGGATTCAAAAAGCTTAGTCACAACGCTTGAGGTGTTGAACACCAGGTACAGAGGTTTTGAAGGCTGTACATGATCTTTAAGGCTGGCCAGTTCATCAAGAGCCGTACTTTTTGAAATGGTCAGTTCCCCTTTTTCCCGTTTTACCTCTAGCAATCTGTAGTTGACAATATCATCCACCTGAAAGGCCTCCAGTCCGTAAAATACCGTTCCTTGTATGATGAATGTTTTTAATGTGTTGAGCATCAATAAATCACTGTGGGTTTGATCAATATGGTAAGTTTCTGTTTGCTGTCTTCTCGTCTTCTTTTGGAAAACAACCACTTGATTACCGGTATACGGGCTAAAAAAGGAACCCCGTTTCCGGTGTCGTTTTTTACTTTTTCTTCCAACCCACCAAGAATGGCGAGGTCCTGATTTTGCATCCTAACAATGGAACTGAATTCCCTTGAAGTTAGACCAGGAGGGGCATCCTCATCAATGCGTTCCGCGCTGAAATCAGACTGTATCACATTGATGTCCAAGGTTACTTGTCCGTTGCCCGATACCAAGGGTTTAATGCTGACTGCCAGTTCTGCATCGATGGGCTGAAAATTTCGTATTTCCGAGGCTGTTGGAATCTGTGAGCCAAAAAAGTTTTGGCTGGTTACTACATAATAGGTGGTTTCCCCAATGGAAAGATTGGCGCGATGTCCATTTAAAGTCGATAGTTTTGGGGTAGACCTGATTTTGATATTGCCATTGGCCTCCATGGCCTTAATGGTAGCAAAAAACTCAGGTACCACCCGGCCAATATTGAAAGATCCAAAACCATCAAAACCACCAATGATCTTGTTCACCGTTTTTGCACCCAAGGTCAAATCCGTTTCGGGAAAAATTCCACCAGAGGTTTCAACAGGGGCGTCACCTATACCCCAACTAATACCGGTTTCCACAGTCGCAGTCTTTCGAACCTCTATGATCATTACCTCAATGAGCACTACGGGAACAGGTTTATCGATTTCCTTCAGGAATTTTTTAAACCGATTGATGTTCGCTGCTGGGCCGCTGATCAAAAAACTGTTGAGCTCAAAATCAATTTTGATGTCGAGGTCGGCAACAACATCATCTGGCAGAATATTCACAATGGCCTCTGCATTTGATGCATAATTATTGAACTGATTGGTTTGCGTATTGATTCTCCTGGAATTGGAGTTTTGACCAAAGTTATTTTGATTATTTCCAAAACCATTGGCTCCACCTTGGAATCCGTTGCCTAAATAATTCACTCCCCCAGTAACGGTTCTGCCAGCAGACCTTCCAAAACCGGTAGATTGCATTGGGTCTCCCAAAAGCTCCACCGATCTATGCATCATTTGTACAATTTCGAACTTTCTAACACTCAATTGGTCTGCAGTCCCGAAAAAGTAAAGGTCGTTTTCCTTTTTAAAGGTGAAATTGGGACTACTGGATGTGTTGACCGAAGCCTGAGGTGTCCGGTTCTGGTTCCTGTTTTGGGACTGGCTGGCATAGTCACGATTGGCATTATTGTCCACAGAGGTAGAAAAGGATGCTTTGCTCTCAAACATTTTGGTCAACAGTTCATCGTAGTAGATTTGTTTGGCCTTGAAACTGATGTTTCCAGCCTCCGTCAATGGAGTGGCCATGTAAACGTCTAGGTCTAGGTCCAAACTGATTTCATGAACAATGTCTGCGATGGGCACATTGGTAAAATCAACATTCAATATTCGGTTTACGGTGTCGAGTACCTGGTAATAAAAATTGTTCCCTAAAACATTTCGCTTGGTGCCGTTGGAGCTTGTTGGATTTTCAATGATGCGATCGAACAAATAAAAACCGTCTCTGGACTTGGAATATTTAAGGTTATTTGTTTCGGCAAGTTTTTCCATGGCAAGGTCCAAGGGGACGTCTCTTAGGTAAAGGGTGAGCGGAATTCCTTCCATTCCACTGTTGTATAAAAGGTTTTGTCCTGAAACATCGATGATTTTCCGAAAGGCCTTTTCCAAGGGGTCACCCTTAAGGTCCATGGAAATAAGACTGTTCAGTGCATCGAAGCTCACCACAACCTCTTTTTCCGGCACTACTACAGGTGGTGGTTGATATTGGTGAATGGAAAGGATGTTGCCAGTGAAGGTAATATCAAGAGTATACTGTTTGCATAGAAACACTAAAAGATTGGCCACGGTAACATTGGAAAAATTGTTTACAATATTTACGCCTTGGAGGCTGGGATCGATATTGATGTTCACCCTGTGGACCTGCGATACAGCAAGCAAAAAATTGGACAATGATACACTGTTCACATTGATGTCCAGCTTTAGGTTTTCAGAAAGTCCGGGATTGTCCACGGCCAAGGCTTCCAAATTGTTTTTAATGTTTTGTATTCGGTTCTCTTCTTGCCCCCAGATTAAATGGGCAAGTAATAACAATATCAAAACCAGGCTCTTTCGCATCATCGGATCAATTGGTTAGCAAAGGATATATTTCTTCTACCGAGGTCTCGCCATTTTCCAATAGAAAAAGGGCATTGTCCCGTAGGGTATTAATGTTGTTTTCATCTAGATAATCGTGGATTTCCAGTGCATTGTTCTTTATAAAAGGGATCAATGCACGGGTTATGGGTATAATTTCGTAGATGGCCTTTCTTCCTTGATATCCCGTATGATGGCAAGATTGGCAACCCACGGATACGAAATGATACTTTATTTTTTCTGGAGGTTGGAATCCATCGGGAAAGATGCCTTTTTCAACGGTTTTGCGTTGCTTGCAATGTTCACAAAGCTTCCGGACCAAACGTTGGGCAACACTAATGTTCAAGGTGCTTGCTATAAGGAAAGGAGGAATTCCCATATCTATCAATCTGGAAATCGTCGCCCATGCGGAATTTGTATGGATTGTAGATAGTACCAAGTGCCCTGTAAGGGCAGCTCTGATCGCCATGTTGGCCGTCTTTACATCCCGGATTTCGCCAACCATGATGATGTCGGGATCTTGCCTCAAAAAGGTACGCAAGGCGCTGGCAAAGTCCAGTCCAATATTCTCTTTCAGTTGCACTTGGTTGACCCCTTCCAGTGTGTATTCGATGGGATCTTCAATGGTAAGAATATTGGTCTTGGAATCGTTCAATAATTTCAATGTTGCGTACAGGGTCGTCGTTTTTCCAGAACCCGTTGGCCCAGAAATCAAAATAATTCCATTGGGAACCTTTATGCCCTCTTTGTATCGTCGCAATTCTGCTACATTGAACCCCAAATCCTCCAAAGTGACCGATTCAGTATCCTTGTTCAGGATTCGCAACACGATTTTTTCGCCAAAAAGTGTAGGGAGGGAGGAAACCCGGATATCGAATTCATCAGTGTCTGATTTCAGGGTGATACGACCATCTTGCGGCAATCGTTTTTCAGCGATGTCGAGATCGGCACGAATCTTAATTTTGTTGATTAGGGTGGGGTATTCCTGTATGGGAATGGAAAACTGCTCTACCAGCTTGCCATCCAACCGAAAACGTACCCGGCATAAGGTTTCGTAAGGTTCAAAATGAATGTCACTACTATCTATGGCCTTGGCATTGAACAAAATCTTCTCCAGGAAGTCAGGAGTGTAGTGCAATTTACTTTTTTGTGATTTTTGAACTTGGCGATAATTAGCGGTCAATAGGTCCTGCAAAGCCGCTTTTGGTAGCTCGACCAATTTCACTGGAATTTCCAAGACCATTTTCAATTCCTCCAAAAGACTCTCCGGATTACTGTTATCTGTCCAAAAAACTAGAGCATCTCCTTTTTGTTCCTTCGGAACAATTCTATAAAAGAAAGCCTGTTCCGCACTGATGCACTGTACCAGTTTTGCAGGTAGGACTAGCTTATTTTCAATATCAAATGACATAGAGATCAGGGGAATTAAAGACCAAACTATAGGAGATAATAAAAATGATATAGGTAGACATAAGTCCAGCCAGCGGAACGGTTTGCCATTTTAGTCTCGATTTCAAACTGATGAAAATCAATACTGAAAAGAGTATAGCACCTGCAAAGAGTATGGTGAAGGTTAGCGGTGGAAAGCCGAGCCCCAAGGCAAGAAAGAACAGAATATCACCCAACCCCAGACTATGGTTAAGGAAAGCCTTTTTTGCAATCCATCTAGTGTATAGAAAAAGAATCAAAATAACCAGAGAGACCGATAACCAATTAATTCCTACTTGGTAGAGGAAAACACCGATGTTGGCCGTCTTCGTAAAGTGCATAAGACCGAAACATGCCATTGCCAAGGGAAATAAGAACCAGAATACCTTACGTTCCTTGAAATCTTGCAGGGCGATGTAAGCTAGGCACAGTATTAGTAAGACCTTTGGCTCTATCATACTTCAGTCTTTGATTACTTGTTTTGGGTTTCCATTTTCATCCACCTCCCATACGTTGAATATTCCATCTCCATCGAAATCGGTGATAGCCTCAGCTCTGGCAGTAAAGGTTGCATTGTCTGCGCTTACAATTTCATACACATAGTTGGCGGTTCCATTTTCTCTAACTGTTTTGGGTGCCTCAAAATCGAGTTCCCCCATTGCTGGGGAATATTTGCTATGCATGTAGCGATAGGTGGTTTGTGCGTTGTAGATGGCCTTAAGCTGAACTTGGGCCTCTACGCTCTTTGCTTTGGATATAAGGGGCATCAAATTCGGTAATGCCAATAGCAGCAATATACCAATGATGGCGAGTACAATCAATGTTTCTTGTAGGTTGATCGCAGGAAGCTTCTTAAACAAATACCGGTATATTTTTTTGGAAAGACTTTTCATGATTTAGGGATAAAATGGATTTCAAGTTTATCGAACAGGCATTTTCTTTCTTACTAGAAATGTAACTTTTTTCGGATAAATAGCTATAGAAATTTCTATAATTTTTTAAAGATTAAATTATCGTTAACTCGAAAAAAAGTTCGAATGTTGTAAGATTTTGGTTTTCAAATAGTTCCGATGTAGACTTTTTTTTCCTTTCCACGGCGCAGTGTTATATGTTAATAAATTAAAAGAAAAAACAACTATATTTTTAGTATTTTTCTTACAAATAATACTTTCATATCCTTAACAACTGTATCTATCATGAGAACTCTATTGCTTACTAATGCCATTTTTTTGTTGTCTCTGTTGACGACACTCACTGCCCAAGAACTCCATACCCATAGCAATGCGGTTAGTATTGCCAATGAGGCCAATTCCACCACTGGATGGGGCGGAGGGGCCATCAAGGCCTCCGACTCGTCGGACCCCCACCATGGAACCTATGCTATGCGCTTGACCTCTACCACAGGAGCGACTGGTAGGTACGCAACGTATTCGTTCACTGCTGTCGTGGGCGATAATTACGATATCAGTATTTGGGCCAAAGTGGGTGCACAGACCGATGACCCTGCCTTTTCCGGTTGGTCTGGAATGTCGGGCTTCGGGACCACTACTATTTCTGGAACAGCTTGGAGTGAATATACCTTTTCTGTTACGGCTACATCAACAGCCCCTGAGATAAGGGTGTACACAGGTGTATCGTCCGGATCAACGGGAGATATTGTGTATATAGATCGTGTCTCCATTACAAAGCAGGGGCAATCTGATACCCAGGCACCTACATCCCCGATTCTGACGAGTACGGCCCATACGGAGACTACGGCCGACCTGTCTTGGAGCGGGGCTACAGATGATACAGGTGTAACGGGATATAAAATCTTTAAGGATGGAGCTCTGGAGGCTACCCTGGGAGACGTAAGCAACCATCAAATTACCGGACTTTTGGCAGGTACTTCCTATAACTTCACGGTTACAGCTTTGGATGCCGCGGACAATGAAAGCGCACCAAGCAATATAGTAGTGGTCACGACCAATTCAAGTTCAGGCGGAGGAAGTTCGGTTTGGTCTGAGGCCGGGTCCGTTGCCAGTTATACTGGTGATGTGGCGATAGGGACAAGCTCGGTGCCGTCTGGCTATAAGCTTGCTGTCGAAGGGAAGATCAGGACACGGGAGGTACGGGTGGACCAGGACACCTGGCCGGACTATGTTTTTCAAAAGGACTACGATTTGCCCACACTTAAAGAAGTTAAAAGATACATTGACGAACACGGACACCTGCCCAATATTCCATCCGCTGAAGAGGTGGAAGCCAATGGTGTTGAACTTGGTGAGATGAACAAATTGCTTTTGGAGAAGATCGAGGAGTTGACCTTGCATGTGATTCGTCAAAACAATGAATTAATTGATCAAAGGAAAATTATCGAAGAGCTGAGCTCTAAAAACTATAGTACGGAAACAAGAGTCAAGAAATAGATTTAAAATGAAAAAATCAATAATTACTATTCTATTTGTAGTAGCAATACCGAGTTGGTTCTTTGCGCAAAATGCCATTTCTACTGTTGGGGTCTTACCTTCAACTCCGGAGGCAGCCAATTTTGAAAAATATGGAAATATTCCTGTCAGTTACTTTAGTGGAGTCCCCCAAATATCAGTTCCTATACACACCATAAATCTTAAAAATCTATCGATCCCAATCAATTTAAGTTACCATTCGTCTGGTATAAAGGTAGACGAAACCGCCAGTAATGTTGGATTGGGATGGGTGTTGAATGCCGGGGGTCTTATTTCCTGTAACACACGTGGCAATCCAGATTTTGATACCTATGGATATGCAAGTGCTAGCAATCCGTCACAACACATATATGATAGGTACATTTTTGGTGCTTTCCAGGAAGAAACCATCAATGATGATGTCAATCAAGACGACGATCATGATTTGCTGGACAACATTGCTTCTGGATATATTGATGGTCAGCCAGATTTGTTCCATTACAGCTATCCTGGTGGCTCTGGTAAATTTGTTTATGATGAAACCAAAACTCCGAAAACCATACCTTTCAAAGCAATCAAAATAGAGCGATTAAACGGTGGGGGCACTTATGAGATTACGGATGAAAAAGGAAATATTTTTGAATTCTCTGACAGGGAAACCTCTCTTATTCGTCCTGCTTTTGGCTCGGATTGCGATGTAATCAATCCCTTATATCCAACTGCACCTGTGACCCCAACTTGGCATTTGTCAAAAATTACCACCCCCTATAACGAAGTGGTAACTTTCAATTATGATACTGTCAGCTATGAATACGAGTATATATCAAGTCAGCAGGATTTTGTTCGGGAGAATGATGCTAACGGCAACCCTGTGGAGGGATGTAGTCAACGACCTGCAGTCGAATGCAAAAACATTATTGACGTTATCGTAGGTAAGCGATTGAGTTCCATAATATCCTCTGATGGGACAGAAATCAATTTTTTATATGGTAATCAAGACCGATTGGATCTTCCAGGGACAAATCGCATTGGCCAAATAAAGCTTTTATATAATAGCCAAGAGTTGGACTCATGGGCATTTGATCATAGTTATTTTACGGCGAACTGCACTAATGAGGCCTGTTACAGATTGAAACTTGACAAATTGACTCGTAATGGATATCCCTCCTATGAGTTTTTTTATGATGAATCCATTCCTGTTTCAAAACGCAATTCCTTTGGTCAAGATCATTGGGGCTATTACAATGGAAAAGATAACAACTCAACTTTTCTTCCTGCCACGAATTATAAGGCCATTGTATTGCCTGGCGCAGATAGGACACCTGATTTTCAATACACAAAAGCAGGAATTTTAAATAAGATTATTTATCCCACAGGAGGAGAGACCGTTTTTGAATATGAACCCAATGAATATTGGTTCGATGGAACTGAAACTACTTATACAACGAAAAGTAGCCAAGTACTTTCGGTCAATGGGGTAGCCACCGGATCCCCCATCTCAACCCAATTTACTGTGCCGGGATCTGAAGACGTTTTTGGCACCTTTAAGTTTGCCTGTACAGGAGGGGATTACTGCAGCAATCCATCTAATGTCCCTCCGGGAGATTTGATGGTGGCAAGAGTCACGGGAAATGGAATTGATATAGCGTACGATTATCCCTATAATCCCTCCCCATATGGAACGGACACACCTATTGAACTATCCCCAGGCACATATACCATGACTTTATTTGCTTCTGTTGATGGCTTCTATGGCACTTTTAAGGTGGAATGGGTAGAAGTGGGCGAAGCGAACGTTCAAGAAAATAGAATTGGAGGGGGATTGAGAATAAAACGAATGACGGATAAACCCATCATTGGTAAAGACATAATTAAAGAATTTGCATATCATCTCCCGAATGACATCTCTAAATCCTCGGGATTTACTTCGTATGAAACTTCATATACTTCCTGGGTAACAGATTGGTGGTTTGAGACTTTAACCCAGAGTTCGTTTGCGGAATATGTGTGCTTGTACTTCTCCAGAAGCAGTCACAACTTGGCGAATGTAAGTTCTATAAATGGAGGATATGTAGGGTACGAATATGTTACCATATTAGATGGACTGAATGGAAAAAACGGCAAAACGGTCAATCGATATACCACATACGAAGATTCTGGTGACAATGTACTTTTATGGCCCTTCGTGCCCCCAACTAGTTATGATTGGATAAGAGGTTTGTTGAAAGAGCAGAGTGTTTACAAAAAAGAAGGAAGCTCTTTTGAAAAGACGAGGGAAATCACCTTTGATTATGATATCAGACATGGTTTTAATGGCGTATTTGAAAACCATCCCAATGAAAACAATATCCTAGGGCTTAAAATTACAACTTTACGTCCTTTCTATAGCATTGGCCTTGTTTCCAAACAATCCAGATTGGACATTGGTGCGTATTGGACTGTTGCTAGCTGGTATTCCCTGGCCAGCAAAGTGGACAAGCAATATAGTTCTGATGGAAGTGGTACCCTTGTTACCACGACTAAAAATTACTACTATGACAATCCTTTGCACGGTCTGCTTACAAGAGAGGAAATGGATTCCAGCGATGGGGATACTGTTGTGTCAAAAACATTTTACCCAGATGATATAACCTTAGTTAGCTCCTTGGGGCTACCAAATCTTTCTCCTACGGAAAAGGCAGAGGTTGATAAATTAAAGGAATCAGGTTCCCATCGAATTTCAGAACCCGTTCAGACCGTGTCAATTAAAAATGGGGATTCCACAGTGCAGCGTATTAACTTCAAAGATTTTGGAAACAGCATTGTCAAACCCGAGCGCACAAATTTTTTAAAAGGAACATATAGCTCGACCAATGAATTCCAGAACCTTGTTAAATATCTGGACTATGATGGTTTGGGCAATCCATTGGAAGTCTCTAGGGAAAATTCCCCAACTACTTCATACATATGGGGACATAATAAACACTACATAATCGCCAAGGTTGAAAACGCGAGCTATGACGACATAGCATTAGCTTTGGGAGTCACTGTTGCCACATTAAAAACCTACGATGAATCAAATTTAACGGCAATAAATGGTCTAAGGCAATCTTTACCAAACTCCATGATAACCACTTACACCTATGAACCCTTGGTGGGAGTTACCAGTATTACGGATCCAAGGGGATACACAACAATCTATGTTTATGATGACTTCAACCGCCTGAAGGAGGTACGTGACAAGGACAACAATTTGTTGAGTGATACGGAATACCACTATAAAAACTAAACCTATATCAATGAACACAACACAATTGAAAAGTTTAAAACAGGCACTCATCTTGTTCAGTCTCATATTCAGCATGGCTACGATTGGAATAAGAGCGCAATCACAGCCCCATCCCATTGTGGGAAATTGGATATTCGATGAAGTAAGTTCAATGGCGCAGATGAATCTTGAGGTAAAGCAGCATTTGGACAGTCTCCCTCAATTACGCACACAGGTATTGTCCAATTACATTGGAAGGACAATGCATTTTATTGAGGATGGTTCTTACCAGCAGCTTATGACCAATGGAAATAGCCTTACCGGCACCTGGTCGATTTTAGCACCTGATGTTCTGCTTATAACGGATGGCAGTGGGAACGTGTTACAACAGCAAATCGTGACATTAAGTCCGTCAACTTTGATTCTCAAACATCCTGTCCTTGGGGATACGCGCCCCCTTTTCAATCAAGTCCATTTTACCAAAAACTAAAAACTGGCCATTATGTTATCCATATACAACAAAATCGGTGCAATACCACTGTTGATGCTACTCCTTTGGTTTCCCAATGAATCGGTATGGTCTCAGTATACTATTTCCGGGCCTTCAACAGTTGCAGAAGGGAGTTCGCACAACTATTCCCTCAGTCCGACAGGATCCATTTCCTCTGTTACTTGGGATATTTTTAAGCATTCATCAGTGAATGCATCTATTACTTCCCAGAACAATACCTCGGCAATAGTATATTTTGGGGATGGAGGCACCACTGGTTCCGCTGGTGTGGTGGCAAATATCTGGGATATAGGTTCCAACTACCATTTTGCAAACAGACCGGTAACCATAACACCTCCAGCTCCTCCGTCCGATCCGGGTAATCCCACTGTCAACAACAACGAATGTGGAAGTGCTACCCTTACCCGTAGTGGTAGTCCGCCCAGTGGGGTCACTTGGTATTGGCAGGGTAGGGCTTCTAGCGGTACCAGTACAAGTTTGGGCTCCGGCAGTAGCTACACGGCCAATGAGGGCTCTGGCACCTACTATATCCGCGCACGGGATAACAATACGGGCGTTTGGAGTACCGGTTCGGGCTCTATCAATATCACCATTATCAATTTTTCAGCAGGTAGTATCTCTGGCAACCAAACCATTTGCTATGGGGGAGACCCAAGTACGCTGGGCAATAGTTCCTCGCCTTCTGGAGGGGATGGGTATAGTTATCACTGGGAGCAAAAAGAAAGTGCTTCCGGGAATTGGCTGATTATTCCAGGAAATCCCTATCCCACTTTTGATCCCCCGAGTGGATTGACCACGGACACTTGGTATCGAAGAGGGGTAACCTCCTGTGGCCAAACCAAATATAGCAGTC
>JANQRD010000042.1 GCA_028284725.1 Allomuricauda sp. | reverse complement strand
GGAAGGACAACTTCCAGATCTCCCCAAGACAATCCAGGGTCGACGCCCATTTCTGGGACCAAAACCACGAGGGCGATGACCACAATGCCCGCAATTAACAAGTATCGTGGAAGATAGAGTATCAAACTGGTAAAACCACTCATGTAAGCCGACTCCTTAACTGTACGGGTTGATAAAATGCGCTGAAAATCAAAGCCGGGAACAGGTCCGGCCACACTTGCAAAAAAACCTTTAAACAAGGTCATGCCAATAAAAGCTCCGAACATTTTGTAGCCTTCACTGTCAATTAAATCATTGAATTCCTGCAATTTTGAACTCCAATGGGGACCCAATTCATTATTGAAAAATATACTGCGCCACTCTGGAGTTATCACTGAATTAATTTCCATATCCCCAATGGAAAAAAAAGCATATCCTGCGACCAAAATCCCGGCAATGACCATAATGATGTATTGCAACACTTCTGTAGCTACTACAGAAAACATTCCGCCTTTTATCGTATAAATAGTGGTAAGCACTATGATGATTAAAGCACATGATTGTTCTGAGGTCAAAAGAAATGAATTGCCAAGCTGTACGGAGAGATCCCACGGTAAAATGATGGTCAAAAATTTACCTGCGCCTTCAAAGAAATATGCAATAAAACCAATGGTGGATATCACAGCGAAAACCGCAACTATTAAATGAGATGCCCGTCCTGCTTTTCCATCACCGAATCGGGTCAAGATCCATTCGGATCCCGTCATGATGTTCGAACGTCGTATCCAAACTGCTAGGAACATCATTATAAAAATCTGGTTCCAAATGGGCCAGAGCCACATGAACATAAAGCTTTTGGCACCATAGAGTAATAAAATGCCAACCATCCAAGCTGTCCCGGAAACATCGAACATGCCCGAACCATTGCTCAGTCCCAAGTAGTACCATTTGATATTGTTTCCCCCAAGAAAATAGGACTCAAGACCATTGGATGCTTTTTTGGAGACCCAAATGCCGACAAAAAGTGTCAACAATACATAGAGTACTATGATTGAAATATCTATTACATCCATAAAAGTGTGGAGGGACTGATCAAATCCCCCAATTTTTATTTGGGTTTGGCCCCATTTCAAATTCCAACGTACCTCCTGCCATTAGCTCGTTGTGGGTAATGTAGGTGCGTTGTAAGGACTTTCCATTTAGTTTTACGGTTTGAATGTACTTGTTGGTGGCCGAGGTGTTCCCAGCTGAAACCACAAAGTTTTTTGTATCTGAAATAGTTATCGTTGCTTTTTCAAAGAGAGGACTTCCGAGTTCGTATTGTCCTGATGCCGGATTCATGGGATAAAAACCCAGTGCACTAAATACATACCAAGCCGACATTTGTCCACAATCCTCATTGCCGCTTAGTCCATCGGGTTGGGTGCTGTACTGCGAGTCCAAGATTTTTCGAACCCAATACTGGGTTTTCCAAGGAGCGTTTGCCTTGTTGAATATGTATGCGATATGGTGGCTCGGTTCGTTTCCGTGCGCGTATTGCCCTACCAAACCCGAAATGTCGGCAGAAATGTTATCGCCCGAAATCTCCGAAGTTTCCGTAAAGAGTTGCTCAAGTTTAGTGGTGAATGCATCGTTTCCTCCATGGAGATCGATGAAACCAGGGACGTCGTGCAGTACAAACCAACTGTGTTGCCATGCATTGCCTTCGGTATAATCGGTATGTTCACGATGACTGGAAAATTTGGGATCGAAAGGTTCGTTCCAACTTTTTCCGTCGACGGATTTCCCTCTCATAAACCCTGTCTCAGGATCAAAAAGATGTTTGTACGCGTTCGAGCGATTCATGAAATAAGCGTAATCCTCATTTTTTCCAAGAGCTTTTGCCATTTGGGCAACGCACCAATCGTTGTAGGCAAACTCCAAGCTGATGGTAACAGACTCATCCATCAAATCAAAAGGGATGTATCCATTTTTTTGGTACAGATCCAAGCCTCTGATGTCGTCCATCATTGTTGTTTTGACCGCTTCATAAGCTTTTTCAACATCATAATCTTGAATTCCTTTCAAATAAGCTTCAGCAATCACCGAAACCCCATGATTACCCGTCATGGTATTGGTTTCATTTCCGTAGAGTGTCCAAACGGGTAATCGACCTTGTTCATCATAATAGGCAAGCATAGATTTGATGATGTCGTTGACACGTTCTGGTTGAATAATGTTAAGTAGGGGATTTTCTGCCCGAAAGGTATCCCAAAGGGAAAGTGTCGAGTATGCTTTCCAGTTTTTGGCTTGGAAAATACTGTCATTTTGAAGGCGGAATGCACCATTTACATCACTAAAAAGCACAGGAGCTATTTGGGTGTGGTACAGTGCGGTGTAAAAAATGGTCTTTAACGAATCCTGTGGGGTTTCAACTTTGATTTTGGACAGTAATTTTTCCCATTGGTTTTCCGTTTCAGTTAGCACTGATTCAAAACCGTTGGAAGAGCCGTATTGTTCCATATTGGCCTTTGCATTGTCGATGCTTACAGAGGAAACCGCTATTTTCAACTCAACGCTTTTAGAGCTATTCTTTTTGAAAAAGAACTGCCCTCCGGTTTTTGTTCCTTCGATGTTGTCACCACTTTCCAAAACTTTTCCATCAGCAACAAAAATGTGGTCCACGATGGGTTCCGAAGAATCCACTACAAAGGACACTTTTTGATTTTTTGCCCAACCGCTACTATGGCGATATCCCACCAAACGAGTTTCATTTTCAAGGGAAATTGCGCTCTCAGTAGGAGCGTCCCAATTTACCGCATAACCTAAATCCAAGACAAATGAAGGTTCATTTTCCTCGTGATAAGAGTATTTGTGGAAGGCCACATATTCGTTGGCGGTAAGCTCAACTTTTGTGTTGGGGTCATCCAATTCCACACTATAAAAACCTGGGGACGCGATTTCGTTGATATGGGAGAACTTTGAAGTGTATGGCAAACTGTCCCTTGGTTTTCCGAATAGGGAGAGATCCACTTTTTCGTTGGTCGGCATAAGCAACAAATCGGCCAGATCACCAATCCCTGTGCCACTTAAATGCAGTTGTCCAAATCCTGAAATAATGGAATCGGTGATATGATACCCCGAACACCAGTCCCAACCTGCTGTGCCGTTATCTGGACTGGGCTGTACCATACCAAAAGGTGAGGTGGCACCAGGATAGGTGTGCCCATGCCCCCCTGTTCCAATAAAGGGATCGACGAATGAGGTCAGCTTTTTTTGAGTGTTAGCTTGATTTTCCCTTTTACATGATGAACAAAGTAGGATTGTCATCAAAACGAAAAGAAAAAAAGGTTTTCCCATTAACCAATAAATTAGGATTATTGCTTAGTGCACTTCCTTCCCAACAATTCTCGATTTTACCCAAATGCATAATGGTAATCTACAGATGCGTGGGTTAGGTTGCCATCTAGTATTCCTAAATATTTATAATTTTATTCGCCAGAGGAATAAAATTAGACCAACAACCAACCCCAAAAGCTAAACAACAACAGAACGGCATACATTAAAAAAAAGCATGATACATGTACATAAACGACAAACTTGATGAGCTTTTAAAGGAGGAACCTTCGGAGCGATATAACATCACTTACAAGCACCACATCATATTTTGGGGAATCTATTTTTTGCTCAATACGCTACGTTGGGGAAGCATTCACGACGATTTTGAACTTTCCCTAAAGACCAACCTTATTGGCTTTCCGATCCATATCGCACTTTCCTATTTCAACATCTATTTTTTAATGCCCAAGTTTATCTACACCAGAAAGTATGTTACCTATACGATCATTGTTTTGCTCTCTCTCTATGTGATGCTGTTGGTAAAATATAGTCTTACCTATTACTTGGTCAGTACCAATGTAATGCCAGAGAGTTCGGAGGAAGTCACAAGTCTTACGCTGAATTATGCAATTATTACCATGTTTGGGGAACTGTATGTTGTGGCCTTTGCCACGGCGATAAAGGTTACTGTTGATTGGCTACGGGAGCACAGCAAACTCCATGATCTCGAGAAAAGACAGTTAACCACCGAACTGAAATTTTTACGCTCGCAAATATCGCCGCATTTTTTCTTTAACACCTTGAACAATATTTATTCCTTGACTTTGGAAAAATCCAATAAGGCACCGGAGGTTATTCTAAAGCTCTCCGAATTGATGCGATATCTGTTGTATGCGACAAGAAAACGCAAACAAGATCTTAAAAGCGAAATAGACTGCATTCAGAATTACATCGATTTGGAACGGATACGCTTTAATGATTCACTGCAAATCGATATTGGAATTTCCGGAGAGTTGGAAAACAAGGTCATTGCCCCCATGCTGCTTATTCCTTTGATTGAAAACTGTTTTAAACATGGGGCCAGTAAAAATATTGGACATATGCATATCGGTATCGATATTAATGTCGATGATGATTTTTTGTACTTTAAGGTGGCCAATACCATTCCACAAAACGGCTCGGGTAGCGAAGTGGCTACAAGAAGTGGCGGCATAGGACTGTCAAATGTGAAAAAACGGTTGGAACTGGGTTATGCTCCCGAAGACTATGAACTGGATATCTTTGAGAAGGAAAATATGTTTCATGTGGATTTAAAACTAAAAGTATAATGGCGTTACGAGTTATAATTATTGATGATGAGCCTTTGGCAATAAACGTATTGAAAAACTATGTGGAACAAGTGAGTCAACTAAAGCTTGTTCAAACATTTTCCAACGCGGTGGACGCCTCACTTTTTTTGCAGGAAAATGAGGTAGATCTGATTTTTTTGGATATCAACATGCCTATTCTGGACGGATTGAAGTTTTTGGAGGCCATTCATGCCCCGCCTATGATAGTAATCACTACTGCCCATGAGGAATATGCCCTTAAAGGTTTTGAGTTGGAGGCCATTGACTATTTGGTGAAACCAATTCCGTTTCCTCGTTTTTTAAAGTCGGTGAACCGTATCATCTCACTTAGACTGGGCGCATCAAAGACCAGCTCTCAAACATTGAATGAAAAGCCCAGCATTTTTGTGAAGGTGGATAAAAAGAAGTTGCAGAAAATCTTTATTGATGAGATTTTAGTGGTAGAAAGTCTAAAGGACTATATTAGGATTAAAACCACGTCCGCAAAATACATCATCCACAAGACCTTGGGCAGTTTTACGGAAGAACTGCCATCGGACAAATTCTTACGAATCCACCGATCGTATACCATAGCAATAGACAAAGTGGAGTCGGTAGAAGGCAATAGTCTGGAAATAGATGGAATTCGATACATTATTGGAAGAAGTTACCTGAATGAGGCAAAAAGCCGTATTCTGAACGATACAATCACTTAAATTTTAAGAACAACAATAGGGTTTCATTAGACTTCCAAGCGCAATACTTTCAATTGCTGCATTAATCTTTTCAGCATTGTTATTGGTCGAAAATTTTTATCTTATTTAAGCTTATCTAGGTAGTTTAAGGCCAGACAATTTCAATTTTTTGAGGTATGCCGTTCTATCCTACAATAAAGAGAGAGCTGTTGATGGTCATGACCATCATGACATTGTTATGTTTTTTTGCGGGATGTAAAGGTGAGAAAGGGGAATACACCGCTATTTCTGAAGGCGCGTCTTTAAAGCAAATTCCAGATAGTGTTGACTTTTCATTTCATATTAAACCAATTCTTTCCGACCGATGCTTCGCATGCCATGGACCAGATAAAAATGCAATTGAAGCGGGACTTTCGTTGAACAAAGCCGAAGATGCCTATGCAGCCTTGGGCGAAAACAAGGACCATTATGCCATCGTCCCTGGAGATCTGGAAAAAAGCGAACTGATTACAAGAATCTTTCATGAAGACCCCAACTTGGTAATGCCTCCACCTGAGTCCAATCTTACGTTATCCGCTTATGAAAAAGAACTGCTCAAAAAATGGATAGCACAAGGGGCGGTTTATAAGGAACATTGGGCTTTTGTACCTCCAAAAGAACCAAAGATTCCAGAGATTGAAGGGGACGAATGGACTACTCAAAACGACATCGACAAGTTCATCTTACAAAAACAAAAGGAAAACAGATTTTCTCCCTCCAAAAAAGCGGAAAAAGAACAACTCATCCGTAGAGTGTTTTTTAGTCTTACAGGGCTACCTCCAAGTGTGGAGCAAGTCAATTCGTTTGTGCAGAACCCAGCTCCAACTGCATATGGGGAAATCATAGATTCATTGCTCAACACCAAGGCTTATGCAGAGCATATGGCAGCTGAATGGATGGATGTGGCCCGCTATGCCGATACCCATGGATATCAAGACGATTTTGAACGCATCATGTGGCCCTGGCGGGATTGGGTCATTCATGCATTTGATAAAAATATGCCGTACGACGAGTTTGTGACCTACCAGCTCGCGGGCGATATGCTGCCTGATGTGACTAAAGAATCCATTTTAGCCACTGGCTTCAATCGAAACCACAAAATAACGGCTGAAGGCGGGGTAATTCCAGAAGAATATCGCATCGAATACGTAGAAGATCGAACCAATACCTTCGGCACGGCATTCTTGGGAATGACTATGGAATGCGCACGCTGCCATGACCACAAATATGACCCCTTGAGCCAAAAAGACCATTTTCAACTCTTTGGATTCTTCAACAATATCGATGAGAATGGTTTAATGGCAAATGCCCAGGAAATTCCAAAGCCCTATCTCACCATTACCAAAGAAGATGCGGAAGGGGTGCTGAGTTTTGTAAATATGACCCATGCCATGGATCCTGAGGTACCTGTAATGGTAATGCGGGATATGAATAAACCAAGGGAAACATTTGTCTTGAACAGAGGGGTCTATGATCAGCCCACCGATCAGGTATTTCCTGGAACACCAGAAGCCATTTTACCGTTTCCCGAGGAATATCCAAAGAACCGATTAGGGCTGGCTAAATGGTTGTTCCACGATGAAAATCCTTTGACGGCCCGTGTTGCCATTAATCGTATTTGGCAGCGGATGTTTGGTAAAGGATTGGTAGAGAGCTCCTACGATTTTGGAAATCAAGGTGCCTTGCCTTCACATCCGGAACTTTTGGATTTTTTGGCCATCAAATTCAGGACAGAGGGTTGGGATATAAAACAAATGATGAAATACATGGCCCTGTCGGCCACCTATCAACAAAGCACTGAAATTTCTCCGGAAATGCAGGAAAAAGACCCGGAAAACACCTATTTGACAAGGGCTCCAAGATTGCGATTGAGCGCAGAAATGATTCGGGATCAAGCTTTAAAAATAAGCGGACTTTTGAACCCAGAGGTTGGAGGTCCCAGTGTAAAACCCTATCAACCTGAAGGCATATGGGAAGAAACGACCGGAGGGGGAGGAGGTAGCACTTCAACCTATATCCAAAGTACGGGTAAAGATCTATATCGAAAAAGCTTGTACACTTTTTGGAAGCGGACTGTACCGCCGCCCAGCATGATGACTTTTGATGCCTCATCCAGGGATTTGTGCACGGTCAAGCGTCAAGAGACCAACACGCCCTTGCAAGCCCTTGTACTTTTGAACGACCCCCAGCTCATAGAGGCTGCAAGAGCTTTGGCCTACAAAACGATAAATGCGGTTGGAGAAAATCCACAAGATCAAATACGATATGTTTTTCAGAATGCTACATCACGCAAACCCAACGAAGAGGAATTGGTCATTTTACATGACCTATATTTGGATTCGGTGGAAAAAATAAAATCGGGCGAAGTATTGCCCGATGAATACCTATCCATAGGAGAGTTTGCTATTGATGCTGCTATTCCTGTTACAAAACTGACAGCACTGGCCTTAACGGCACATACGATACTGAATTTAGACGAAACCATTTCAAGAGGATAATTATGGGTGAGCAAAAGATATTGGCAGACAATGCGATGAATCTAAACAGAAGGGCTTTTTTGGGCAAGACTGCCTTAGGCATTGGAGGTGTCGCCCTGGGATCACTTTTGGGATGCAATTTTTACCGAAAAGAAGGGGGATTGATCACGAAAACGGATAATCCAATGGGGATAAAGGGTATCCTAAGTTCCCCGCACCATGCGGCAAAGATAAAAAGGGTGATTTACCTGTTCCAAAGTGGAGGACCTTCCCAATTGGAGTTGTTCGATTATAAACCAGTACTCATCCAAAGAAGAGGTGAGGACCTACCGGAATCTGTACGAAATGGACAGCGATTGACCGGAATGACCTCTGGACAGGACAGCTTCCCACTGGCAGGCTCCATTTTTGGATTCAAACAATATGGAAAAAATGGAACATGGATCAGTGATCTTTTGCCCTACACGGCAAAAATGGTAGACGAATTGTGTATCATAAAATCCATGTACACAGAGGCCATCAATCACGACCCTGCGGTTACGT
>JANQRD010000030.1 GCA_028284725.1 Allomuricauda sp. | reverse complement strand
TCATGACCTCGAATCCAAAATCGGTAAAAGGGGATACCTTGGCTGTAAAAGCGTTGAAAATACTTCAGGACAACGGCATCTCCCAACTTCTTGTTTTCGAAAACGGTACTTACGAGGGAGTAGTCCACATCCATAACCTGATAAACGAGGGAATCCTGTAATGACAAAAACGATTGACAAAGACCCCAACGAAATGTCCTTCCTGGATCATTTGGAAGAACTGCGTTGGCATTTAATTCGATCCACTATTGCCATTGTAATTGTGGCGTGCGGTGCCTTCGTTATGAAGGATTTCATTTTTGACACTATCATTTTTGGCCCCAAAAAAATGGATTTTCCAACCTATCAGTTTTTCTGTAGGATTGCCACTTTTTTTGGTATCGATTCTGAGTTTTGCGGGGATGCACTTCCATTTACCATCCAAAACCGAACCATGGCAGGGCAGTTTTCCGCCCACATTTGGACTTCCATCTGGGCGGGATTCATAATAGCCTTTCCCTACGTTTTATGGGAAGTATGGCGTTTTATAAGTCCAGGGCTCCATGCCAATGAAAGAAAGTATTCCCGGGGATTTATTTTAGTGGCTTCTTCCCTGTTTTTTCTTGGGGTACTGTTTGGATACTACGTGGTCGCTCCACTTTCCATTAACTTTTTGGGCACGTATCAGGTAAGTAAAGAAGTGCTCAACGAAATAGACATCAGTTCCTTTATTGCTACGGTCAGGGCATCTGTAATCGCCTGTGGTATTATGTTTGAATTGCCAATTATCATATTCTTTTTGACCAAGGTAGGATTGGTAACCCCCGAAATCTTGAAAAAATATCGGAAAATTGCACTGGTCATCGTGCTTATCCTCTCAGCGATCATTACGCCCCCGGATGTGGCCAGTCAAATTGTGGTAGCGGTTCCCGTATTGATTTTGTACCAAATCAGTATCTATATTTCCAAAGTTGTACTAAAAAGAGAAGCTAAAAAAGAAAAGCAACATGCCAAATAAAGTCGAAGAGTTCAATGCCTACCGTTCCAAAATGAACGACAAGCTTCTGGCCGAAAACAACAAGCTCATCAAACGGATCTTTAATCTGGACACCAATGCTTTTATGGAAGGAGCCTTGGATGTAAAGACCAAGGAATTATTGGGACTTGTTGCCTCCGCTGTGATGCGATGCGACGACTGCGTAAAATACCATCTTGAAAGTTCAAAAAAATCAGGAGCAAATAAGCAAGAGGTCATGGAGACCTTGGGCATTGCCACATTGATAGGAGGCACCATCGTAATACCGCATCTCAGAAAGGCCTACGAATATTGGGAGGAACTGGAGCAAACCGAAGCCTAAAAAAATCCCAAAGAACCCTATCCAAATGTAGAATATGCTTAGTTTTGGCGAATTCCTATGAAATTAAGGGCAGAAAATATCATGAAGGCCTATAGGGGCCGAAAAGTTGTAAAGGGCATTTCCTTGGAGGTGAACCAAGGGGAAATCGTAGGGCTATTGGGACCTAACGGGGCTGGAAAGACCACTTCGTTCTATATGATTGTTGGACTTATCAAACCCAATGGAGGCAAAATTTTCCTGGACGATATGGAAATCACCACTTTCCCAATGTACAAAAGAGCCCAAAATGGGATTGGGTATTTGGCTCAGGAGGCTTCCGTTTTTCGAAAGCTCAGTATCGAAAAGAATATTCTCAGTGTGTTGCAATTGACCAATTTGAGCAAAAAGGAACAGCACATGAAAATGGAGTCCCTTATCGATGAGTTCGGTTTGGGGCATATCCGAAAAAACAGAGGGGATCTCCTTTCAGGTGGGGAACGGCGTCGTACCGAAATTGCCCGCGCCCTAGCTACCGATCCAAAGTTCATTTTGCTGGATGAGCCTTTTGCAGGGGTCGATCCCGTGGCTGTAGAGGACATTCAGCGCATCGTGGCCCAATTAAAGAACAAAAACATCGGTATCCTTATCACCGATCACAACGTACAAGAAACCCTTGCCATTACAGAACGCTCGTACCTGATGTTCGAAGGAGGAATCTTAAAAGCTGGTATTCCAGAGGAACTAGCAGTCGATGAGATGGTTCGGAAAGTCTATCTGGGCCAAAACTTCGAGCTTCGAAAAAAGAAACTGGATTTTTAATCCTTCTTGCTGCCAAACATGAGCATTGAGCTCAACACGTAGAATAGTACAATTATGGGTATGGCCAAATACCGAAGCGTGATCAACAACACCAAACTCCCGATCAAAAAAAGATAGCGTACCGCATTGTCCTTAAAACTCCAGTTGTCGAATTTTAGAGCAAACAACCCAATCCTTGAATTTAGAAGAAAAGCACTCACCACGGTCAAGCCCATCAAAAACCACTGATTCAGTATAATTCCGCTTAGCATCTCGTTGTTTTGGTAAAGTAAAATCAAGGGCAAAGAAAGAATCAGTAGTGCATTTGCCGGGGTGGGCAATCCCAAAAACGAGGAAACCTGGTTTTCATCCACATTGAACTTCGCCAAGCGATATCCTGAAGCCAACGTAATCACAAAACCAAAAAATGGAAGCGCGGTAATTTCCGTTTCATGACCAAAAAATCCTAGATTCCATCCCCCAGTTTGTGCCATATTGAGCAATTGGAACATCACAATGCCCGGTACCACACCACTAGTGACCATATCCGCCAAAGAATCCAACTGTATCCCGATTTCACTGCTAACATTGAGCAGTCTGGCGGCCAGTCCATCCAAAAAATCAAAAAATATGCCCACAAAAACGAAAAGCGCGGCCAATTCCAAGTGATTGAGAACAGCAAAAACTACGGCGATGCAGCCACTGAATAGATTCAGCAAGGTGATAAAATTGGGGATATGTTGTTTCATTCGGTTGGATTTTCGTAAAAATAAGCTAAAAAACAAAGTGTTGATTTTTTACCCACCGTCGTGCGGTATTTATTCTGATATTTGCCCAGATAAAATCTTAAATGAGGTATTGGATTTTCTTTTTGGTACTGTTTTTCTCATCGGGAACCACACTATTTTCCCAAGAAGTGCCAATGTTGACGGAAAAGTCCAAGATAAGTCTTCTTACCTGTGCTGCCGGAGACGAATTGTACTATGCCTTTGGCCACAGTGCTTTTCGTGTACAAGATTCCGTTTTGGGCATTGATGTGGTCTACAATTATGGAACCTTTGATTTTAACCGACCCAATTTCTATCTCAATTTTGTAAAAGGAAGACTAATCTATTCCCTATCCCGAAGAAGTTTTGATCGTTTTTTGTTCGAATATGAACTGGAGAAAAGATGGGTTCGGGAACAAATCCTGAATCTGAGTTTGGATGAAAAAAATCGGCTCTTTGCCTTTTTTGAAACCAATTATCTACCTGAAAATCGGGATTATCTGTATGACCCTTTATTGAACAATTGCTCCAGTATTACCGGGGATATTTTAAAACAACAGTTTGGTGATGCCATTGTTTTCGATGGGTCTTATTTGGAAAAACAATTTACCTTCCGACAGTTGGTTCGGCAACATCTGAACATCAACTCATGGGCAGCATTTGGTATAGATGTGGCTTTTGGCTCCGTTGTGGATCGAAAAGCAACGGTGCAGGAACACATGTTCTTGCCCTACTACGCGATGCGGCAAATGGAAAATACCACCAAAAATGAAAAACCGTTGATAGAGCGCGAACGGGTTGTATTGGATTATGAAGAACACCAAAACAACGGTTTTTTTCCGCTGTCCCCTTTGTTTTGGTTTACGCTACTGTTTTTGTTCACGGCAATTGTTACTTATTTCGATTACAAACACCATGGGCGAAGTAGATGGCTGGATTTTTCTCTTTTTCTCGTTACTGGTCTGATAGGACTCTTTCTTTTGTTCCTATGGTTGGCTACTGACCATACCTCCACCCCTTACAATTTCAACGTATTTTGGGCCTTCCCATTAAATGCCGGGATTGCCTTTTTGTTTATTTTTCAGGACAAACTACCTGAGTGGCTCCCAAAATATTTATGGACTGTTCTGGGTCTCATGGGACTCATGGTTCTACTTTGGGTTTTTAAAGTCCAGATTTTTTCACCAGTCTTAATTCCTTTGCTCCTTATCTTGGCCGTCCGTTACGTTTTTCTTTTAAAATTTGCCAGGGTGTAACCCAGAGTCGTAAATTGCCTCGATGAATTTATTGACGGTAGAAAACATAGGCAAGTCGTACGGGGAACTCGTCCTTTTTTCCGACATCTCCTTTGGCATCAATAAGGATCAAAAAATCGCCCTTGTTGCTAAAAATGGAAGTGGAAAAACGTCCATCTTGAACATTATTACCGGGAGGGATACTCCAGAATCCGGCCTTGTGACCCAACGAAAGGGAATCCAAATCGCCTTTTTGGAGCAAGAACCCCATTTAAACCCCGATTTGACCGTGGAGGAGACCATATTCAACACCGATAATAAAGTGTTACAGGTAATAGCCAATTACGAGCAAGCAGTTCAATATCCCGAAAATGAACAAGAATACCAAAAGGCATTTGAAGCCATGTATCGTCACAATGCTTGGGATTTTGAAACCCAATACAAGCAGATTCTGTACAGGCTTCATTTAAATCAGCTGGATTTAAAAGTCAACGTACTTTCTGGAGGGCAAAAAAAGCGATTGGCCTTGGCGATAGCACTTTTGAACAAACCCGACCTCCTTATTTTGGATGAACCCACAAACCATCTAGATCTGGAAATGATTGAATGGTTGGAAGCCTACTTCAAAAAGGAAAACATTACACTTTTTATGGTCACCCACGACCGCTATTTCCTGGAACGTGTTTGCAATGAAATTCTGGAGTTGGACAACAACCAACTTTATAGCTACAAAGGAAATTATTCCTATTACCTCCGCGAGAAGGAAGCTCGGTTGGAGCGTGAGGCCGTGGAACTACACAAATCGAAAATCCTGTTTAGAAAAGAGCTTGATTGGATGCGTAGGCAGCCAAAAGCCCGCACCACAAAATCCAAATCCCGAATTGACGATTTCAAGGAAATCAAACAAAAAGCACACCAACGCAGAGCGGACCATCAGGTGCAATTGGAACTGAACATGGAGCGGCTTGGCAGCAAAATTGTAGAGCTGCATAATGTGTCCAAAAGTTTTGGGGAGAAGGTCATTTTGAACAAGTTCGATTACAATTTCACCAAAGGTGAACGCGTCGGCATCATAGGAAAAAATGGTACCGGTAAGTCCACATTTTTGAACATCATCACACAAAAGGAAACCGTGGATGGCGGAAAAGTTGTTGTGGGCGACACCTTAAAATTTGGCCACTATACCCAAACTGGAATTTCGGTGAAGGAAGGACAGAAAGTTATTGATGTCATTAGAGAATTTGGGGATTACATTCCTTTGAAAAAAGGCAAACAGATTTCTGCCCAACAACTTTTGGAACGATTCCTTTTTGATCGAAAAAAACAGTACGATTTTGTGGAAAAACTC
>JANQRD010000029.1 GCA_028284725.1 Allomuricauda sp. | reverse complement strand
TCGTAAGTTCCCAATATGATATTGAAAAAGATAATGATGTTTATCACTACTCCAGAAAATACGTGGAACCCGTGGAACCCTGTGATGAAAAAGAAGAAGTCTGCAAAGAGACGGCTTCCGTATTCGTTGTGGATAAGGTTTGCTCCTTCCACTACCTGAACCGCATCTTTCAGCTTGGCCAGTGATTCATTTCTATTTAAAACCGTTTTCTCACCCTCTTCATTAATAGTCTCCGTACGAATCAAGATATTCGGTGTTGCATTGAATCCTGCGATCACCTCGTTTAAGGAATAGGAGGTTTTATATCCTTCTTCTTGATACCAAATCCCTACATTTTTGTCATGCGCAATCCTGTCTTCTGGCAAGGTCTTGGCGAAGTCGGCCAGAGCAGCCCTTTTGCCTGTCTCTGCATCTACAAACTGGAGAATTCGACCTCCTTTTGTCTCCAGAGCACCATAGTCCCCTTTAATAAAGGTAGCCCATTCCCAAGCCTGGGAACCAACGAAAATGGCACCACCAATAATGGTGGCAAACATGTACCAAATGACACTGTTCTTTTTCATTTTGTGCCCTGCATCCACAGCAAGCACCATGGTCACGGAAGACATAATCAGAATAAATGTCATAAAGGCAACATAGATCATCGGATAATTACCGTGGAAAAAAGGTACGTGGGTAAACACCTCATCGGCTATGGGCCAAGTTTCGATAAACTTGAACCTGGAAAAGCCGTAAGACACCAAAAATCCGGAAAAGGTCAAGGCATCCGAGACGATAAAGAACCACATCATCAATTTTCCATAACTCGCATCGAGTGGGCGATTTCCGCCTCCCCATGTGCTTTCTTCAGAACCGGTAGTTACCGTTGCATCCATATAAAAAATCGTTTTAATAAAACTTTCACAAATTTACACCTTTTGCGGTATTGAAAAAGACAAAGTCGAATGAAAACAACTTCATCAAAAATTTATTTTACGAAATACATAAACAGTATCAAATACACCCATAGAAAATCCAGAAAATGCCAGAAAGTCGCCCCTAATTCCATCCCCAACATTTGGCCCGGCATGTACTTGTTTCGTACCTGTTGCACCAACACCACCAACAGGGAAATCAGCCCTGCCACCAAGTGTGCAATATGCACCGCGGCAATCAAAAACACATAAGACATTTTTATGTTGCTCGTAGGACCTGTAAAATAGTACCCGTTTTCCAGCATTTGGGAAAACCCCATGAACTGTAATATGATAAAGGAAATTCCCAGCACCAAGGTAATTAATAAGTAAAGTGTACCTTTTCTTTGATCATTTCGGCCTACGGCCAGTTTCGCTAAATAATAGGTGACACTGCTTACAAGAATGACAAACGTACTCACGAAAAAGGCTTGCGGCAATTCCAGGTCACTGATCCAATCTTCCCTTTTGCTACTCACGATGTAGGCACTGGTCCAACCGGCAAATCCCATGATCAAACTCACAATACCGAACCAAAGCATCATTTTTTTGGCGCGGCGATTTCTTTCCTCAGCAGTTCCTCGGGCTAAATCCATACTAACTAACAAACTTATCTATAACGTAAATGATCTGAATCAATGAAATATAGGTGACACTGGCGAGCATCAACCTTCTGGCGGAAACGTTATCCCTTTTTTCATATAATCGAAATGCAAAAACAAGCATTACCAATCCCGCTAACAATATCAAGGCCGCGGCCAGTAGCGTTAAATGCAGTCTCCCTGTAAAACCAAATGCGGGCATGATAGAAATCACAATCATCCAAATGGTGTAAAGAATGATCTGTAAAGCGGTTCCTTTATCCTTTTTTCCTGTGGGCAACATTTTGAACCCACCGCGTTTGTAATCCTCATTGAGCATCCAACCCAAGGCCCAAAAATGTGGGAATTGCCAAAAAAACTGAATCATGAACAGGGTACCTGGCTCGATACCAAAGTCATTGGTAGCAGCCACCCAACCCAACATAAAGGGAATCGCCCCAGGAAACGCTCCTACAAAAACGGAAAGCGGAGTCTTGGTCTTTAATGGGGTGTAAACACTGGTGTACAAAAAGATGGAAATGGCCCCAAACATGGCAGTTTTGGGACTTAAAATGTAAAGCGAAATCACCCCTAACAAGGTCAAGGTGATGGCGATGACCATCGCTGTGCTGACCGACATTCTTCCCGCTGGAATAGGCCTATTTCTGGTACGCTTCATCAACGCATCCAAATCCTTTTCAATGACTTGATTATAGGCATTGGAGGCGCCTACCATGCAGTATCCGCCAAAACCCAAAAGAAAAAGGGACATGAAATCGATTTGGTAGGCTCCGAGAAAGTATCCCGCGATGGATGAGAAAACCACACTGACGGCCAGCTTGGCTTTGGTGATTTCCTTAAAATCGGTAAAGAGCAAGGACCAGGATGTACTTTTAACAGAGCTTACAGCAGATTTCATCCACATTTGGTATTGGCTGGCAAAGATAACGCCAGAAGCTTTCTTTTCCAACTGATTGCGCGGCTTTGTGGTATTTTTAGGGGCAGCTTTATGCAACGCTTAAAATATGCGAGAGACAATTTATATAAGTATAGATACAAAGCAAATCCATACTCTAAAAATTCATAGTATTATGCAAAACACGGTTTAGTTTGATCAATTTTGGTTTGAGAGCTTAAAAAAAATTGTATCACGCTCTTTTATTACAGCAATTTGTTCATCCCCTTTTTCTTTTACGAGTTTAAATGGAGGTTTCAAATCTGCAAATCGTGGAATCGGTCTAATATGATCCTTTCTAAAAAACAGTTTGATTATGTCCTTTTTGTTCTCAAAATCTCCTTCCACTACCTTGCTGGCAGAGGGAAACCAATATTTATCATCTATGGTTACCGCTCCTCTATCATTTTTAAGATGATACACTTCAATATCAAATTCAGTATCAGAGTTTATTTCTAAATAATTATCTCTGATTACATTTATGCAATTTGTTAAAGAAATAAACAGAGTTATTGCAATTGGTATTTCCAACAATTTTCCCATTGAATTATTCATTTTCTAGCATAACATCTAAGTTGCACTATTTTTCACATTTCATAAAATAAAACATATGCTCAAGATTCAATAAAAAAAGCCCTGACGTTTCCATCAGGGCTTTTCCATTCCTGCCTCGACAGGAATCAATAAAAATATGTTACTGTAACTTAAAGGTAATCGGAATACTGAAAGGAACTTTTACCGCTCTACCTCTTTGTTTTCCAGGAGTCATTTTCGGAAGCTTTTGAATGATTCGCAGTGCTTCTTTTTCCAAGTTCTTGTCCGGTCCACGCATTCTGATGTTTCCGATACTTCCATCCTTTTGGATAACAAAAATAACGTTAACCCTACCTTGTACACCCATTTCCTGGGCAATTTCAGGATAACGGAAGTTTTTACGGATGTGCTTTTGCATCATCTCTTGGAAACATTGCTTCTTATTGCTTGCACCTTCACAACCTGGGAAAATTGGCACATCTTCAATTACGGCAAAAGGAACTGAGATATCCTCTTCAACCTCTTCCACTTCTACTTCCTCAACCTCCATTACTTCCTCTTCCTGACTGGTTTCTGTGGATTCGATTACGGTTTCTTCAACTTCCTCTTCATCCTCAACAACCTCAATCACTTCTGGTGCAGCTGGTGGCGGTGGCGGTGGCGGCGTCTTAATCTGTTCGGTCATCGGTACTTCCTCGTCCAACTGATCTTCAACATTCAAGGCAATATCATAATCATTTGCCTTATCATATTTTTTCCATTCCATGGCTCCATAAACCAACCCCAAAACAGCGGCCAACCCTATCACAAAATAGAGCGTGCTGTTCTTTCCCACATCTGCTTTTGGATTCTTTTTTAGTTCCATCGTTCTTATTTTAAGTATTTGCTAATTTAATTATTAATTAGTTAAATAAACAATTAAAATTTCCATTTTAACGGCCTTTCTTTTGAAAAATACCACCAAATTAGGGCTATACCTACTACGGCTCCAAAGGTATTTGCCAAAACATCGCCGAATTCTGCAAAACGATCGGTGGTCAATGTGTATTGAAGTACTTCAATAAGCATACCATAAAAAACAGCCACAAAAACAACATACGTGATTGTTTTCTGCAATTCCAAATTACCTCTTGTCCGCTCTCTCAGAAAGAGACAACCCAGGATTGCAAATATCAAGTAGAACGAAAAATGTGTGATTTTGTCCGCATAGGGAATTTCTACCTTTCCTTTGTCCAGACCTGAAAAAGAAAGTAGGCTGAGTGAGGTAATAAATAATACCCAACCTGTAAACAAAAAAGTGAAAATATAGTTTTTAAGCACCAATCAATGCCTTGTAATCATCCGCACTCATCAATCCATCGACCTCTGAGGCATCACTGATCTTGATTTTAATCATCCAGCCTTCACCATAAGGATCCGAGTTCACTTTTTCAGGCTCATCTTCCAACGCCTCATTGAATTCAATAATTTCACCGCTCAAGGGCAAAAACAGATCGGAAACAGTTTTCACGGCCTCTACCGTCCCGAAAACTTCTTCCTTATCCAAGGTTTCATCCAAAGTTTCCACCTCCACATATACAATATCCCCCAATTCACCTTGAGCAAAATCGGTAATTCCTACGGTAGCAATATCCCCATCAATTTTTACCCATTCATGATCTTTGGTGTATTGCAATTCTGCTGGTATGTTCATTGTTTCATTTTTGATTAGTACGATGACAAATGTAACGGATCGGATATTGCTTTTCAAGTAAACTTAATAACAATGTTTTTAGACTGAAAAAAGCTATTTCAACTGTCCTATCCAGCGTCAGTTTCCGAAGTTGTAACGCAACGTAAACCCAGCATTAATGGTGGTTTGGGGAAATGCCGTGGAGACCGCAAATTCGGAGAAGGAATGATCGTAAAAGAACAGGGCGTTCAAGCTTTTGCTCAGTGCATAGTCGGCAGTAAACTTGATCGACATCAACTTTTGGCCCGAAGTAATCTGGTTGTTGTCAATATCCAAGTTTCGTATAATGGTGATGTTATCCCTAAGGGATAAATCCGCCTTCAGGTTCAAATCACCCTTTAAACGTGTCTTTTCCCCACCGATATTGGTCACAAACTTTACGTCCTTGAAGCGATAACCCAATCCCAATGTGTACTCTTGGCCATTGATTTCCGTAAGCAAATTATTGTCGAAGCTGAGGGATAAGGTTCGATCTGTTCGCACCTCAGCCAAAAAACTAAAGGAATTTTTCATTTCAAAATCAACCCGAAGCAGTGGGTTAAACTGATCTGTAAGTACTACGTTGTTGATAATGTTCTCGGGAAGCCGATCTCCATTCTCTGGATCGAAGGGTGTATTTTCACGCTCCAGATTGGTCTGGAAGGAATTAATACTATAGGCAGCTCGATACCCATGACTCAAAGAGAAACGTTTGAACTTCTTTTTAAACCAACGGTTTTTCATAAGTCCGGTATACTTGATGTTCCAATTGGGGATGGGAATATCCCGAAAGGCATCGAGATTCACTCGATTTACATCCTGACCCGTATACGCAGCAAAAAAGGCGGGCAACAATACCTCTTGCTGTGTTTTTCCGTAACGTTCAGGAAAGCCATCTTCATCCAAAGTACCTATCGGCTCACCCCTATCGGCCACCAAGCGATTGGCAATGGTAATCCGATTTTGTTTGAACTCTTCAAAAGTCTTGGAATCGAATTCGTCGCTTTTGCCGAAGGCCGTCGCAATCATTATTGTGGAAATACTGAAATTTCCAAAGTTGTTGCCCAATAGGTTTTCATATTCGAGTTCACCGCTTGCAAGCTCATTGACCCTAAAATTTTCCTGATAGCTATTGGTCAACAGTCGATCTGCAGTAAAATCTATGGTCAAATCTTGAGTAGGCTGCGCCGTAGCGGTAATGTTCAATTGTTTGGTTGAATTCTGTAGGTATTGGGAGTTGAATTCCGGGAACGTCGTTAGCCAGCCATTTCGTGCAGCTTCAAAACGCACATCGGACTGACTACCGAATACAAATCCCAAACTGGGTCGCGTGGTACCAATAAACCCTATGGATTGTGTATACCCTGGCAACACCTTGCCGTTGTTTTCACTATAATTGACATTGACCCGCTTTACCATGGTTAAAAAATCGACCAGGGTATTGTACACCTTACTTGTTTTTTTCGGAGGTTTTTCATCTTCGGCACCAGTAGCTGGATTTCCTGCTTTATCCCGTCGAGCTCTTGCCTGGGTGGCGGTTACCTTGCCATCCCGTTTTTTCAGCCCTAGAAAATCATAGAAGCGTTGCATGGTCAAGTTGGCCGTTAAGTTGTGGGTGCTGGCATTTTGTACTGTATTGATGTCCTCTCCGGCCACCTCATTCAGGGCATCCCCACCTCGTTGCCAATCAAAATTACTAGTGTAGGTGTATTGCGCATTGATGAAGTTGAGAAACGGAAACTTGTTGAACGGGAGTTCATAGTTCAACTGCATTTGCTGGGAATGGCGGTTGGGTTCACCAACATCGAAAAACCCGTCCCAAAGATCTAAATCTTGATTGATTCCTGAATCCCGGTCTCCATCAATATTGAAATAATTACGGATAATGTTGTTATTGGAGGCGGTCAAATTCAAGCGAAGCGACTTGGTAATACTATAGTTCAAGGCGTATTGCCAATTGAAAAGATAGTTGCGCTGCTGAAGCAAAGGCAGTTCCAATGCGTCCACACCGGGTTCCAACACATCCCTGAAACGTTGCTGATTGAATGACCTATTGTAGTTGGCATTCACGGATACACTGGTGGGCAACACATTAAAATTTAAATCTTTGAGCCATTGCCAATATTTACTTGTGAACAGAGAATCGTTTTTAACAAAAGGTGCTACTGGGGCGGGTTTAAAATTATGGTTGTACACAAAACCGGTTGTCACATTTTGATCTTGAAGATCGGCAACCTCAAAGTCCCGGTGACTGGTTTCATTGTAGGAGTAGTTGAACGTGAAATTCTCGATATCGAAAAAGTTTTCTTCAGCTTCCTCACTTCTATTTTTTCGAACCCCAATTAGATTGATGCTGGTACGCTTGGTGTAATCCTCCGCCTGTTTTTTTATGGTTTCCGCATCTTCAGGAGTTGCTGCTGCAGCTATACGATCATCCAGCTTAAGATCATCGTATACAGGATCGAATTCGGGGGTAATCAAGCTTTCTGAAATTCCATAGTTGAACGGAATCTGAATGCCCCACTTTTCCGGCAATAGTTGACCCACGTTCACATTCGTTACCACATCATAGGAAATGGCATCTTCCCGTAAGCGTTCATTGGGCATCTGATCAATGGATCCGAAACCAGAGGTACTCCTGCTACCCGTTGCGGTGACATTGGCAAAATCGGCCATATTGGCGTCCAAAGCGGCAATAGCGGCCCATCCTCCGTTATTGTCAAGTCCAGCCAAGCGCAATTCATTGAACCATACTTCTCCCCGCGCCGGCAAATCATCAATATTTTTTATCCCCACCATCATTCCACGAAGGCTTCCCAAAGAGGGGTTACCACGAATCCCTATTCGGAGTCTGCCCAAGGTTCGTGGTGCAAACTCGGCTACAGGTACTGCCTCGCCATCAATAATTTCGTAATAGTTGATGTCATTCAAGGTCTGCTCAGCGATTCCACGAGACTTTACCTTGTTCAAATCGGATAGTGCAATATCAATTTCATTGACATCTGGCCAAATTTCCTCTGCCGAAGCAACATTGAATGGAGTGAATTGAAGTGGCAATTCTATTTGATAAAAGTTCTCTGAAAAATCGGTTCCGATACGGAGGAAACCGACCAAAGGTGTGTCGTCATCGGAGTAATCGCCGTTGAGAATCTTTTCAGCATGCATGAACATTTTTATCCGTTCATATTGACGCACATCGATGTTCACATTCTTAAAAACCCCCCGTGAATCTTCAGATTCCAGATTTTCCACCACGAATGAAAGCGATTGTTCATTCTGTCGGATAATGGTGTTGTTATTGTTCAATTGTTCCCGAACCACTCCTGGAGGTAACACGTAAGGAATGGGCTGCCTGCCAAAGTTTTCCTCAATGTTTACGGTATTCACATCCGTTATGGTACCGTCATCAGATGGATCATTGTCCACATCGGGTTGAAGCGAATTGGTGTACGTCCTCCAATCGCCGCGCACCAAATCCAAAGTTGCAAATCGAAGTACGATGTCGTCCGTAAATCCAGTCATGTACATCCGCATAAAACTTATCGACCTGAAATCAGTAATTCCACCCACGGCTTCGGTAAAGTCGCTCAACGGAACTTTGTATTGAATCCATCTTCTGTTCAGTTGGGTTCCGTTGGGAAGGGTTGGGGTAAGTCCCTCCCTAATGTCGGTCACATACTGATCGTTAATGGTTGTATTGGGTCTGATTTGGATGCGATATTCATAGTAGCTGTTCACCGTGTTCATGGTCAAATCGCGATCTACGTCCTCCACATCGGGCAATGTCGTCGATCCACGATTGGTATTGGTCACAGCCACGGGTGAGTTACCATCTGGGTTGTTAAAATCGAAATACCGCTCCAAAATACCCCCTTCCCGATTCAAATAATATACATAGTTATCCAACGCAGGGTCTTCGCTTGGACCGTTATAAATGGCCTGCTCTTCGGTATCATTGAGCCCATCAAGACCAACATCTTGCAGGGTTCGGTTTGTTTCATCGGCATCGAAGGCGTAAACCAAAGACTGTGTCGAGGGCACTTGTCCCCAAATAGTAGGGCGGGGCACCTCATTGTTGGTGCTTGCAGGAAGTCCGTTTTCGTATTGCTTTCTTCCATCCTTCAAAATGTCCTCAGAAATGTTTCCCAGGTTCAAGACCAACTCACCGGCATTGGCATCGGTGGTCTGTCCATCAACGTAAGGATCCAGCACCCAAAACTGCACGAACTCCACATTGGATTGCTCAAAGTTGGTACTGCTCAAAGGGCGCATAATACCTCCCCATTTGTCATCTGCGGTTTCCGCATCAAAGTTGGGATTTGCATTGTAAGGTCCTTTTTCATTGGGATAATACACAACGTCTAAAGTTCCCTGCACCTGGGTCTGTCCCTGGGCAATATCGGTCTCGGTGAACACCTCGTCAATAAACACCCTTCGGGTGCTATTTAGGGAAACATCGTTATCTGAAACTCCTGTTGGCCGCTGATTGGTGTAAAAAATGGGGTCGATGGTGTACCACGACATTTTGGCCCTTTCAAACCCGACATCAATGTCGGTTCTGTCTTCCAAGAATTCTACCGGCGGACTTGCCAAAAACCATCCCAGCGATGAGCGAATATCAATTAGTGCCTGAGCTCCCTCAAAATCGTCCAAATAGGTGGTCGTCTCACCCTCAAAATCTGCATTCTTTGGTGAATTTGGCTTTAAAAAGGCCACTTCGCCACGTAATGAAAGGTTCGAAGGAACATCAGTATCGATGTTGGGAAGCTTGTTGGCCAAACGGGTCAAAAATGGAATTTCTGTACTAAAATTCCCATTCAAACCAAAAATAGTATTGTTCACGGGCTCTACCCCGAAATTCGATTTCTGGGTGAGTGGTCGTTCGTTTAAGTTCAAGATGGTCCCGCCAAGAACAAAGTTTTCATTGAATTTGTGTTCCACATTAATTCCGGTGAATCTCCGGGTTTGCTGCCCAAATACGGCATTGTTTTCCACCGAAATGTTGATGGGCGTATTTGACGCCTGTAAACTTGGATCCAAAATTTGAACTGTCCCCGCCTGATAGTTCACAGTAAAATCGATACCTTCCTGCAGTTGGCGGCCACCTGCCGTGACTCGAACAGACCCTCTTGGCACATTGAAGGCTCCGATTGGAATCCCATTATTTCCTTCCGATTTATAACGCCCCTTGATTTGGAAACGGTTCTTTTCCGCATCTTGTAGTGAGGCTGCTTTGGTTTTGGCGTACATGTTTCGGAACACATAGCGTTGTTGGTTCGCATTATAGCCCTGGTCATTTTCGACATCATAAACTCCTCCTCCCAACAAATCAAAAAGAAATTCCCCAAAGGGTTCAACTTTAGTAAAAATAATCCGACCGGATTGGGTATCCACAGTAATTCCCGGGACATAATCGAAGAAACCGTCCCCACCGGGCTGTACATCATTATAAATGTTCAATCGATCCAGATTGAAAACATCCAAAAGGATACGTTCTTCCAATGGTTTCCCATTACTTCCAGCGGAAGCCGGGAAAGGATCCACAGGGGTGATGTAATTTCTTGGCGTAGGGTCTGAATAAAGGATGTTTAGTTTAAAATCTTCCTGACTCAACTGAAACGCCCCTGTTGCATAGATGTTCTTCATCATCAAATCCCAAATGGGATCTTCCACGTTGGTAATGTTGCTCTTCAGCAATTTCAAAATGAGGGTGTTGTTTTCAATGATTGGATTTACACCTC
>JANQRD010000023.1 GCA_028284725.1 Allomuricauda sp. | reverse complement strand
TTGGGACTCCAAAAGAATTTCCCAACCCTGGTTTAGCACTTTACCCGAAGATTCCCTTGAAAATTTTTTCATTCAGCCCTTTGGACTTTAACCAGCTGGCCAATTCTTTTCTTCCACCAACTTCAGCATGATGTAGGAGCGTAAAACCATGTGGCCCTGGAGCTTTTAAGTATTGCGGGAAATCGGTCACCAATTTTTTAATGAATCCGTCAAAACCTAAAAAAACATAGTTGAAAATGTCCAATCGTGCACCTTGTTCCACCAAAAATTCTGCAATGTCCCTTCGCCCCATGTGGGATGCACCTCCCACTGCAGTCTCAAAGTCCCCTCTTTTAAATTGACTGGCACAGTTTAGCAGTAAAGGATAGGATTCCAATATTTTTTTGGTTTCCTCCAGACTTTTATGTGCAGCCAATACAAATTCCAAAATAAGCTCTTGGTCAAAAGTGTTGTCTTGGGCATCTCGGTTGTTCGCAAGGAGTGATTGGGGAGCCAACACCGTCGCTCCACCCAGGAGTAGATTTTGTCGAATAAAGGATTTTCTGTTCATGACTGTGGTTTTGAAATGATGTTTCCAAGAATATGCATTTCAATTTTTAAAACTTATAGGAAACACGGTTTTGTCGTAAAACTGTTCCCCATAGTCCTGAAATTGACTAGAAAAATCAAATAGTTGTTCAAATAACATAAGAAAAGCAAGTGTCATTTTAAGATTGTCCTTACTTTAGACGCTATGTCTATTCAAAGGAACAAATCCATGATTAAAAAATTAAGCATCATATGCCTGTCACTTTTGGCATTTTCTTGTAAAGAAGGCAACAAAAACAAGAAGGAAATAGCCTCAGAAAAAGAAATCACAAAACCAGAAACTGCACTTCCGATTCATAACCTGAATCTGCCTGATGGGTTTAAGATTGAAGTCTTTGCTGAGGGCATCGATGGTGCCCGTTCCATGGCCATGGGCGAGGAGGGAACCCTTTTTGTGGGTACACGGAATGAAAATACGGTATACGCTCTTCAAGATTTGGATGGCGATTTTTGGGCAGAAAAAGTGATGGTTTTGGATACGACACTGGAAGTACCCAATGGAATCGCCTATAAGGATGGGGCCTTGTATGTAGCCGAGGTAAATCGATTGCTAAAGTACCCAAACATCGAGAAAAGCTTGTTAGACCTACCGCAACCTGAAGTGATTTATGATGACTATCCCACCGAGTTTCATCATGGGTGGAAGTACATCGCCTTTGGCCCGGACGGAAAGCTTTATGTCCCCGTAGGAGCACCTTGCAATATTTGTGACAGCACAGTTGTAGATGAGCGCTTTGCAACGATTACCCGAATGGATCTAGATGGGAGCAATCGTGAAATTTATGCAAAGGGAGTGCGAAATACAGTTGGATTCACTTGGCATCCGGAAACGAAGGAACTATGGTTTACCGATAATGGCAGGGATATGATGGGAGATGATATACCCCCTTGCGAATTGAACCGAGTCTCAGAAGCGGGGCAACACTTCGGATATCCCTTTTGCCACGGAGGCGCCATAAAGGATCCCGAATTTGGTGACCAGTTCCCATGTTCTGACTTTGTACCCCCGGTACAACCTATGGGTGCTCACGTAGCTCCACTTGCTGTAAAATTTTACAGAGGGGATATGTTTCCTGCCATGTACAAGGACTATGCATTTATTGCCGAACATGGTTCTTGGAACCGTTCAGCTAAAGTGGGATACAAGATTTCACTGGTAAAATTGGAAGGAAATACTGCAGTAAGCTATGAAACCTTTATCGATGGCTGGCTGAACGATGATACCCAGGAACAGTTTGGCCGACCCGTAGATTTGTTGTTTCTGGAAGATGGCTCTCTGTTGATTTCCGATGATTATGGAGATGCGATTTATCGGGTGACCTATGAGGGCTAATCCAGCCTAGTTTTGTATCTTATAGTGCTGGTAATCATTGCTATGGGATATGATGATAAAGGTGCCAAATATCGCATTAATTTTGGTTTTTTTGGCCTTTCAGGTGCAAGGGCAAACCAATTTTGCGTCCCAAAGGGAAAAAATGGTACGAACACAGATCAAGACACGGGGTATTACGAATCCGGTAACGTTGTATGCAATGCTGAATGTGCCAAGACACGAATTTGTTCCTGATAGCCAAAAGGATTATTCGTATTCTGATTCACCTTTGCCCATTGGTAAGGGCCAGACCATTTCACAACCTTTTATTGTAGCCTACATGACCCAGGCTTTAAAGTTGGAATCTACAGATAAAGTACTGGAAGTAGGCACGGGGTCTGGATATCAGGCAGCGGTGTTGGCCAAAATTGTGGATTCTGTTTATACCATTGAAATCATCAAAGAATTGGCGTTGTCTTCCAAGAAAAAAATGCAAACACTAGGTTATTCAAATATTACTGTGAAATGGGGCGACGGATACAACGGGTGGCCCAATAAAGCTCCATTTGATGCCATTATGGTAACGGCAGGTGCTGAATCTATTCCCCAACCATTAATAGATCAACTGAAAGTGGGGGGTCGCATGATCATTCCTGTTGGGCCGCACTATGGTACCCGTCAGTTAGTGTTGATCATCAAAAAGAAAAACAAGGTCGTAAAAAAGAATGTAATGCTGGTCCGGTTTGTACCGCTCACCCGAAAAATACGGGAGTAGTGATTCTTGGATAAAACTACCTTTCCAGCTCAAAATCATCGGCAAATACGCTCAGACCATCCCCATCTTTCAAATCTACATTGTCTATGGCTCCAATGCCATAAAAGAAATAACTGATTTCCATTATCTGTCCTATGGATTTCTCATAACTGCTTGAAAATATGTTTTCTCCATCCAATTGTATGCTCACTTCCTTATTTGCGGTGGAAACGGTGACGTCGTGCCATTGATACATCGGGGTACCAAACATAGAGAGATCTTCGGTTTTGCCATCATGGAATCGATTCCCAAACTGTAGCTCCAACTCACTTTCGCATCCCTTATGCGCAATACGTATCCAATAATATCCGTCCACACCCTGAACGTGCATATTAAAGCTGGGGCAGGAGAAGGCCTCAACCGGTTTCATTCCAAAAGAGGTGCTTAATTGGAAATCATCACCATTCAACCCAAAATCCTTTACATGGTAAAAAGCCAATTGAAAATCTTTGTTGATATCAATTCCCTTAGAGTGAAGTGCCGATCCGTCAATCCCCAAATAGGATTCTTTGAGCCATAAACCTTTACCAAAGGTCTGGATGTTCGACATCGGTTGCCGTGCCGCAATGAACCAGTCATCGTGGGTGACATGCACTGGAATTTGCTTAATAATCCTTTCATCTGCCATCAATTTGGCCGTAAAATAGCCAGGAACGTAGTAGATGTCCGTTCGCGCCTTGGTTCCCTTAAAGATTTCGACCCTTCTGGATTCGTCCCAACTTTGTTGCAGAAAAAAGCGATCTGCATCCACGGTTTCAATATCATATTCAAAAACAACAGTATTGGGAACCTTGCCGCTGACAGTTTTTTTAAGGGAAAAGGTTACGTCTTCATAGCTTTGGGGAGTGTTTTTGACCACACTTTTCAGACCCAAAAAACCAAGAAGCACCAAAATTAGACCTGCTAATCCAAATAGCAGTTTTTTTACCCTGGGTCGCCAAAACTTCCCTTTGGGTTTCTTTGCCAGAAGGGGTTCTGGTAAAATATCAAGTTGATTCGCTTTTGCTGTCTGCCAATCCGTCCCAAATGCAAATTTCGCCAAGGTATCCAAAGTGGAAATATGGGGCAAACGATGATATTCATTGCGCCAAATTCGCTTTACCGTGGAGACGCTCAACGAGGTTCCGGTGCGCTCTTCAATGAAAAAGACCAGAAAATCATAGTCCTTCTGAACCCATTCGGTAGAATTTCCAAGACCTCCAAGTACTTCTATCCGTCGCTTGATTTTGCCCAGAAGCTCCCAATCAGTTTTTGCCATTTAGCTAGTTTACAGGATGTTGTAAAAATGATTGCAAAACAATCGCAAAGTGATTTTAAAATGATTCGATTACAAAACCTATGGTGGCTACATTGAATCAAAACAGTCATTCAATCAAAAGAGTATTAAAATGAAACCACGTTACACTAAAGTACTACTAATTGTTTTTTTATCATTTGGGAATCTAGTCGCCCAAAAGCAGATTTTTAAAAAAGGGGAGTGTACCATTCTTTCGGACGATAACTTACCGACCGCTTTTATCGATACCATTTTTAAAGGTAAACAATGTTTAAAGTTGGATAGTAGGAATCAATCCATCGCCTTTTTGGATGGAATCAATGCTAAAAATTTTAGAGTAGAGATGGATATTGCTGGCCAGCAGATATGCGGACTTGGGTTCGCTGCTAAGGATGGATTCAATTATCAGTTCATATATTTTAGACCCGCCATGGGGAACAGCCAAGAAGCCATTCAGTATATACCGATCTACAACGGAGCCCTAAGCTGGGTGTTTTACAATTACCCTGTTTATGAGACAACGGCGGACATTAAACAATCCGAATGGTTCCATGCAGCTTATGAAGTACGAGGCAATAACCTGAAGGTATTTGTGAACGATGACCCTGAGCCAAAAATGGACATAAACATCTTGGAGAATGAGGTATCGGGAGACAAACTTTTGCTCAGAAGTATGTTTGGGCCTTCCTATTTTGCCAATGTTACCTATAAACCGTTGCCAGCAACAACTGAGAAAAACGCCTTGGAAAGGAAATCAGATTTCTTAACCACATGGGAAATTTCGGAACAGTTTCCAAGGGATTCTGTGAGCGGTTATATGAATCAAATTTTGAAAAAAGCCAAGGCAAAGGGAGATTGGAAAAAAATCAATGAACCGGAAGACGCCTATGTGAATTTCACAAGATATTTCGAGCATCCGAATGGAGTTTTAGTGGCCAAGACTACTTTAGATTCAAATACGAAGGAACGAAGGAAGCTGTATTTCGATTTTGTTGGAAAAATTAGGATTCTTTTAAATGGGAAGGAACTGTTTGATTATGGAAAGATAAAATTTGAACGGGCTTTTGATGGCACTTTCGCTATTGGTCTCGATTTAGAAAAAGGGAACAACGAGCTTATTGTCATCGCCGAGGGAGATGCCTCTTTTTTTGGAAAAGGATTTAAATACTTAGGGCGGTACCAACATACCAACTGGGGATTTATTGCAAGATTGGATTGAGATTTGACTTTTTTATGCAATCGAAAAGCCCATAGTGCATATGCTACTTTGGGCTTATTCGTCAATGGCAAATTTTGACATGGTCAAATCCCGCATTTTCCAAGCATAACGCTCACTTCCTCTATTATGGATTTCAAGAAAGATATGAACTATCTCATGGTGTTCCTTAACCGTAATCTTTTCAACAGAATATGTCCAATCTCCTTCAAAGAATAGATATTCCTCGGAATCTGTTTTACCGTTTTCCACGACGTGTCCATTCCGTAAAACTAAATCAGGTCTGTCAAAGGTGGTCTTAGGTTTTTTCCAACAGGCATATCGGAAATCACCATTATGGAGTCTGTCCACTCTGAGGATATATTTGAAATTATCGCACAGTACCAAATTGTTTTTGACCTTTTTGTAGAATTCAATAAGCGCTACTTTTTCCTCAAGGATATCATCCGATTCCGGGACGACCCCTTCCATTTTTGCTGCCGATTCCTCCAGTTCGATCTTGGAGTTCAATAATTGTCGCTCCGTATCCGAATCGTTGCACGAGGTGCCATACATTACTAAAAACATTAGTATGACACATCTTAAAATCATACCTCATTTCTTCTTTTCCAATGCATTCCATGAAGAAATCCAGCCATGTATAGAATGAGTGCTGTAATGATAGCACTTACAATTTGTAGTCCAGTTATAAGGCTCATTGTAATCATATTCCTATTTTTTGGTATAAGCTAAGACGATTCTTTGTGTCCTGGTGTTTCCAATTGATGGATAACCCTTTTGAATTGAGCTATCAGCTTTGTTTGGTTTCCGAAGCTGTATCGGTAGTAGCATCAAGTAAACCCTTTAGACATTTTTTTACAGGGTTTCATTTTGTAATTTGGAGGGTATTCAGAAACTTGATGAAAAAAGAGTTCATTGAAAACATCCGTTTTCGAGCGGAATACGTATTACTAATTGATTTAGCTTTTCTTTTAACGTGAGAACATTAAAACAACCTGGCTCATTTTTTTCTTTGTTCCTGATTTGGCTGGTTTGCGCTTCAGCAATTTTACAAGGTCAAGAACTGCGGTATACGGGCCCATTACAAGTTGGCGACTATGTTGGCGAAGCCGATTTTACCTACCAATTGGTCGATGGGGATACCATATTGAATGGCCCTTTTCGGATGCAGCGTTCCAACTTGGGGGCATTGCTGGACAACAAAGACAATTTTTTCTCTTTCTCAGGAGCCTTTGAGGACGATTACCCGGATGGATATTGGAAATTTCAATTTGGGGCATTTGAATCCGATAGGAAAACTGAGGTAGTTGGTTATCAGTATCGTGTGAATGTAAAAGGTGCCCAGAACGATGCTTATGGGAACATCAAAATGGGGAAGTCTGATGGCAATTGGGTGTACTCCGAGAAAAAAATTGAGGATTCGGAGGTAACGGAAACTCTTTTTAGCAGTGCCATCAACTTCGTAAATGGGATTCCCCAACAAAGTTTTCAAATTGAAAGTGTTCAAGGCACTTTGGTGGGTCGATTTCTACGCGACGGATTGGCTCATGATGAGTGGACCTTATTTGGGGAGGATACTTCGGAGAGTTGGTTTTTCAATGAAGGTGTTCTGCAAACGATTCAAATTGAAGAAGCCAGGCAAACCCAAAAAATAAACGTTTATAGTGCACCTTTTTCGACTTTTAAAACGATAAATCTAGATAATCGATACACGCAAATTTTAAAGCTCCAAATGGAGCCTGCGGATACAGTAGGCCTTTCAGGTGGTGTCGAAAACCTTCTCAATGAAAATGCAGAGCATTACAAGAAGTTGCATAACATCCTTTCACATCTTGGCAAGTCGGATTTCCAGCCAGAATTTAAGGTGAAAGTACCCCATTTTGTTCTGGACTCCTTTGCGCTTGACCGTTTGAATTCCATAAAGGAGGATTATCAGCAATCCAAAAAAATTAGCGAATCGTTGCTCGAAAGTACCCAGTTGAACATCCTTAAAAGATCGGATGAAGAAGCTGCATTTTTGTATGCAGTGATAGAATCAATAACATCCTCTTTTTTAAACCCTTTAAAACAGGTGGTGGACTATGAGCAAAAGGACATTTTACCTTTTTTGGACAGGGAAAGGTTACTGTTACGCTTGTTTCCGAATGGAAAACCTTCAACAACCGTCGTCGTAGATGATTGGCAGCGAACTTTTCTGGGGCCCAATGTCGAAAAATTCCATTTTGAAGGAGATGCTTTTGAGGTATTTCAGGAGATGGCTCAATATACCAAAGGGAGTCTTGATAGTATTGCTGGAATGCTGAACAAAAAAATACGGAGTGAGCAACAACAACAACAGTCCATTGCACTTGAGGAGCAGTTGATCTCGCAGATCAAGAATCTGAACCAACTCATAGACTCAGCTTCATTAAAAAGCAGTCGAAAAGCGGTAAATGCGCTCAATACCATCAGAACAAAGGCCGAGAATGACTTGAACAAATATTCAAATATTGACCAGAAAGATAAAAAACTGGCCTACGGCAAAAAGCTTGTCAACTGTTTGGAATCTTTTAACCAGTTGGCTTTGGGCATAAGCAAACTGTCTGAGAGGGAATTGGAATTAAAGGAGAAATACCAAGATGCTGTTTGGAATCCTTTTATGGCCAACATCATGAACGAGGAGGTCAAAAAACGCATTACGGCTGCATATCAAAATGTATTGATTCCTTTTGCTATTAAAACAACCACTGAAGATCTTAATTGTGATAACGCACAGCAGTTGAGTAATCTGTTTGAAGGTGCCTATCAACGTATGCTCGAAATGCGGGACGAAGATACTTCAAAATTGGAGCGAAAACTTCGTAAGGAAAAGGATCCAGAAACTGTGATGCAATTGTTCAACCTACAACCCCTGGAAAACAATAACTAACCATGCGAATTAACAATATGAAGTCCATTTGGGGTTGGGTTATTGTTTTATGCTGTGTTGCCATTTCCGCAACTGCGCAGGAAGGGGAGGTGCTTCCTTCGGAATCTGAATTTAAAGATCCCACGACCAGGGTTTGGTTCAACACATATGGCAATATCCGAATCTCAAAACGTTTGTTCTGGGATGCCCAGACGCATTTCAGGTTTGAGGAAACCGAGAACACCCCATTTATAGGACAGATTGGGCAGATTTACAATCGACACGCCATTGGATATATCTATTCCAAAAAAATAAATTTCAGTCTAGGGGGTGTGTTGCGGGTCAATTTTAATACTGATGAAGATTCCGATGACCGTCCGGTGGTGCCCGAGTTCCGAATATGGCACCAATACCAATTTGCCATGCCGCTCTACAGCTCTATGATCTATCACCGAATCCGGATCGAACACCGTTGGACGCAAGGCTTTGCTGAAAACAGTGAGTATATTTTTAGAAATCGATGGCGGTATATGTTTCGGGCGAAAATCCCATTGAACAATTACAAACTGGAGCCCAGCACCCTATATGTTTCGCCTGAGGCAGAATTGATCATGCAAAGTGGTAAGGCAGTTGTGGCAAGTCCTATGGAAGATTTGCGACTGACTACAACTTTGGGATATATCTTGACCCCACGTCTTACCATCGCAGGAGGATTGATGTATTCACAGGGACAGACCCTAGAAAATGGTGGAGTTTTTAAACAAAGTTGGACCATGCGGTTCCATGTGTACTTCTCCCCGGACATTAGAAGGGTAAAAAATAAGCTTCCCGCGATCCATTTCGACGATTAGCATCGTATATCTACCGATTGTATGCACTTCTGAAATGAAAAAACAACATCCAACCAAGATTATATATCTTGCACTAGTGCTCCTTTTTGGAGGACTTGCTAGTTTTTATTTCTTTCAAACCAAAAGTCTGAAAAAGCAGCTACAGCAAGAAATAGCTCAGCAAAATGAGTTGACTTTAGGCAATAAAGAGCGGCAGGAATTGATGCAGATCGATGCCATGGTCATTGATAGAGAAGACTATACCGGAGCTCTTAAAGCCTATCAGGAAAAATATGCATCGCACGATCCAAATACCGAATTGGAGCTCAAACTGCGTATCTCACTCACCGAACAATTGCTAAGGTTACGGGAAAGACCACAGTCGGACTCTTCAGCCTTTCCCCAGCAGAAAATGTTGGACTCACTAAAAGCTTCGGCCCTATTGGCCCCGAAGGAAATTCAACAATACGATTCCCTAAATTTTGCGCTGGAAAAAGCCAAAGTTCAGTTGACTAGACTAAGACGTCAGCTTAAGCAAAGATCCTTTGGTGAATATTTGACCTTTACCAACGCCAAAGGTAGCCAGATCCATTATGTGGGTCAGGTTAAAAACAACCAAGCCAATGGCTATGGTGTTGCTATTTTGAGCACTGGCAGTCGGTATGAGGGGGAGTGGAAAAACAACCAGCGTCATGGGGAAGGCTCCTTTTTCTGGCCTGATGGGGAATATTATGTTGGGCACTATTTTAATGACAAACGAAGTGGCGAGGGCACCTATCACTGGCCCAATGGCGAAAAGTTCGTAGGACTATGGAAAGATGACGAACGTACAGGTGAAGGAGCGTTTTATGGCAAAAAGGGAGATGTGGTCGCCAGTGGAGTCTGGGAGGACGATGAGCTGGTGCAAGTGGACAAAAGCCATAGAAAATAGAACGATTGTCTTACATTTCATTTATTATACACTAAGACCTTACTATAAATTAAGAAATCTTTAACATTTAAAGGGGTTGGGTAATTGCTTTTAAAGCTGTTTTCCTTCCAAAGCGGCATAAAAATGCCGATGTATAACCCCTAAAAATGTGAGAAGATGAAAAAATACCCCTTTTTAAGAAAAGTCCTATTTGGGACATTGACGATTTGCTTTTTATTTGGATTCTATGCTTGTTCTGAAGAAAGCGTTTTGGAGGAAGTCGATAGTGCCAACGCAACAAATGTTGATGGAAGTGGTGCTGGGAATACCAATAATGGAACTTCTGCAGTATTCTTGTTAATTGACGAAGAAAGTATCGATAACGGCAATGAGCCCAACGATTTTTCTGAAACCGATGTAAATGACCAGCTGGCCACTATAGGATTACGCCAGCAACTTCGTTATTTTAAGGAGAATGTAGGTCAGACTATTGATTTATTTACCGGTCAGGTTGGTGATGAAGGTTGGTATGCTCTAACAGAAATCCCTAATTCATGGATTAGTGCGGGCCCCACCGAAAACGGCCTACAAAACTATCTGGTTCCTGGCCCTGGACTTGGTGGGGGAGATGATGATCCGGAGGTACTTTTGGATAAAATCCCAGATGTTATCCCATTGCGGGCCACAGGTCTTACCATGTTGAAGGGACAGGTCGTTTTTGCAGCTGTTTATGATAGCGATATAAGCACAAATTACAGTCCGATTACCGCAAACCTTCAGGGTGACAATCTGGGCATAGTGGCTTTTGAGGTTCTGGATGTTCAGCAACGAACCGATGGGTCGGATTCGGATTTACCCAGAGTAACTATCCAGATTCTGGATGCTGATGAGCTAAAGGATGATGTACTTTTCTTGTTTGAAAATGCTCCTGTACCAGAATCTTCTTCAGAACCAGAGGACACGGTTCCGCCTGCTACCGTGCCTACAATTGTATTGAAGGAAGCGGATTAAGGTTACCTGATTTGTTGATTGAAATAGTCATAGACCTTGGTACTCAAATCTTCCAATTGATCAACGATGAACTCTGGCGGTAACAACTTACAGTCGTGAACGGATTTCCGGGTTACGTTATTGGTGACTGCAAAGACAGGAATACTGGCATTTTGGGCAGCTTTGATGCCGTTTACAGAATCTTCTAGAATGAGACATTCTCGCGGTTGCAGCTTTAGAAGATTGAGTGCCTTATTGTAAATCTCAGGGTTGGGCTTGCCTTCGGCAACATCATCCCGAGTCAAGATCAAATCGAATTTATAATAAATCCCCATGATCGAGGTGATTCTTTTCGCCTCGGTCAAATGGGACATGGTGGCCAGAACCACTTTAAAATCATCGGTATGCACCTGATGGAACAGTCCCATGGTATATGGACAAAAATGCTGGGATAGCAGTTTGGTGTCATCCAAAATCTCACGATATACCTTTAAGCGTTTAGTTATAAGTATATCTTTAATAACCTGTAAATCAACAGATTTTATATAAGTCGAAAGTGTCGATTTAAATCGACTGGACAAACCACTGACAACTTCTTCCCGAGAAAGCCCAACATATTCCCCGAACACCTCCAAGACTTCCTTTTCGCTAATTTGTTGTTCCGTAAGGGTATGGATGGCCCTGGCATAGGAGGTAGCTTTGAGCACTTCTGTCTGAATCAGGGTCCCGTCAAGGTCAAAAATTATTGCTTTTATCATTTGGATTTTAGCATTGAAATAAAGGTAAACTAATTGAGATCAGAATCAACATGAAATTCCAGCCTGTTTTGTAATGAAAAGGTAAAGCTTTAGTACGGCGAAATGGATATCTTTAAATGGAAAGATATACAACATGGAAAATGAAAAGATTTTAGCAGCTCAAGAATCGGTAAACTATGTCAAAGAAACTATGATTGTTGGGCTGGGATCGGGATCCACGGCTGAGCACATGATTCGTGCGCTGGGTAAAAAAGTTGCCGAAGGCCTGAAGATCAAGGGAGTACCCTCATCAGAAAAAACAGCAAGGTTGGCCCAAGAAGTTGCGATACCTTTGATTACATTGGAAGAAGCAGGAACAATGGATATCAACATAGACGGCGCGGACGAATTTGACCCCGAACTGCGATTGATCAAAGGGGGTGGGGGAGCCTTACTTAGGGAAAAGATATTGGCACACAACTCCAAGCTAAATGTCATTATTACGGATTCAAGTAAAGCTGTGGACAAGCTGGGGGCATTTAAGTTGCCTTTAGAAATCATTCCCTTTGCCTCCAATAGCATAATGGCCCAATTGCAAAAAATGGGACTACAACCTGTTCTTAGGGAGGTGGGGGGTGCCCCATATCGAACGGATGAAAACAACAACATTGTGGACATAGACATTTTGGGTCAGGAAGAACTCGACACTATTAATCAGAAACTTTTGGGGATTCCAGGTATTGTTGAGACCGGGCTGTTTCTAAACTACACGGATATTTTGATTATTGGAAAAGGGGATGGGGTTGAAATCGTAAAACGCAAATCCTAAAATGAGATAGGAATAAGTTTAAATTGTCCAAACTCGGTTGTCCAATTCGTCATACTATCAAAAACCACCATTATGAAAATATTACAACTGATACTGATATTCACTTTTGTGACAGGGCATGCACAGGTAACATTACAATTAAAAGCAGACCAAAAATCTCCCAAAGCTACGCTTAAAGATGTCTCGTGGATTGAAGGACATTGGAAAGGTGAGGCTTTCGGAGGTATCGCCGAAGAAATTTGGAGCCCCCCAATGGGAGATTCCATGATGTTCGTTTTTCGATTGGTCAATGATGGTAAGGTATCGTTTTACGAAATCGGCCATATTGTGGAAAAAGACCAAACTCTTTTATTGCAACTAAAGCATTTCGACCAAACCCTAAAAGGATGGGAAGAAAAGGATGAGACGGTCGATTTCAAACTAGTGAAGTTGGAAAGTGGTAAAGTGTTTTTTGAAGGCTTCACCATGGAAAGAGCAGGCGATAGCAGTCTTAAAGCTACCGTTCTTGTTACAAATCAAGGTGAATCCGAGGAAGTACTTTTTAATTATAGGAGGGTAGATTGAAAAGAGCGCCTCATCCATGTAATATTACTTTCTGTCTACTAGTATTTTCCAACCGGCGATCAATTTTTTTCACGATGTTCCATAAGACTATCTTATTGCAAGCATATTCGCATTAGCATGAAAGAATGGATTGTTGTTAATCTCATGTTTCTAGTTTTTTCCTGTCAAGCCCTGCAGCTTGATACATCTGTCAATTACGTAAAAAGAAATTTGGACAGCCCGGTTGTAAAGTTGATAAACGGCAACTGGTTCAATGGGGAAACTTTTGAAAAGAAAACGGTTTGGCTCAAAGATGGATTGATCAATTTCGAAAGTGTCGGTGTTCCCATCGATACTATAATGGATATTTCGGATAAGTACGTAATCCCTCCCTTTACTGAGGCCCACAACCATAATCTGGAAAGCGAACACGAACTTGATAAACGAATTAAGGC
>JANQRD010000011.1 GCA_028284725.1 Allomuricauda sp. | reverse complement strand
CCAAAAACCGTAAAAATCTCCCAAAACAATTGCTGATTTGATCAAACTGGGCTGTTCTTGTAAGAACCTAGGCACAATGGCATCTTGCTTGTTAGGGATTTTATGGGTTTGTCCAACACTGGTGGCAACTGCAGCTGGGTGTTTTTCCATGAAATCCACGGTTTCCTTAAGGAAATTGGGTTCCCAATAATCATCCGCATCCAAAAAAGCCAAGTACTTTCCCATGGCTGCTTCAATTCCCTTATTCCGTGCCGATGCTGGCCCTTTGTTGGTTTGTTTGAATAATCTGATCCGAGATGGATATTGACCAACAATCTCGACAGAATTATCGCTTGATCCATCATCTATGACGATTACTTCCTTGTTGAAATTCCCCCTTTGAGCAAAAACGGAATCGAGACAGCGATTTATAAGAGTAGCTCCATTATAGAGTGGAATAATAATGGTAACCATGGGCATTTTCCAGTTCAAAGCTATTTTTTTTGAATGAAATTTGTCTTGTACCCCATTATTCCAACTAGCAATCCCAGATAATAATAAAATATCTTTTTATAGGTGTGGTCTTTTATAAAAATGTATGAGTATTTAATACCTGACCAAAAAAACTTCACGAAGAACAATTTAAGTGTTGTACCCAATGATCGATATCTTTTGCAAACCAAGAGGTGATTTCTATTGATATAAAAAAATGCCAGACTATTATCATTGTGCCTCCCCCTTTCTGTATGAATATGACAATGTAATGCTACCGCATTTTTGGTCGCAAGGATTCTGTACCTATGTTGCGCCATCCTATAGAAAAAGTCGTTCTCGTCCATATACATAAACAAACTCTCGTCTTGTAATCCTACTTTTTCATATACCTCACGACGAATCAGGTTCATGCCTCCTGGCAAACACTCCGATTCGACGATATCGGGCAGTTTTGGTGATAGCTTTTCAAAATGGTATAGGCGATTTAATCCCATGTCCTTATCCAACTTTTCACCATAAGTCATGATTGTTTCACCGTCTTTTTCCAATAATACAGGTGCAACAGCTCCAATATGGGCATCTCCATTGAAGAGCAATCCATACAGTGCCCTTATATCTTTACCACTTATTTTAATGTCGTTGGCAATTAGCATGATCGAATCTACTTTAGAGTCTTTCAAAGCCTCTTTTATACCCACATTATAGGCACCTGTAGTACCCCCATTGGATGTTCTTAAAATAAGTATCGAATTGGGAAAATTCTCTTTTAAAAGCTGTTTATAGTCAGGATTGGAGTTATTGTCGACAATGATATGTTTATAAATCACTGAAGCATATTGCGCATAAAACCCTACCCATTGCCCAATGGAATGGTAATCATTCATGGTTAAACTTATTGCAGCAATCTTCATTGTCGTCTATAATATGAGAATCGGTACATGTTATTTTTCAATATCATCAAGGTAGATGGAACAGGAGACCCTTTGATTATTGATGCTGTGCCCAAGACTATGGTAATCATGAGCAATTGATAAACAACATTTGACATTAACAAACAAACCGCTTGGGACAGCACAAATAATCCAATCAGAATCGACAACTCCTTAATTTTTATTTCAACCTTTAAAACCCTTACAAATACAATCCAATGATAGGTAAGCATTAGTATTCCTGTTACCAGTTTGGTCAATGATACCCCGAAAGCCCCATAAAATGAGCCGTAGTACAGTATGGGCAGTACAATAATAAAATCGATGGTTGCCAAGATGGCCAAGGCCCTTTCTTTATAAGCGGATGATAATGCGTTGCTCAAGAGTGAATCAAGAATTGTAATAACACTGAACCAAACCAGAAAATCGAAGACGATGATCGCACCTTTATACTCTGTGCCAAAAACCATGGTCAGCCAGTATTTGCTGGTGATAGACATTAAAACCGCAATGGTGGTGCCCATAATGAAGATTAAATTGAATCCCACCCTGATCTTTCTTGCAAACTCCTCTTTATTTTTTGCATATAGCTTGGTAAGGGACGGGAAAATGGCTTTAAAAGCTGTACCAACAGCGATGCCTATGGGAATCATCAGTTTATACCCCACGGCATAGAACCCGACCTCCCTTGCCCCGGCATTGGAATTTAAAAACTGTATGGGCAATTGATTGGCCAGTACGGAAATCACCAAAAGCCAAACATAGGGCAATGCCATCTTGAGAAAGTTAATGTACGAAATGCCAGCAATCTTAATTTCCCGCAACGAAGGCAGGTAAAATCGTTTATAAACTATAGCTATATAACTTATCGCCTTTATAAAATACAACGAAGAATAAACGAGTGTGACCGTAAATACGTTTAAATACTCATCCGGCATTAAAAATATTATACCAAGCCATGTAAATGAATATGCTACATTGAGTATAGCGGAAAAATTGGTTGCTTCATGTCCAAATGCAATACTTTCGGATAAATCCCATAAGGTCAGGCCCACGATAATCCATATCACAAAGACCGACCAATCATTTAGACCAACAGTAAAGAAATAGTGATAACCATAGAACATGACTATCGCTACCATTAAACTTAGTGACCGTAATGGAATTAACACTTTACGAATTAAAGCCGGGGTGCCCTGTGGATGTAACGAGACCTCCCTGATGGTGACTGAGGTCATTCCAAAGTTGGCGAAGACCGCAAAAATAGTGGCCAATGATAGTATCACATTAAATTGGCCATATCCTTCGGGCGATAGTTTTCTTGCCAATAGTATCACTACTAAAAAACCTATGATCTGTTGGACAAGGTCGGAAACTGCCAAATAGCTCCAATTTTTTAGAAGTCTGTACACTACGTTATCCCGTTCAGAAATTTTCGCCCTCATACTGAAAAGGCATGTCCTCCAAATTGAAACCTAATAGATGTTTTCCATCCTCAAAAATTGCCGACACCATAAATCCAAAACTTTTATAAAAAGTTAGTAGCCTTTGCCCACAAAACAGAATCGCCTTTAAATCGTTTGCCAAGAAATAGTTGCTTACCACTTTCATGAGCCTTGATCCAATCCCATTATTTTTGGATTTGCAACACACATTACCTACTCCAATTACATCTACATATCCGTGGTTATTGACTTTAACCTGGGTACGCACAAGGTTTAGATATGCCATAGGGTTCCCATCCACTTCCAAAATCACATGAATGTCAGAATCTTTTAAATTCTCCAAAATCCATCTTTTATGTTCCTCGATGGGATAGTCCCAAGCGGAAGCCTTTATTAAGCAAATTGAAGTCAGCAAATCCTCCGTCAGGTCCCGATGTTTTACAAAAAGGAAGCTGTCCATAATTCAAAATCCTTTTTTTTTACCCACCACCCGCTCGGTACTGCCATAAAATGGTCCATAAATTCAGAGACGCCTTTCAAGTCGTCCCGATTCTTGAAAACAGAATAAATATTGTTATTGATATGGATTCCGCTGGCATAAAAGCCCTTCTTTCTAAACTCGGCAATGGTTGCTGATTTATTCTTGGCAAGTGTGCCATACACCCAGTAATTGGGCAAGGTATTTGGAAGCAAAGGAATGGGAATTATATCTTTCAAGGAATCAATTATCGAATCCCAAACCTTAGCATTTTCTCTTTGCCTGTTCAACAATGAATCGATATCGTCCATTTGACGAAACCCGATATGGGAATTGACTTCATTCATCAATGCTCCATAACCCTCCAAAAAAACATCACATGATTTGCTAATTTCATTCTGTTCATCCCTGAACTTCGACCTGTCAATTCCATAGTCGCGGATCATTTTCGCTTTTTCGAACATGGCTTCGTCCCTAAAAGCAATTCCTCCCCCCTCTATGGTATTTGGCAGTCTAACCGTTTGAAATGAAAAAACTGTGATATCCGTGCCCAAGTTTCCGACTACCCTGTTTCCATATTTGGTCCCAAAAGCCTCAATGGCATCATCGACCACAGGGATACCGTGTTCTTTTCCCAATGCATTTATTTCATTTATATGGCCCAGATATCCACAATAATGATTGTGAAAAATGGCCTTGGTCCTTTTAGTGATCTTATGCTTTACATCATCGACGGACATTGCACCAAAGGCGGGATCGACATCCGCCCAAATTATTTTTAGTCCTTTTACCACAAATGGTTGATTGGAAGCCAAACAACTTACAGGTGAGGCGATTACCTCATCACCAGGTTTTAGACCCAAAGTGGATAATACAACCAATAAAGCATGATTATAGGAACTAGTGGTCAGGATATTAGCGTTACCTACATACTGTTTTAATTTCTGTTCAAACGCCTCCCCTTTTTCTCCGAAGGACAATTTTCCTGAGTAAAGGATATGTTCCAATTCACCTGAAAGTCTTGGAGACATGTAAGGTTTGAAAATTGGGGTCATCAAATTTGGTTTAAAACGAAAAAACAAATAACTGGCCTACCATCCTTTTTTGATGACATTGACAATCCGCTCTCTGTCCTTGATGGAAAGCCACCACCCACAAGGGATATGAACCCATTTTTTTTCAAACTCACCTACTTTGGGGAGTTTGCATTTTGACCCTTTAAAAATGGAATGTACATCGTTTCTTTTATGTAGTTGGGAGGCCATTATTTTGTTGTTCGCCATATGCTTGACAAAAGCGTCCCTTCGTTCCACTTTTAAGGTGTACAACCAATATGATGGTTGTGATTTTGGATAATAGTTCATGAGCTCAACTCCATCAATTCCTTGCAGCTCCCTATCAAAATATTTGCCGTTATCTACATATTTATCGATTACGTCATCAATATTTTCTAGTTGTACCAATCCAATGGTAGCGTTTACATTATTCATATGATACTTATACCCCTGAATTTCAATGTCATTCTCGGCCCTGCACTTGCCTTTTGTGATACCGAACCATCTAATCAGTTTGGCTCTTTCAAATTCAGCATCATCTTTAATACAAAGCATCCCACCGTCCACAGTCGTCATGTGCTTAATGGCCTGGAAGGAAAATATGGTATATTGAAAGTGATTCCCTAGCTTTTTACCATTGAAGGTAGCTCCCAATGCATGTGCCGAATCTTGGATTACTGGAATCCCGTATTTTTCCTCAATTTCCTGAAACCTTTGAATGTTCACCGGTATTCCAGCATAGTCCACTACCATGATTGCTTTTGTTTTAGCGGTAATCTTTCTCACTACATCATCGGGGCATATGTTACCCGTTTCAAAATCAATATCGGACCATACAATCTTTGCTCCGGTTTGAGCAATTACTGTATTGGTAGGTTCAGCTGTAATTGGTGTTGAAATAACCTCGTCTCCCGGTTGTACATTCGCCAAAATCAGAGCTAAGTGCAATGCGGAAGACCCACTATTTACCGAAAGACAATTCCTATTACCAACAAATTTTGAAAATTCGCATTCAAATTCATCAACAGATTCTCCCTGAGCTATGTAACCCGAATACAAAATTTTTTCCAGCCTCGGCAATAAAACTTTTTTTGATGGGAGTAAAGTTTTAACCAGAGGTATCATTGAATAGTTAAAGTTTCGGAAATCAGTTCCTCCTGGACATAATCCAAGGTCAGCAACAACTCCTTTAATTCTGTGACATTTAATATCTTAGTGTTATCTGAATTGTACTCCACGTTCAATAATGGGGCGCCACCGGTTTCCCTATATTTGGTATAGTTCAAATCCCTAAAATCCGCTGGTATCTTATAAAAACCCCCCATGTCCTCAGCTTTTGACATTTCTTCTTTGCCACAGAGAGTTTCAAACATTTTTTCTCCATGCCGCACCCCAATAATCTGTATTTCGTTATTTGCATTGAACAATTCCTTTAAGGCAACCGCCAATGTCTCAACCGTTGTAGCGGGTGATTTCTGAACGAATATATCTCCCGGACTCCCATTATTAAAGGCAAAAACAACCAGGTCAACGGAATCCTCCAATGACATCATGAAACGCGTCATGTCCGGATTTGTTATCGTCAAGGGCTTACCCTCTTTAATTTGCTTGATAAAAAGTGGGATGATAGATCCTCTTGAGGCCATGACATTGCCGTACCGAGTTGCACAAAAGACACTGTTATTCTTTCTGACCTTCGGTTCCCTTGCCTTGGAAATGGTCAGTTTTTCCATTAGTGCTTTCGTCATGCCCATGGTATTAATGGGGTAAACCGCTTTATCTGTACTAAGAACCACAACTTTTTTTACTCCATTTCTTGAAGCGGCTTCCAAAACATTTTCAGCACCTAAGATGTTGGTTTTAATTGCTTGTAAGGGATAAAACTCGCATGAGGGAATTTGCTTTAAAGCGGCAGCATGAAATAGAAAATCAACTCCGGACATTGCGAGATTGATACTTTCAAAATCCCTAACATCGCCAATGATGAAATTCAATTTTTCGCTTTTAAATTTAATCCGCATATCTTCCTGTTTCTTCTCATCACGACTGAATACGCGAATTTCTTTCAGGTCTGAATCGAGGAATCTCCTCAAAACTGCATTTCCAAAAGATCCGGTTCCCCCGGTAATCATAAGCACTTTGTCCTTAAACATGTTCATTTTTTTGTTGTTATAGTGTGACCCTTACAGGTATAGTTAATGATCATTATCCCGCACCCATATCAAAATCCGGTCGGTTACCCAACAATGCACTTAAGCAGAGATATAACTCAACTACTTAATTCTCAAGAATTTATTAAGGGAATTGAATTTCCTTTTGGCCACTGGAATGGATTCACCTGTTTTCAATTCCAGGTAATTTCCAGCTGCTTTGTTAATATTCTGTACGTGAGCAAGATTGACAATGTAGGAATGGTGTATCCTAAAAAAGACTTTGGGATCCAAAAGCTTTTCAAATTCACCAAGATTTCTACTGGCCAACTTTGTCAAACCGCTGCTAAGCAGAAACCTGGTGTATCTCCCCTCGGCCTTTAGGTAAACAATGTGTTTTTTTTCGATAAGTTCAATCTTGTCCATTGATGGAAGGGCCAATACTTTAATATCATTGTTGTCGCCCCCCTTTTCCAATGTGTGCTTATCATAGTTGGTTTCCAGCTTTTGTTTTGCTTTGTTGACCGCCATAAGAACATCTTCCAACTTCAGAGGTTTCAATATGTATGCGGTTACATCAAAGGATATTGCTTTTAATGCATATTTGTCGACATAGGAAGTAATTACGAAAATGCAGTTTTCCCATAAACTTTCAATAATTTGGAAACCACACCCTCCATTTAACTCAATATCCAGAAAAACGATATCGGGCTTAAGTGAGCGAATCAGACTCTTGGCTCTTTCAATATCTTCAGTAAAACCCAAAAGATTAATCTCGGGGAAGTATTTTTTCAAAACGAACGCCAATCCCCCATAGGACACCTCATTTTCTACAATAAACGCCTTCAGTTGTACCATCTCCGTAATACAAGTATTATTAATAATCTTGTTTATTCCCGAGAGAATGAGTACATCGTGAGCATAATTACGCCTTCAAAAGGATGCTATACCATATAGACTTTTTTAGTTGAGATTATATTGGTGGGAACTACAAGCTTAGATTGGTGCTAGAACATGTTCCCTAATCTATTTGTGGTGATTCACTTTGTAAATAAAGTAAGACCAATTGTCTTGGTCTTTTCACTACTATACTGAATGGTCTTGGGCTACGCCCAAATGGTTTGGTTTTGAAGTCTAAAGCAAAAGCAATGCCCCTTGTTGCCGTAAACATGGCTCACATAAGTACTTCCTCAAAGAATCAACATACTTTCCTATTTTCTATGCTACCACTTCCCGGGTCCTAACATTTATGGCACACCCCAAACTTGGCAGTAGCAATCGCATACGTTTTTTGCCGATATGTTTGATGAGTGCCCGTTGGTCTTTAAATAGTCCATTGGAAATGATTATTCTATCCCCAGGAGTGAATTTTTCCATATGCATTTGGTCTATTTCTTCGTTTTCATTCCAGCTTTTTATGGTCCTTATTTCCGCCTCACGAACTTCAGCAGGTTTTCCGAGCCAAAAAAGATAGTTAACAACCCCTGATACCTTAAATACCTGATTGCGGTCTTTTGCTTCCAAATGAACGAACACATACGATTTGAACAAAGGGGTGCATATCTTTTTCTTCCGATCACTCCATTGGCGTATCTCGGTGACTACCGGACAATAAACCTCTATGCCCAGCTCGCGTAAAGACTCAGTCACGCTCAGCTCAGCCCTGGGTTTTGTATATATAACATACCAAGGCATCCCTAAAATCTTTGAAGGTCATATGATTCCATCAATGGTGTAGTCAAATTTTACAATCAAATGCGGAACAGTAGACCAAGATTGAATTGATAGTAATTGTTTACCATTTCATTGATCGGCTCCAAACCAAATTTTCCCATTCCCTTTACACCTATCCCAAAAGAATTATCCAACCAAAACTGAAGCCCTCCTCCAAAATTCAGGGTATAAGCAGTAATATCATTCAGGTTGTATAAGCCCGCACCCCCATTCAAATAGATATCCCACTTGTTCTGGTACCTTTTTGTAAAAAGGTCCTCAAAGTAGAATTTTCCATTTAAATCGATTCCAAAATATCCGAAATCCCTTGATTGCGATATTCCGTTGACATCCTCTGACCCCGATACCCTATTGGTTAAGATGATGCCTTCGACCGATAGCATCCTTGATAGCTTACGCTCCACTCCGAAAAAGAAAGGATTATTAAAATCCAGATCTTTTATGGCGAATCGGTTTCCTTCATCGTTGACATTACTAATAAAATTCGTACCAGCCGAGATTATATATTTTTCTTCGCTTTGCGCTTCGACATTGGATAGGTACAACAAAAGAATAAGTAGTGAGATTGATTTTTTCATGATTCCAAAAATTTCATATAATGATTTAATTTACTGATAATGAGATTTTTACATTAAGTTATGGTTGTATTTTATTTTTCTAGGGATATAAATTGCGGTCAGTATTATCCGTATACAGTTTGCTAATCAATAACCGTAAGGAAAAAATAATGGCCCATTTTTGTCATTTAATCCTTTGATACATACTAAACCGAAGTCCTGTACCAATTGTATAATCGTGCAATTCCTTCATCCAACTCCACTTTATGCTTCCAACCAAGTTGATTGAGCTTGGAAACATCGCTTATTTTAAGCGGGGTGCCATCCAGTTTTGAAGCATCATAAATCAATCTACCCTTAAAGCCAACTGCAGTTTTGATTTTTTTTGCAAGCTTTCTTATTGATGTTTCCTTACCTGTGCCAATATTGATGTGGGTGTTGCGCACTTGACCTTGATCAAATTCTAGAGCGGACCTAGACGCAGTACACTTCCCACAACTTGAAAAAACATTAAAGGACCCGTTGAAACTTTTATGCTCCATAAGAAATACACACGCATCTGCCATATCCCCATTCCATAGGAACTCCCGTCGGGGAGTGCCACTCCCCCACACTTCAACAAGTACTTTGCCGTTGTTCCCGAGCCTAACCCCATGTTTTTCGATAACTGCCATAATTTTACCCTTGTCAGCCTTTCCATTTGTCCCATCGATCGGCCGCTTGTCCAAATCTGCCCTTATACTTTCCCAATCATCGTTCTCCAAAGATTTCCCCAAGTGTATTTTTCGCATCAATGCCGGCAACACATGGGAAGTTGTCAAATTGAAGTTATCGTTGGGGCCATAAAGGTTGGTGGGCATACCCGAGATAAAGTTTGTACCAAACTGGATGTTATAGCTTTCGCACATCCGCAGGCCAGCTATTTTGGCAATAGCGTAAGGCTCATTCGTATACTCCAGGGCACCCGTGAGCAAATATTCCTCCTTTATGGGCTGTGGGGTTCTTTTGGGATAGACACATGTGCTTCCCAAAAAAAGCAACTTTTTTACACCATGGAGGTAGCTTTGGTGAATCACGTTATTTTGGATCATTAGATTTTCGTATATGAAATCTGCACGATAATTGTTATTGGCAAGGATTCCTCCCACCTTTGCGGCCGCAAGAAATACGTATTCCGGTTTTTCCCTCATAAAAAAAGATGCCGTGGCAGCCTTATCCGTTAAATCCAGTTCTGAATGGCTCCGGGTAATGATGTTTTCATAGCCTTTGTCCTTGAGGTTGCCAAGAATGGATGAGCCCACCAATCCCTGATGCCCTGCTACATAGATTTTCGAGGTTCTTTTCATAGCTATCAAATCACAACTTCTTTTGAAGCTGTTTTTTGAACATTTACATTTTGAAAAGAAAGATTTTTTTGGGCCAATGTAAGATCGCTCTCCATCATATCTTCTACCAATGAACACAGGTCGTATTCCAATTCCCAACCTAATTTTGTTCTTGCCTTAGTGGCATCCCCTACCAATACATCGACCTCTGTGGGTCTAAAATATCTTGGATCCACACTTAGTACTTCCTTCCCTATAGGTAACTGATATTCCAGGTCGGTACACTTTTTCACATAGGCCTTTTCGGCTACCCCGGTTCCAACAAATTCCAGTTCAATCCCTACATAGGCGAAGCTCAAGCGTACAAAATCCCTGACCGTTGTTGTTTTCCCCGTTGCAATGACCCAATCTTCCGGCTGATCAGCTTGGAGTACCATCCACATTGCACGTACATAATCCTTGGCATGCCCCCAATCCCTTTGCGCATCCAGATTTCCCAAATACAGTTTGTCCTGAAGGTTCAGTACAATTCTTGAAACCGCTAAAGTAATTTTACGGGTAACAAAAGTTTCGCCTCTTTTTGGGGATTCATGGTTAAAAAGGATACCATTGCAAGCATACATGTTATATGCTTCACGATAATTAACGGTCATCCAATATGCGTACATTTTAGCCACTCCGTATGGGCTTCTTGGATAGAAACCTGTAGTCTCTGATTGGGGAATTTCACGCACCTTTCCATAAAGTTCGGATGTTGAAGCTTGGTAGATCTTTGTCCTTTTTTCCAATCCCAATAGTCTGACCGCCTCCAAAACCCGTAGGGTTCCCAGCGCATCCACATTGCTGGTGTATTCAGGGGTCTCAAATGAAACCTGTACATGGCTCATGGCCGCCAGATTATATATTTCATCTGGCTGCGTCTTTTGTATCAGTTTTACCAGGTTGGTGCTATCGGTCATATCCCCGAAATGGAGAAAAAAATTTCTAGGGCCTTCGTGTGAATCTTGATAAAGATGATCTACCCTATCTGTATTGAATTGTGAGGAACGTCTTTTCAACCCATGGACCACATATCCCTTTTCAATTAGAAAATCACTCAAATAGGCACCATCTTGACCAGTTACACCAGTAATAAAAGCCACTTTTTGTTTCATACTTGTTTTCGATTAACTAAAGGTTTCCCTTTTATGGATTTTATCCCACCAATGGATGAAGCCTAGCAAGCGTATCATCATAATGATATTTTACTTCTTTTGGGAGTGCTTGTTATTTTAACTACCCCAAATGGGATCAATGTCAATACAAATGCGAGTGTAAAAACTACGACCAGGTGTAAGTGTATCTCCAGATAGTTTTGGGAGTAAGCAAATACCGTAATCAAAACACATGACAACGAAACCAACGTTGTAGCTTTTAAGTGGGAAAAACCCAGATCAAGTAAGCGATGATGAATGTGATTGCGATCTGCCTTAAACGGATTTCGGTTCTGACTTATGCGTATTACAAAAACACGTAAGGTATCCATTATTGGAAAAGCCAAAATAGATAGTGCCAAAATAGGAGGATTCGCAATTTTGGGTTCTATCGCAAGTTGGTTAAGATTCAAAAAACCAATGGCCTGAAACGATAATAAAAACCCTATCACCATAGAGCCAGTATCTCCCATAAATACCTTCTTGCCCAGGTTGAAGCATAAAAATGCCATGAGAGCTCCTATCAAACTAAAAGAAACCAACCCTAAAAAATGCTGGTCGTACTGAATGAAAAAAACACCAAACGAAGCACTGCACAAAATGGCGACAGTACCTGCCAAACCATCAATACCATCAATAAGATTGAAAGCATTGATAATACAAACAAAGACAAACGCCGTGAATATTAAGGATGCCCACAACGGCAGCGTTTGGATTCCAAAAAGGCCACCAAAACTTTGAACTCTAACATCCGCCAGTAGGATTACAATAAATGCTGCTAGCAGTTGTCCCATTATCTTTTTTTGGGGAGACAATACCAATAAGTCATCTTTTATTCCCATAAAAAACAAAAGGACCAAAGCAACAAATAGTGAAATCAACTTTGTAGCTATGGAATAAATGTCGAGCATAGATCCGATAACACCCATGGTCATTGACACAGCAATAAAAACACCAACCCCACCAAGAGTTGGCACTTTATTGCAATGTGAGCTACGATGAACTGGCTGATCCATTAATTTTTTGGTCTTTACCAGATGTATTATGATTGGGTAAGATTTGTACGATATAAGAAAAGCGACTACGGCTGAAGTAATTATCAACAACAAGATATTACTGTCGAAATAGTCAAAAAAAGCATTACGGGCCTGTAAAATCATTAAACGGGGTTGGGTAAAATGCTGCTATTGAATATTCATCACGGCTCCGCCGTTGTGAGTCCCATATGAATGGGAATCAATTTGGAAATTTGTGCAAAGCATCTCTCGCTGTAGCGGTCAAAATGCTTCTTTGGCTATTCAGCCTTTAAAATGGAACACTGTTCGTCAATATTCCAAAACGACTCAATAGAGTCAATGTATTCTTATTTACTGTTTACACAGGAAACAATATGGGACAAATCATTCTTTCCCCATATTGAGTATACTATCACTATAATCGTGTATAATTTCCTGAAAACTATATTCTTTAAAGTCGTCCTTTTCCATGGACAATCGAATTTTCTTACCCCCTATTGGCACTCTACACTTCTCCTCAAAGGGTCTCAATAATAGATTTGATGTTCTTTGGATTTCCAAACGTGTTTTTTCCGCATCATCTATGACCGTTATCAAATCTATGGCCCTGAGAATGGTATTTTTAAAAAAGACATATGTGTCATGATACGAACTTCCCGTGGGTGGTTCTGAGTCCCATATCTTCGACAACTTTCTAAATCTCCGTTTTAATTTCAAATCTTGATGAACCAATTTCAAGGCTTTTTTATTGGCACAAGGATTCCCGTTGACCATTATGTCTCTGGTGACATAAAGCGCTTTTTTGATTGTCTTGGGAAAAAATGGCCTCAAAAGCCAAAACTTGGAAATTTTATTACCTCTTTCCAAATAATGGAGCAAAAGATCAATATCCAATAGTAACCGTTCTATGGATTTATCTGTGGAATAGACAATCTTCACAGTTGTGTCCATTCGCCTCAGCCTATCTTCATCCAGGCCATTAATGATCTTCATAGAAACCAACAATTGCTTTTCCAAAACCACTATGTTACCTGCAAAATATTCGTTGATTATTTTTTTGGGCATATCCGCCTGTAGCTTGGCAGCCTTGTCATAAAATACGACCAGATCCCTAAGCATTTTTTGGAGTTCCTCAAGATTCTTGCACTCTACAAATGTGTGCATAGTCAATTCTGATAAATTCTTGAGTTTTCTGGAGCATGTACAAGGCGGTATGCTTTCCAATCCATAGGTCGTGGGTGTTTTGATTAACACCCTCCAAAACTCCCTCAACAAGAAGCGAATAAAAAACTCGATGTAATAAGTGGGGGAATACAACGATATCTGGCAACTATCGTAGCAGTTCCCAGCGAATTCCGTTTTAAAGCTATTTATATATCCCTTTGTACCGAACATATCATAATTTCCACTTATTAAATCCCACATATATTGGAACGCTTGGAATTTTAGTGTTTTTATGAGTTGCAAGTTATCCTCGAACCACTTATTAGAGGAATAAGAAAAGCCACGTAAATTATACGTGTCAGTACGTATGGAAAAAAAAGAAAGTATTGTATTGTTAAAAAAGTAAGGTTTAAAGCTCTTGTATAACTTTTTGATTGGTTATGGCCCAGTGGGTTAAGGTATTGGTATAGTTCTCCAATGCCAACTTTGCAATGATATTGCTTCGGTGCTTTTCAACGGTACGTACCGAAACACATAGGTGGCTAGCTATGTTGACATTTGATGCCTGTCTTGCGACGAGCTTTAAAATGGTAACCTCAGAAGACGTTAGCATGGTAAGTTTTTTTAATTCATCATTGGCACTATGCAGTGCTAGGGGGTCCAATGAAGCACTAAAGTAGGTTTGGTCCTCCGCAACGGCCTGAATACAACGTTCGATTTCAAAAAATGAATCTTCCTTGAGCAGATACCCATTGATTTGAAGCACCTTGGCCTGACTCAAATAACTTACTTCTTTATGAAAAGACAGGAGAATGAAATTAGTAGGGACACCTTTCTCCTTGGCCATTTTTACAATTTCAAAACCTGTTAAAAATGGCATGTCTATATCCAATAGTGCAATGGTTGGTCGAAATCTTAAAACAAGTTCAAGGGCATTCATACCATCTGCAGCCTGCCCCACCACATTATAACCGTTGGCAATCAATTCCTCATTAAGCCCCTTTAACAGCAATGGGTGGTCGTCTGCTATAACTATTGAAATCTCTTGTTTTCGCATGATTCAGGTGGGTATTGTCAATGATACTTTTGTTCCCTTCAACGGCTCACTGTAAACACGAAACCCTGATTGTATGATCTTGGTGCGCTCCATAAGCATCCGCAAGCCGAGGCTTGAACTTTCCCTCAGCCTTTCCCTAAAGATGAATCCGATGCCGTCATCCCCGATTTCTATCTCTATCGCTTTAACTTCTTTTTCAACGTTCACAAAACAGGTCCTGGCCCTGGAATGCTTCACCGTGTTATTGAGCAACTCCTGGACGATCCGGAAAAGGTGCAGGGAGGTCTCCTTGGTCACTTTGTCATCGATGTCATCTATTTTATGGGTAAAAAAGATATCCGTGCTCGCATCGATCTCGTCGACCATCGATCTAATGGCTCCCGAGAGCCCCAGCCTTTCGAGCAGGACCGGGTAGAGCTGTCTGGACACGTTTCTGAGTTCCTCAAGCGTGTTTCGGGCCAGGGAATCCGCTTGCGGATCGCCTGTCTTTTTGACCATTTTTGTGAGCAACGCCAATTTCTGCCCCACCCCGTCGTGGAGTTCCCGGGCCAACCGGATGCGCTC